>JAFDEK010000074.1 GCA_019310385.1 Deltaproteobacteria bacterium
AGCGGCAGCTGGGTGACACCGTTGACCCCGGTTCTCGAGAACGTGGGGGCAGGAGAAATCTGGGAGGGCGCGCCGGCCCGATCCATCGGTGCTTACACCCACCTGCAGCGCACCGCGATCCGCTGTCAGCCGGTAAAGCCCGCGTGGTTTTCGGAATCACTCAATCTTCTCATGCAGATCTTTCTCGAGATGGGTCTCCTGGTCGTGCCCACGGCGGCTGTTGCGTGGTTCGCCGCCGGGTTCATACCCGCCGGAGCGTCCGGGCAGGCTGCCGAGTACTTCAATGTGACGCCCTTGCCCGAGATCGTCTGGCACTTGGGGCTCTATGCTGTCATCACCTCGTGGACCACCATCGTCGTGGTGTCTTTGCTCGCCTGCCTGTTCATCCGATGGACGCCTACCCGGCCGGGAATCCATCCCACGCGACAGTTCCAGAGCGCGTTGGTGCAGTACCGGGTGAAGAAACTGAATCAGGTCCAGCGTCTCTGGACCTGGTCGATCTCGGGGCAGTACCTGCGCGCGCTCGCCGGCCTGCGCTTCACTCGCATCGGTGCCTCCGAATGCGATGTCATGGTCAACCTCGTACCTGAACTCACGAGTGCCGACGCCCGGGTGTTCTGGTCGCATGGCTGTTACGCCAACCAACTGGACCAGGGTGCCGATTTCCTCCGACTGGGGCAACTCGACATGCCGGTGAACTTTTTCGCCAGTAACAACAGTGTCGCGGAGGCCGGACAGTTTCCGACGAATTTCCTACTGGGGGTGTCCACGCCCGGAAGTGACATCCGATTCCGGCGCCAGATGCGCACCCGGCCCGGAGAACCCAGGACCGTGGCGGGGAATCCGCCGCTGGAATTCGCCAGCCCTGATTTCTCCTCGAAGAACGGGGAACCGCACCTGCCCGGCTTTTCTCTTTTCCTGGTGCGTTTCCTGTTATTCGACATTTTCAGCATTGGCTTGCTGCCCATTGCCGAGGTGTTCGCGTACGCCTCGCTCTATACGGTGCTATCTCGCCTGGGCGGGCATCCAGCCGCCAGCGCGCTGGTGGCCCTGGTGCTGGTGGAGGCCATCCTGGTAGGGCTTTGTATCCTGGTCAAGAAATTGCTCGTCGGCAAAAAATGGGGAATCGATGACTCTGCGCCATTCTGGTCCATTCGGCACTTCACCTACTTTTTCACCCAGGACTGCTATTTCAGGTGGTGCGGAAGACCCCTGAAGATCCTGGCCGGCACCGTCCTCTCGAACCCCCTGCTGCGGCGGATGGGTAGTCATATTGGCAAACGCACGATTGTCACCTCGCCCTTACAGGTGTTCGACTGGAATGCCACACGCTTCGATGATGATTGTGTCATCGATGGCATGCTGCAATTCCACACGCTGGAAGAAATGAAGCTCAAGGTGAAACGTTCTCATGTCCAACGTGGCTGCTCCGTCAACTTCGGGGCGACGCTGATGGGCGGAGCGGTGCTGGAAGCCGGCACGACGCTGCTGCCTCTGAGCCTCGTGCTGAAGGACATGCATCTGCCGCCAGGCACCTGCGAAGGCAGCCCGGCCCAGCCTGCCGAGTCCCGTCAGAATGTCCAGTGAACAGCGCGTGAATACTGAAGACAGCGATCGCTGCAAAGCTCTCTTCACCACCTTGTCGCGGGACATCACCCCCCTGAAGGCGCGCCAGGCCGCCACGGTTCTCCATTTTCCGATGTCTCAAGCGGGCGAGTTGGGCCGTTATTGCCCCTCATTACTCTCGAAAGCCGAGCGGGCCCGAGCTGACCGCTTCGCCTGTGCGGGCGATAGAATGGTGTACATCCTGAGCCGGGCGTTTCGCCGATACTGCGGCGTTACCGCCCTCGATTCGCGCGTGCCCTTTTCAAAGATCGTGTTCGAGGAAACTCCGAAAGGCCAGCCCTATCTTTCCGGAGCGCCGGGACTCGGGTTCAGCTTCTCTTCCTGTCGGCTCGGCATTCTCGGCGCATGGTCAAAGACGCGCTCCATCGGGGTGGACATCGAAGACAACAGCAAAACACTGGAAGCTGCGGTACTCGCTCGGCATTATTTCACCACCAGCGAGGCCGAGGCGGTCGTGAGCGCCTGCAGCGACGAACGCCGGCTGTTGTTCTACCGACTCTGGTGCCTGAAGGAAGCGGCGCTGAAATCGATCGGAGAAGGTTTGCCGTACGGCCTGCACCAGTTCGCGTTCGAGTTGGACCCCGGCGTGTGCGTCACTCGTTCACCCGCAACATACGGTGAACCGGAGTGCTTCGACGCTCACTTGATCGAGGGGAGCAGCTTGTGTGCGGCGCTGGTTGCGCGCGACCCGGCCGGTGCAAGGGATAGGCCCTAGAACAGGACGTCCCACTCGCTATCGACAAGCTCAACCCTTGTACCGACACCCAGTTCACAGGCCCGGCGATATACCGCCATCGCGACGGCCAGATCCTCGATGGCAAGTCCAAAGGGGTTCCAGAAAATGCGTTCTTCGTCACGCTCCCGGCCAGGCCGTTCACCCTTCACGATTTCGCCAAACTCGGCATGCAGATCCTTTCGTGTCCGGATTCCCTGCTGGTTCATCCGAGCAAGCACCCGGTCGGAATGGGAGCACTGGATCCAGTCATCTACCACGATCTTGTCCGCCAGTTCGACCATTTCGAAGGTCGGATCCATGAGAGACACATTCATGAACACGGAGCCTTCCTTGAAGCACTCCGGGGGGATATAGGCCTCTTCCGCAGTGGTTGCGGCAACAGCAATATCCGCCGGAGCCAGGGCATCCTGGAAGGTTTCAGTCACTTCGATCTCAACATCGTGCTTCTTCAGGTGTTCGGCAAAGGCCGCCGACCGTTCAGAGTTCAGGTCAAAAACCCGGTATTGATCCAAGTGCGGAAACCACTTGCTAATAACATACAGTGTAAGCGCACCGATTCTTCCGGCACCCACGAGACCCACTGAACGGGCCCCCGGTCGCATCAGGTAGCGGGCGGCAAGGCCCTGGACCACCGCAGTGCGCATGGCGCTGATCAGCCCACCCTCCATGATGGCGATGGGCAGTCGCGTGTCCGGGTCGTTCAATACGATGACCGCGTTGGCACGTGGCAGGCCACGCGAGGGGTTGCGATGTGCGCTGGCGATCCACTTCATGCCTTCGATTTCGAAACTGCCGCCAAGGTGCGCCGACAGGCCGATAATCCGATCGGCCACGTGCGGGCACTCCGGGCGTTTCAGGAAGCTGCTCGGGGGAGAAGTAAAATGACCGTCAGCGTGGATACGAAACATTTCCTCCAAGGCGTCCCCGACGAGATCCAGGTCGGTGGCACCGCATTTCTGGAGATCGGACTGGGTGAGGAGAAGTGTTCCGCTGGTCACTTGACCACTTCATCGCTGTGAATGGCGGGCACGAAAATATCGCGCGCGGTGAGCCATTCCTCGTCGAATTGCGTATCCGTGTAGCGACTGCCGTGGTCGGGGAGCAGGGCCACCAGGTTGTCGCCTTCGCTGTACTGCGGGGCGGCAATATCGCGCATGACATGGGCCGCCGCGCCACCGGTGCCGCCGGTGAGAATCCCTTCACTTCGCGCCAGGTCTACTGCGGCGTTGATGCATCTCCCGGGATTGACGTAAACCACATGATCTACGAACTGGTCAAAGCTTGGCCAGTCATAATTGTTGGGCGTGATGCTCGCCCCCATGCCGTTGAGGTATCGAATGCCTACGCCGCTGTTGCCCGGCAGCGCCAGCGATCCGTATTCGTCCACCAGCCAGATATCGGTTTCCGGTGAATGTTCTCTGAAATATCGGGCGATGCCCATGGAGCTGCCCCCAGTGCCGGCCACGGCCACGATGACACGAATGTCACCATCGAGGGCCTCGTAGATTTCCGGTGCGGTGGATGAGTAGTGAGCATCCATGTTGGCGGGGCTATCGTACTGGTCGAGGTAGATGGCGTCCGGATATTGCGCTTTCAGTGATTCGGCCACTTCGAGCCGGGTGAGGTGATAACCGCCAGTTTTATCTCGCTGGTAGACCTTGATGACCTTGGCACCGTAAAGCTTCAGGCATTTTTCCGTGGCCGGGGAGATTTTGGGGTCGACCAGGCAATACAATTGGTATTGCTTGACCGCGCAGACCATGGCCATTCCGACGCCCATGTTGCCCGACGTGGCAACGATTACCTGGGCGCCCGGCTTGAGATCATGCGCCTTTTCGGCGTCCTCGATCATGCGCTTGGCGGCGCGGTCCTTCATGCTGCCAGCCGGGTTCATCGATTCGAGCTTTGCATGCAGGGTCGGACCTACCTTCGAACCGAATCGACTGAGCCGCACCAGGGGGGTGTTGCCCACGACGTCAAGGATGCTGTTGCCAAAACTTTGCATGGACGACCCCGTAAAATGATGCGAACGACTGGAAAGTATATGCCAATCAAGCTCGCCCGCCTCGGCGCCCGCCACGATGAGGTTCTCCATCCGCTTGTCGAGGATCGGGAGGCTTGCCATGACGGTGAGGCGATCGATGGGCGCCAAGCCGAGAAGGGAGTGCCCGATCTGCGCTCCAGTTGGCGAGATGCGGTTCCAACAGGGACAGTCAAGGGACGCCGATTCCTCAAGCCACGACGCGATCCCCCGAGCGGTAGACCGCAAGGGGCGGTCCCGTTTCGCGCAGCCCGAGGCTGAAGCGCAGCCCGCGCGGTGCCTTTCCCCGGCAGCTCATCACGGCGCCGTGATGGGCGCGTCCGTGGGTCGCGCGCAGGTGGTGCCACGCGCACAAGGTCACGAGGTTCTCCGGTGCGTCGTTCCCGCCCCGGGAGCGGTACTCGATGTGATGGACCTGCAGGTCGCGGTAGCCAGAGCAACCCGGCACGGCGCAGCGCCAGCCGTCCCGCTCGTGGATGCGGTAGCGCGCCGGAACCCGCCGGTAGCGCCCCCACTCCTCGAAGACGTGCTCGAGCATGCAGTCCAGCGCCTCGCTCGGGCTCGAAGCGCGCTGTTCCGCCCGCTCGATGCGCCGCTGCACCGTGGCGAGTACCGCGTGGAAGAGTCGGGTTACGCTGCGCGGCGCCGTGAAGCAGAGCTGATGCCGCTCCTCCGTGGGCTGTGCACCTGTTGGGAGGCCCGCGGGAGGGGGCGTGGGAATAGTCGTGCTAGTGGCCGCGTGAGCGGTCGTGTGCTGCAGCGGATCGAGTGCGCCCCACTCGTCGCCGCTGCGCCAGGTGCCGAAGCCTTCGTCGCCATCCCTGGGCTGTGCACCAATCGGGAGACCCGCGGGATGGCGGATGTGGAGTACCGGATCGAGCACATCGAAGGCGAGTGCATGGTCCACGTCGTCGCGCAGGCGCCGCACCGTAACGGCGCCCGCGTGCTCGAGCCACGCGTCCTGGTGAGGCTCGGCTCGCTCGAGCTCGAAGAGTGGCAGGAGGGCCTCGGCTCGGGTCCAGGACAGCCGGCCGCTGCGCCACGCCTCGCGAAAGACCGGCGAGACCAGGGCAACCCGCTCGAGGCGCAGCAGGGCCCGGGCCTTGCTGGGCGCCATGCCGAGCTCGTCGCGCGCATAGGCGTCGAGGCTGCGATGGCCGAGGTCCCGGTAGAGGCGCTGCTGGGTGACGTGGAGAAGCCACGGCCCCAGCTGCGAGAGGTGGAGCCGCTCGAGCTCCACGGCCCGTCGCAGGCGCGCATCGAGCGCGAAGGCATCAGCCGATTCGAGCGCGTCGAGCAGAGGCTGCAGCGAGGCGGGCAGGCGAGCTGGTTTCCAGGGCGCGGCTTCCGCATCCGTGTCCGGTGGGGGGAGCTTGCCTGGCGGGGCGGCGGCCGCCGCATCCCAGCCAACGACGTTGGAGCCCGCAGCCCGCGATGGTGACGAGCTCACCTCGCAGGTCACCGGTCTCGCCGCCGCGGAGATCTCCGCGAGCCAGGTGCTCGTGGGCTCGGATCCTTCGCCTGCGGAATTGGCGGTGGGGGTGGCGCTTTCGTCCCACTTCTCCTCGTCCCGCGCTTCCAGGTCCTTCACTTCCACGTCGAGCCCGGTAGCAGAGAGCACCTCTGCGGCTACCCACTCGGCACATTCCCCGTGGCTGAGCGGTCGGCCGTGAAGCCGCGTGGCGCACTGCCGCGCGGACCACCACTTCGCGTGCACCGCGGGGTCGCACTCGAGTCGCAGGGTCTGCCTCGGCTCCTTCTCGTTCTCCTTCTCCAGCCCCCGCGCTTCCCATCCGCGTCCGCACGCGTCATCCGTTGGCGGCGCGCCGCCGCCGCGCTCGAGTGAGCGGGCGTCCACCTTGCGCACCTCGCGCGAGAGCGCTCGGGCGCTCAGGGTGTGCGCAAATGCGATCCAGTGCGCCTCGTCGCGTGCCGTGGCGACGCGACAGAGCAGGCGCGCCTTGGTCCACGACAGGCGCCCCGCGAGCAGGGCCGCCTCGAGACGCGGCAGCCCGGCGAGGGCCTCTTGGACATGGGCCAGGTCGTAGAGCTGGCGTGCCGAGAGGCCCAGGCGCTCGGTCGCATAGTCGCCCAGGCGGGCGAAGCCCAGCCGCTCCCAGCCCTTCGTGGCGACGAAGCGCCCGGCCAGTCTCGCCAGCACCCCGCGCAGGGGCGCCGCGGAGGCGGACAGTGCGGCCAGGCGCTCGACGGTCACGTCGTCGCAGTCGCAGCCGTCGCCGGCCAGGGGTGGGCGGGGCGCGGGCAGGCGCCAGGGCGCGGGGCCATCGATGTGCGGCGGCGGGTTGGCGAGGAGCGAGGCCAGGAAGGGGTCGCTTCCGAAGGCGTTGCTGGGAACCATCGAGTCGTTCATCGGTCACTCACAGGGGGCTTGGCGGGGTGAGCGTGTTCATCATAGGCGAAGAAAAGACGAAACACAATACTCTTCGAATAGGAAGTTGAGATAAAGGAAGAACTCAAGGCGGGCCTTCGCTTCGAGCCGAGAGCACGACAGGCACAGCGTAATCAAGCTGTAGGAAGGATCGCGCCGAAGAGACACGGCGCCACCCGCGGGCCTCTCAACGGGTGCACGACCCAGGGCAGCGGCGCGGGACCCGCTCCCGACCTCACGGCACACGGCGCCACCCGCGGGCCTCCAGACGGGTGCGCGACTGTGGCTCGGTGAGTCCGCGCTATGTTGCCCGTCCAACCTTGCCCGTCCAACTTCGGGGGGCGTGGATTCACGCTTGGAGGACGAATCGTGATCGCAATCATGGAGCAGAGCGAGGGGGCGCTGGTGGCGGTCCAATTCAGCGGGGAGCTCACGGCCGCCGACTACACCGATATCTGGATGCCCGCCTGCGAGAAGGCCATCGAGGAGCACGGCAAGGTGCGCGTTCTGGTCTACATGGACGAGAGCTTCGAGGGTTGGGAGACGGCGGTCGTCTGGGAGGACACGAAGTTCGGTCTCAAGAACCTGACCCACTTCGAGAAGATCGCGGTCGTCGGCGGGGCCGGGTGGATCGGCAAGGTGTCCGGTCTCGTGGGCAACCTGATCCCCGGGATGACGGTCAGGAGCTTCGCCACCGGCGAGCTCGACGAAGCCTTCGACTGGATCAAGTGAGGCGCTCAGCCCCGCAGCTGCTCCAGCAGCTCCGTGTCCACCTTGGCCTTGACGGTCCTGCGATCGAGGCCGAGGCGGCGCGACGCCTCCTCGTAGCTTCCCACCCGCGCGTAGACCTCGGTGCAATAGCGGCGCAACAGGTCGTCGGCGCTGAGCTTTCCTTCGCGCAGCAGCGCGGACAGATCCTCGCCCGGACGCGCCAGGCCGGGCGGCTCGTAGCGGCCGCGTATGAGCACGTTGCGTACGCACTGCTCGAGCTCGCGCACGTTGCCCGGCCAGGCGTAGTCGAGCCCCAGCTCTCCCTCGACGAAGCGCGCGGTCTCTTCGGTGAGGGCCTCGTGATCTTCGTCGCCCACGATGCGCCGCGCCAGGACCGCGATGAGATCCCGCAGCTCCTCGGGCGAGTCGGCGATCTGTTCGCGCAGGGTAGGGGTACGGATCACGTCGGAGCAGAGGCGGTAGTATAGATCCTGGCGAAAGCGGCCCGCGGCGATCTCCTCGGACAGGTCGCGGTTGGTGGCCGTGATGATCTTGCCCTCGAAGTGGCGCTCGTGGGTTTCGCCCACGCGCTGGAATCCGCGGGCTTGCAGCACGCGCAGGAGCTTCACCTGGATGGGGCCTTCGAGCTCCCCGATCTCGTCCAGGAAGACGCTGCCGAAGGGCGGGCAGGCCTCGAGCCAGCCGACCCGGTTCTCGAGGGCGCCCGTGAAGGCGCCGCGGCGGTGGCCGAAGAGCTCCGACTCGATGAGGCTGGGAGAAAGGGCCGAGAGGTTCACCGCCTCGAAGGAGGCGCCGGGATCTTCCTGGAAGCAGCCGGTTTCGGGGTCGAAAGGAACGTAGCGGGCCAGTCCGATGGCTCGGGCCACGAGCTCCTTGCCGGTTCCCGACTCGCCGAGCACCAGCGTGGTGAGATCGCCCATGCGCTGGTAGAGCGAGCGCCCGTAGCGCTGGCTGTCGTGGGTGAAGATCGACTGCCAGACGGCGGCGCGCAGGCGCGCGGCCGGCATGGATCCGCCGTGGATCCCGCGGAAGGTCCCTTCGAAGGCCCGGCGCACCTGGTAGCCCCAGGCGAAGAGGTGCTCGGGCGGCAGGTCGAGGGAGAGTTCGAGCGGTAGCCGCACGCCCGGGATCGCGAGGAAGTGCTTGGCATCGTCGCGGTAGCGCGCGTAGGCGCGCACTTTTGCGGTTGTGCTCTTGGTCGTCTGGCCGCGCTCCACCAGCTCCTGAAACACCTCGATGTAGCGGTAATAGAGGAGATAGAAGATCAGGCCCTGGTAGTCGCCGAGCTCCCCGGCGCCCGCGCGGGCGCCACGGGTGAGGCGGACGCGCAGCTCGGGCGCCAGCTCCGCCGCGCGTTCGAAGAGACGATCGACGTTGGGGTTCGGCGCGTCGAAATCGGCGCCTTCGTGCCACACGGTTGTGAGGGGCGTGAAGGCCGGGCCGAGTGCCCGGCGCTCGTTCTCGACGCGCTCGGGCAAGAAGGGGTTCCCCGTCGCGAGGGCGGAGAAAGCGCTGAGAACGGAGGCCTCGTGCGGCTCGAGAAATCGCATGATCCGTACATCGAGTGTACAGGGCCTGGCATTGAGCGCTGCATATCGGATCGGTCACCGCTGAAGAGAAATCGGCAAAATGCGATGTAAATACAGGAATAATCACCAGTTTTTCGGATCTCTGCGACGCTGGCACGTCTCCTGCTCAATGAGCGCCTGTAACGCCAACCCAAACAGGAGAAGCGACCATGACCCGAAACCGGCAGGCAGGTATCTCGATCCTCGCGACACTCATAATGGCGACACTCATGCTGGCGACGACGGCCTGGGGGGCGGGGACCCTCACGCCCGTGGGCTCTCCCGACGCCCCCATCGAGATCCGGGACCACCACGCGAAGATCGTCATCAACAACGGCTTCGCCCAGACGGAGGTCACCCAGACCTTCTACAACCCCAATCCCACCGAGCTCGAGGGCATCTACGCCTTCCCGGTGCCGCGCAGCGCCAGTCTTTCCGAAGTGACGATCCGCCTGGGCGAGCGGGAGCTGCAGGGCGAGGTGGTTCCCAAGGACGAGGCCGAACGCATCTACCAGGAGGAGCGCAGCCAGGGCCGGGAAGCTGGCCTGGCATCGAAGCAGGGGTATCAGACCTTCGAGTTCCGGGTCTCGCCGATCCCCGCCCGGGGAGAGACCCAGCTGCGCTTCGTCTATTACCAGCCCCTCGAGATCGACACTGGCGTCGGCCGCTATCTCTATCCGCTCGAGGACGGCGGCACCGACGAGCTCGCCAAGAGCTTCTGGGTCCCCAACACCGAGGTGAAGGGCAACTTCTCCGTCGACCTCGAGCTGAAGAGCGCCTGGCCCATCGCCGATCTTCGGGTGCCGGGCTTCGAGAACGAGGCCGTCGTCGAGAAGCTGGGCGAGGGGCACCACCGGGTGCGTGTCGAGCGCCAGAGCGCCCAGCTCGATCGCGACTTCCTCGTCTACTACCGGCTGCAGGAGGGCCTGCCCGGCCGCGTCGAGCTCCTTCCCTTCCGCGACGACCCGAGCAAGCCTGGCAGCTTCATGCTGGTAGTGACGCCGGGGCTCGATCTCGGTCTCATCAGCGGCGGCGCGGACTACGTGTTCGTCCTCGACGTCTCGGGCAGCATGGCGGGCAAGATCGGCGCCCTCGCGCAGGGCGTCTCCAAGGGGCTCGGCGAGCTCGACCCCGCCGATCGCTTCCGCATCGTGACCTTCGACGGCAAGGCCCGGGAGCTGACCCGCGGCTGGACGCCCGCCACCCCCGAAGCGGTCACCCGCTTCAGTGAAGAGGTGCAGACGCTCGCCACGGGAAGCAGCACGAACCTCTACGCCGGCCTGAAGAAGGCGTTCGCGGGGCTCGATGCCGATCGCGCCACCAGTGTGATCCTGGTAACCGACGCCGTCACCAACACCGGCGTCGTCGAGCCGCGCAAGTTCCGCGAGCTGATGCAGCAGTACGACGTCAGGGTGTTCGGCTTCCTCATGGGCAACAGCGGCAACTGGCCCCTCATGCGACTCATCAGTGAGTCGAGTGGTGGCTTCTACGCGGGCATCTCCAACGCCGACGACGTGATCGGTCAGATCCTGCTCGCCAAGAGCAAGGTCACCCACGAGGCCCTGCACGACGCCGAGTTCGAGATCCGCGGCGTGAAGACCTTCGATACCACCGGTCGCATCGTGGGGAAGATCTATCGCGGCCAGCAGCTCGTGCTCTTCGGGCGCTACGAGGGCAGTGGCCCCGCCAGCCTCGAGCTGCGCGCGAAGCTCACGGGCGAGGACAAGACCTACCGCACCGAGTTCGACTTCCCCGAGCTGGATACGCAGAACCCGGAGCTCGAGCGGCTGTGGGCCATGAGTCGCATCGAGGAGATCGAGACCATGGCGGACGCGGGCTTCACGCCAGCGGACGAGTCGAAGGACGCGATCCGCGATCTGGGTGTGGCCTACCAGCTCGTCACCGACGAGACCTCCATGCTCGTGCTCGGCGACGAATCCTTCGCGCGCCACGGCATCGAGCGACGCAATCGCGAGCGCGTCGCCCGGGAGCACACCGCCCAGGCCCAGCGCAGCCAGCAGCCGGCCCAGAATCGTCGGGTCGATCGCAACAAGCCCATGTTCGATCTGCCCACGCCTTCGGTGGGCGGCGGTGCCATCGATCCCGTGAGCGGCGGCCTGGTGCTGGGGCTCGCGGGTCTCGCTCTGGGGGCCCGGCGCCGCCGGGCGCGCAACGGGGGGCAGCGCTGGTGAGCTGCGGTGCCGTGCAGCCCCTCACCTTGCTGCTCGCTCTGGCGGCGGGAGTGATCTACCTGCTCCCGGGAGCCGCCGAGCTGCTGGCCTGGGATCGCAGCGCCATTGCGGCGGGTGAGGGGTGGCGGCTGCTCGGCGGCCACTGGGTCCACTGGTCGCCGAGCCATCTCGCGTGGGACCTGGGGACCTTCGTGGTTCTGGGTTCCTGGTGCGAGGGGCGGGGCAGGGGGCGCTTTGTCGCCTGCGTGGTGGCGGCGGCTGTCGCGATTCCGATCGGAGTCGACTGGTTGTGTCCGCAGCTCGAACGCTACGGCGGCCTCTCGGGCATCGACTCGGCGCTCTTCATGCTGATGGTGTGCGAGCTGCTCGGCGATGCCCTGCGTGCGCGAAGCCGGCCCTCGCTGGTCGTGAGTCTGGTGCTGCTGCTGGGCTTCGCAGGGAAGATCGCCTACGAGGTGGCGAGCGCACAGGCGCTCTTCGCCAGCGACCTGGGCGCCGGTGTGGTGCCGGTCCCCTGGGCGCATTGTGTCGGCGCGTTGGCGGGTTTGACCAGCCTCATGCTGAAGGATCCGCGAGCCGAACGCTATGCTGCGTCGAAGATCCCATTGCAGAGCGTCTCATTGCAGAACATCTCATTGGAGTCCAGCCGGGCATGAGCGCATCCTCTCAGGACCTTTCCTCACAGGAACAGGCTCTCGAAGCGCAGTGGCAGGCTCTGCGGGAGGGCGGCCACGGGTACACCGGCGTACGCGCGCTGCTCGCGGGTGAGGGTGCCGCTGATCCGGACGCGAGGGCGGCGCGCCTCGCCGATTGCGACCGGGCGCAGCGGAGCTTCCTCGCCGCACTCGACGCCTTCCAGCGCGAGAAGCAAGCGCACTTCATGGTGCAGGTGCTGGGAGAGCTCGACCGCGCCGTCGCGACCATGACGGACTTCTACGGTACGCGGCAGATCCGCTCGGTGCGCCGTGGCCATCGACGTCTGCAGCGCCTGGCCGTCGCGTACGCGGAGCTGGAGTCGCTCTACGGCACGCCCCGGGATCACAAGCGCATCGAGACCTACCAGCGTTTCTACGCCGGGGTCGTGGCCTTCGCCCAGCGGATCCGCCGCCTCGACCCGACCGCGCCGCGGCCCGCGCCGCCTTCTCCCGTGGAGCGTCTCTATGCCTTCGGCCGGGGTGCATTGCGCCTCGGCCGGCGTTCGTGGGTGCTCCTGCGCCTGTTGGTGACCGGCGTGCGGCTCGTCTGGACCGTGTTCTCCAAGGAGACTGCAGGCAGCGGAACTCCCTTTACGCGCCGCATCGACGAGCTCTTTCGCCTCCTCGGCGAATGGAGGGGTTACGAGGTCGTGCTCGGCGGCGTCGGGGAAGCCGGGGCCGCGCCCGCGGAAGGGGACGAAACAGTGCGCATCTTCGCTCCCGCCCACCGCCACGGCCTGACGGACAACATCACCTTCTCGCATCTGCGCCTGCCCGACTACCTGGTCTTCAACGCCGTGGACCAGCTGCCGGGTATTCCGGCCTTTCTCAAGCAGCGCGTCGCCGCCACTCGCGGACTGATCGCCGTGGGGTCCGGGCGCGGCTCCTCGGTGGAGCGCGCCCTCGAGGCGCTCGGCGTTGGCGTTGGTGTTGGCGTGGGCGTTGGTGTTGGCGTGGGCGTGAGCGTCTCGCGCAACATCCTGATCTACCCCGAGGGCAGCGTCTCCGAGGGATTCCGGGGCACCCGTCCGCCGCGCAAGAACTTCGGCGAAGGGCTGGTACGCGGAATCCGCGCGGCGGGCTTCGAGCTCGAGATCGTGCCCGTCACCTATCTCGACAACGCGCGTTTCCTCGACCTGCCGCCCCTGTCGAACACCGCCGAAGACCGGCGGCTGCGTGTGCAAGTCGGCGAGCCCCTGGGCAGTGGAGCGATCGACGCATTGCTGGCCGCCGGGGGCGGCGAGATGGTCAACCGCACCCTGCGCCTGGCCTGGCTCGAGGAGCTGGTCACCGACGAGGCCCGCTTGCTCGGACAGGACCGCGTGGCCGAGGTCGATCGGCGCCTCGATATGGAGCTCGACGGGATCCGCTACTGGGGCTCCCTCGAATCGGCGCCGGTGAGCGACCGGCTCACGGCCGGCGGCGAGCTCGCCCTCGTGCGGGAGGAGGCCTTTCGGGGCAAGCGCGTTCGCGTGCTCGAGTTTCCCGAGAGCGCGCGCGACGAGCAGGGGCGCATCGTCATCGACAACCTGCGAGATCCCGCATCGACGGAGCTCCTGCTCGGGCTGCGCCCTCCCTCCCACATCTACCTCAGCGTCGGCCGCCAGCGTTTCGACGGCGACATCTTCCGGCCCCTCAAGGTGAAGGACCGGGACGTCATCTATCCCGGAATCGTGATCCGCTTCACCGGCGTGCCCGTCAAGTCCCTCAACGCCATTCGCCGCAAGCTCGAGGAGTACAGCGGCCGGGAGATCCGCACTCTCACTTGCGCGAACTCGGCCTGCCGCGTGATCGCGCGCGCCGCGAACATCCGGATCGACGACCACGCAGATTTGCGGCCCTTCCTGCCCAGCCACGTGTTGCCGACCCGCACCATCCGCAAGGTGATCGAGCGGGGCGTGCGCAATCATGCGGGGGAGCTGCTCGACTACGAGATCTACAAGACCGACTCGCGTCCCCTGGAGCAGACCCTCGCCGAGATGCGCCGGCAGGAGATCCGCATCGCGAAGGATCATCTGGTCTTCGGCGTGCGGGGCCTTCTGCGGCGGGCGACGGGGCCGCGGTGAGCTCGTGGAGCGGGGCGAGGCATACCCTGGGACGGGTGTGCCCGTTGCTCTGCCTGCTCTCGGCTCTCGCCGCTTCTTCCGTCGGAGCGGCCGCGGTCTTCATCAACGAGATCCACTACGACAACGCGGGCAGCGACCGCGGCGAAGCCGTGGAGGTGGCGGGCGCCGCGGGTACCGATCTCGCCGGTTGGTCCCTGGTCGCCTACAACGGTGGTATCGCGGCGCCGGCCCCCTATGCGACCCTCGCGCTCTCGGGGCAGATTCCCGATCTCCAGGCAGGCTTCGGGGTGTTGGGCTTCGCCTGGCAGGAGGGCGCGTCGGAGAGAGGCGCGTCGGAGAGAGGCGCGCTGCAGAACGGCGCGCCCGATGGCATCGCGCTCGTTGCACCGGGCGGCGTGGTAGCGCAGTTCCTGAGCTACGAGGGAACATTCACGGCTGCCGCGGGCCCGGCCGCTGGAATGACGAGCGAAGACATCCGCGTGGACGAGAGCGGCGCAACACCGCTCGGTGACTCCCTGGGCCTGGCCGGCGTGGGGACCGAATACGCGGACTTCCGTTGGGCGCCGGCGGCGCCCGCGAGCTTCGGAGACGTGAATCCCGGGCAGATCCTGGGGACGCCGGTTGCCAGCGACTGGCCCGTGTTTGCGCTGCAGGGCGCGGGCCATCGCTCGCCTCACGAAGGCGAGTGGGTCTCGAGCGCGGGAATCGTGACAGCCGTGAGCCGCTTGGGCTTCTATCTGCAGGACCCGGCGGGCGATGGGGACCCGGCGACCTCCGATGCCATCTTTGTCTACACCGGATCTGTCTACACCGGATCTGTTTACACCGCGGAGTCTCCCTCTGTCGCCGTAGGCGATCGCCTCGAGCTGCGCGGTCTCGTGGCCGAGTATGTGCCCGGAGGCCCGCGCACGGGAAACCTCTCCGTCAGCGAGCTCGTCGATCCGGAGATCGACCGTGTCATCGAGCGCGGGGTCGCACTTCCCGCCGCCGTGGTGATCGGACCAGGCGGCCGACTTCCGCCGAGCGAGGTGATCGACGACGACGCGCTCACGGAGTTCCTGCCCGAGCTCGACGGCCTCGACTTCTACGAGAGCCTCGAGGGCATGCGGGTCGTCGTAGTGGACGCAGTCGCGGTCAGCCCCCTCAGGTCGTCGGGCGAGCTCGTCACCGTCGCCGGACGCGGGGCGGGCGCGACCGGGATGAACTCTCGCGGTGGCATCACGCTCACGGAGGGCGACATGAATCCCGAGGGCATTCACATCGATCTGCGCTGGAAGGGAGGGCCGGGCGTGCACGGGGAGATCGGCGTCGGGGATTGGCTGGGTGAGGTCGAGGGCGTCTTCTCCTACCGCTACGGCGCCTTCGTGCTCCTCGTGACCCGGCCGGTCGCGCCGCGCTCGGCCGCGCTCGCGGCAGAGCGCAGTGATCTGGTGCGCGGGGAGGAGCAGCTCACCCTGGCGACCTTCAACGTAGAGAACCTCGATCCCGGAGACGGAGAACGCTTCGACCGCCTGGCCCGGCAGATCGTCGGCGGTCTGCGCTCTCCCGACATTCTCGCCCTGCAAGAAGTACAGGACGATGATGGTCCCGTGGTCTCGGAGATCGTGAGCGCAGGGGAGACCCTCGCCATCCTGGTGGCGTCGCTGGCGGCTGCTGGTGGCCCCGACTACCGCGCGCTGGAGATTCCCCCGGTCGCGGGCGCGGACGGAGGGCAGCCCGGCGGCAACATCCGGGTGGTCTATCTCTACGATCCGACCCGGGTGAGCCCGGTAGCAGGGAGCCTGAGACGTCTGGGCGGCGAGGACGGCAGCGCCGGGGCCGTATTCGCGGGAAGCCGCAAGCCCCTGGTCGCGCGCTTTCGCTTCGAGGGGCGGGAGTTCCTGCTCGTGAACCTGCACCTGAGCTCGCGCCTGGGGAGTGACCCCCTCTTCGGGGCGCGACAGCCGCCTCGGGTCGGAGGCGCGCCGCGGCGCGCCGCACAGGCGGCCGTGGTACGGGCGGAGCTGGACGCGGTGCTCGTCGCCGAGCCGGACCTGCACGTCGTGGTGCTGGGCGACATGAACGACTTTGGCTTCTCGGAGCCGCTCCGGATCTTGCGCACGCCAGCGCGGCCGGGCCTGCCCGCCCTCGGTGACCCGAGCGAGGGGCTGGCCAGCGTGGAGCGCTACTCCTATCTCTACGGCGGCAACTCCCAGCAGCTCGACCACATCCTCGTTACGCCAGCGCTGTCCGAGGTCTCGGAGATCGACATCGTGCACCTCAACGCCGAGTTCCACGACGCCGCGAGCTACCACGATCCGGTGCTGGTGCGCTTCGACCTGCGCGCCGTGCCCGAGCCGCAATCCGCGGCGCAGCGGGCCGGGAGCCTGCTGGTCCTTGCTGCCTTGCGTGCGGTCGCGGTGCGCCGCCCGCGGCGCTTCCCTCGTTCAGCGATCGCCTCCAACCTCTCGCCTTCAAGCCCCGGGCCCCGGAAAAACCTCGTCGATTCGCGCCAGGACCTCGGCGGGTAGGCGCAGCCCCGAGGCGCGGCAGTTGTCCTCGAGCTGCTCGAGCCGGGTCGCGCCGGTGATGACCGCGGAGACGCTCGGATCGCGCAAGCACCAGGCCAGAGCGAGCTGTGCCATGGAGATGTCGAGCTGCTTCGCCAGCGGGCGCAGCGCGTCGACTCGCGCCAACGCCTCCGGCTCGAGGTAGGCCCCCATCCACTGGTTCGAGCCTTCGTCGGTAGCCCGGCTCTCGGCGGGTCGTGCGCCCTGGCTGTACTTGCCCGTGAGGGCGCCCTGGGCGAGGGGGCTGAAGACGACCTGGCCGATGCCGTGGGCGATGCTGACCGGTAGAACCTCGGCTTCGATCTGCCGGCGCATGATGGAGTACTGGGGCTGATTGGAGACCGGTCGGTAGGCGTTCCTGGCATCGGCGATCTGGCAGGCCTCGGCGATGGCTGGCGCGGGCCATTCGGACACGCCCCAGTAGAGCAGCTTGCCCTGGCGGATGAGGTCCTCGTAGGCGCGCACGGTCTCTTCGATGGGCGTCGAGGGATCCGCACGGTGGCACTGGTGGAGGTCGAGGTAATCGGTCCCCATGCGGCGCAGGGAGGCCTCGACGCTCTCGAAGAGGTGCTTGCGGGAGAGGCCGCGGTCGTTGGCGTGCCGGGACATGGGAAAGAAGCACTTGGTCGCGAGCACGACCTGCGGGCGGGGCACCGTGCGCAGCGCCTGGCCCAGCACCTCCTCGGCGCCGCCGCCGGCGTAGACGTCGGCCGTGTCGAAGAAGTTGACGCCGAGGTCGAAGGCGCGCTCCACCAGCTTCGCCGAGCTCGCCAGGTCCACCGCCGAGCCCATGGTGAGCCAGGAGCCGAGGGCGATCTCACTGACCTGCAGGCCACTCGCGCCGAGCCGTCGTGTCTGCATGGCGCGAGAATAGCTCCTCAGGAGAGGCAGTCCCGTTATACTGCGCGACCATCTTGGAGAGACCATCTTGGAGAGAGCATGTTGGAGCTTGCCGAAGACACGAGGGACGATTGGGCGGACGAGGCCCTGGCTCACCTCGACGAGATCCTCCTCGACCACGCCCACTGCGAGAAGAAGGCGGCGGGCGCAGCCCTCAAGCTGCTCTTCTCCTATCCCGACACCCTCTGTCTCCAGGAGCCCCTCTCGCGCCTTGCTCGCGAGGAGCTCGGGCACTTCGAGCAGATACTGAAGGTGCTTCGCGCGCGCGGGGTCGCCTTCAAGCGCCAGCGGCCGAGCCCCTATGGCGGGAGGCTCCACGCCCATGTGCGACGCGACGAGCCGGAGCGGCTCATGGACCTCCTGCTGGTGGGCGCCCTCATCGAGGCGCGCAGCTGCGAGCGCTTCCGGCTGCTCGCCGCGGTGCTGCCCGACCCGGCGCTCGCCCAGCTCTACCGCGGGCTGCTGGCCTGCGAGGAGCGGCACGGCGACATCTACGTCGACCTGTGCGAAGGGGTCGCAGGGGAGGAGCGGGCGCGCGAGCGTCTGCGGGAGCTGGCGGACGCCGAGGCCGCGATCCTACGCGAGCGGGCGCCGGTCGTGCGCCTTCACACCTGAGGGCAGCGGGCGGATGCAGGCCTTTCAGCAGCGAAGCGTCAACGGGATCGACCTGGCCTACGTGGATCATGCGCCGCGGCAGAAAGCGCCGCGGCAGAAAGAGCCGGCCCTGCTCACCGGTGACGGGCTTCCCCTGGTCCTGGTGCACGGCTTCACCGGCCACCGGGACGACTTCGCCGGCGTGCTCCCCGCGCTGGCGCGTCACCGTCGCTGCCTGGCGCCGGATCTGCGGGGGCACGGCGACAGCGACCGTGCCGCGGATCCCAGCGACTACGACTTCGAGACCCTGGAGGAGGATCTGGTCGGCCTCCTCGACGCCCTCGGGATCGAAGTCTGCCATCTGCTCGGCCACTCCATGGGGGGCATGGTGGCCTTGCGCTTCACGCTCGCTCATCCCGCGCGGGTCGCTTCGCTCGTTCTGATGAACACCAGCGCCGCGGCGCCCGAGGGCTACTCGCGCGAGGGCCTCGAGGCCGCGTCGGCTCTCGCTCGTGCGCAAGGCATGCAGGAGCTCCAGCGGCGGGTGGAGGCCGGAGCCAAGGAAACGGAGCTGAAGGAAACGGCGCTGAAGGAAACGGCGGCCGAAGGAACGGAGCTCGACGAGAGCTACTGGCCGCACCATCGCCGCCGCTACGCCGCCATGGACCCCGAGGCCTACGGAGCGCTGGTCGCGGCCATGCTCGATCAGCAGTCCCTGGAGACGAGGCTGGGTGAGATCGCGTGTCCCACTCTGGTGCTGGTCGGCGCCGCGGACGGTGCCTTCGTTCCAGCGGCCGCGACGCTGGCTGCCGGGATTCCCGGGGCGCGCCACGTGGTGATCCCCGGGGCCGCCCACCATCCCCATCGGGAAAAGCGCGACGAGTGGCTCGCCGCCATGGAGGCACACTTCGCCGCCATGCATGGCGGGTGACACGGCGCGGATCTTGGCGGCTCCAGGCGGCCTCCCGAGGGATCCCGGCAGGGGAGGGACCTTTGTTGACAGGCCGGAGGGCCCTGCCTACTCTGATCCCCGACTCGCCCCCCCCGGGAGCAGCTCGGCTGTCCCAGCCCGCACCGCTCACCTCGCCGCAGCACTGGGCGAGCGAGCGATGGGTGCAATCCGGGATTCGCCCAGACCCGATAGCAGTCCCGAGAACAGTCCCAACAACAGATCCTGCAGTAGACCCGATGGTAGATCCGAGAGCCCGTCGAGGGAGTGGACGACGCGTGGCGACCGCGGCCGCCGTAAAAGAGAGCTCAGCGTGACGAGATGGTTGCTCCTGCCCCTCGGATTCGTCTTGGTGGCCGCGGCAGGCTATGCCCTGCTGACCGCAGCGCCGCCCTCCAAGCGCCCGATGTCCGTCGTGACCCGCGCGCCGGCAGGCGACTCTCACGGCGAGATCGACGATGCCTCTCGCGCGAAGCTCCGCGCCCTGCTGCGCGAGACCGATACCAAGGAGCGCGCCGCGAGCCGTTCGGGAGAGACGCCGTGAGCTGGCTTCGCGACCGGAAGGCCTACGAGCAGGAGGAGCTGGCCCGGCTGGCGCCCTGCGCGGTGAAGAGCGCGGAGAGCCGCGGTCGCCTCGAGGGGGAGGCGGAGCACCTCTATCGCACGGTCTTCCAGCGCGACCGGGATCGCATCGTCCACTGCCGCGCCTTCCGTCGTCTCGAGTACAAGACCCAGGTCTTCGTCCATCACGAGGGCGACCACTATCGCAACCGACTCACCCACACCCTCGAAGGCGCCCAGATCGGACGCACCCTGGCACGGGCCCTGCGCCTCAACGAGGACCTCGCCGAGGCCATCGCCCTGTCCCACGATATGGGTCACACGCCATTCGGCCATGCCGGCGAGCGGGTGCTCGCGGAGCTGATGCGCAACGAAGGCGGCTTCGATCACAATCGCCAGACGCTGCGGGTCGTCGACCTGCTCGAAGAGCGCTATCCCGGCTTCCGCGGCCTCAACCTCACGAGCGAGACCCGGGAGGGGATCCTCAAGCACGGTTGCCACTGGTCGCATCCTGTCGCGGTGCCCGGCTGGCGTCACCAGCGCAGTCTCGAGGCCCAGGCGGCCGACGTCGCCGACGAGATCGCCTACACGAATCACGATCTCGACGACGGCCTCCATTCGGGCATCCTGAACCCCGAGATGCTCGAGGATCTGACCCTGTGGCGGGAGGCCCGGGAGCGGGCGCTGGAGCGGGTCTCGGCCGATGACGAGCCGCTGGTCCGCACCCAGACCATCATTGCGCTGATCAACGCCCTGGTGACCGACGTGATCGAGAGCACGGCGAAGCGCCTCGCCCGGGTCGAGCCCCCGTCGGTCGACGCGGTGCGGGAGACCGCGGAGCCCTTGCTGGGCTTCTCCGAGCAGACCGGGGATGCGAAGATCCGTCTCAAGCGATTCCTGAGCGACAACTTCTATCATCATCCGCGAGTGCGGGGAGCGACCGAGCGGGCCGAGCTCATCGTGAAGGATCTCTTCCGCGCCTATGTCGAGAATCCCTCCCTGCTTCCGGATCGGGCCCGGGATCGCTGCGAGCAGGACGGTGAGCTGCGCGCCATCGCGGACCACATCGCTGGTATGACCGATCGCTACGCCATGGAGGTTCACGGCGAAGTGACCCGAGGAAGTCGATGAGCCTTGCACAGGCACTCGAAGAGGCGGCGACGGCGCTGGCCGCAGATGCCGACTCCATTCGCCCCGCCAACGGGGATCCGATCCAGCTTCTCGAGCTGCTGGAGCCGGACGCCGCGACGCGGGTGCTGGCGTGGTTGCTCGCCCATGAGGTCGAGGCGGGGGAAGAGCTCGCCGCGAGCTGGGCCGACGAGGAGAGGGGATTGGCGCCCCTGACCGCCGTCGACGAGGCGGCGCTTCCCAAACCCGGCAAGAAGGCCCTGCGGCGCCTGCGTCATCGCCTGCGCTCGCGTGGTGTGGAGCTGGATGCGGCTGGCGCCCCGGAGCCAGTCGTAGGGCGTCTACCCGAGATCCGCGATCGCATCGACCTCGCCTACGTGGGGGAGCCCGATCCCAGTGGAGCTCAGCTCATCTATCTCGTCGAGGACAAGGCCGGCGGAGGAGCGCGCCTATTCGAGATCGTGCTCGACGAAGTGCGTGGTGTGGTGCGCTTCGAGGTGTACACCACCGGACGCAGCAAGCTGCGTCGCTTCACCCGGGAGATCGAGAGCTCCGCCTCCATCGCCGTCGTGGAGGTCGATCCGGCCGCCGTGCGCGCGCTGGTCTTGCGCGTCGCCGAGGGGCACCCCAGTGACCGCCCATTCCCCAACTCCTTCAGAGAGTGGCGCGTGCGCTTCGCGGAGAAAGTCGGTCAGGGTGAGAAGGCCGGTCAGGGGCTCACTCCCGGCCAGCTGGCCCGCCAGGCGCTCGGCGATTCGGCTCCGGAGGACGCCCTGGACCGGCTGGCCGCTTCGCTCCGAGAGGGAGAGTTCCACGCGTGGCCCGGCGAGGCGGGGGCCATGGAGGCTGCGGGCAAGCAGCTGCAAGAAGCGCTCGGGGC
>JAFDEK010000166.1 GCA_019310385.1 Deltaproteobacteria bacterium
GGCATCGAGGCGCGCACGACGGGAATCATGCACGAGTTCGCGCGCTCCGAGGACCGCATCGCGGTGGGGCAGATCCAGGGCCTGGGCTTCGCGCTGCTCGCGGTGGCGGGCATCCTGCTGGCGATCTTCGGGTGGCCGCGCCTGGCCGCGGTGGCGCTGCTCCCCAATGCGCTCCCGGTGCTGATCGCTTTTGGCGCCATGGGGCTCATGGGGGTCGCGCTCGACGCCGGGACCGTCTTCGTGGGGAATCTGGCCCTGGGCATCGCGATCGACGACACCATCCACGAGACCGCCGAGTTCTTCCGGCGCCGGGCCCTCGGGCAGGAGCCCGAGCTGGCGCTGCGGGGAGCCCTGGCGCGCATGCTGCGGCCCGTGGTCTACACGACCCTCATCGTCACGGCGGGCTTCGCGGTGCTGGGCCTCTCCTCGTTCACCTTCACGCGGAATCTCGGCCTCCTCACGGCGGGTGTGATGGTGCTCTGCCTGCTCGCCGATCTGCTGCTCCTGCCGGCCCTGCTGCTGCGGCTCGAGGCGCGCAAGGAGCTGGTCTCGGCCGAGGTCGTATAGACCCGGCCGGCCACTTGCCCCCTCTCTCCCACGCCCGCGTCCCGCGGGGCGAGAGCGTCACCCTCACCGTCACCTTCAGCGACGCGCACTTCCCATTCGAGGGAGTGCGGAATCCCTAAAGCTCCCGGCTCGGGGAGTCGATTCGCCGGGTGCAATGAGTGCAGCCACAGCGGAAGATCATGCGCTCTATCGAGAGTTCCGGAGCCGCTGCGAGCGCGAGCTACTCCCGCGAGCGCTGCGCAACGCGGTCTTCGTCCTCTTCGTGTTGCAGACCTTCGTCTTCATTCCGGCGGACTACGTACTCTACAACGAGGTCTTCCCCGAGTTCCTGGCTGCCCGCCTGAGCCTCAACGCGCTGCTGGCCCTGATCTACTTCGCGACGAGTGAGAAATATCCGGTGATCTCGTCGGCGGTAACCTGCTTCGCCGCCGGCGCCCTCTTTCTCATGATGGTGACCCTGACGGGATGGGGCGAGAGCGGCTATTACGCGGGACTCATCCTGCTGGTGGTGGGGATGGGCGTGTTGGCGCCGTTGTCGGGACGCCAGGGCTTCTTCATCGCGTCGGTGCTCTTCACCGGGTACGCGGCCCTGCCCTTGTTCGCCGTGGACCCCATCAATTGGTGGAGCTTCGGACAGAACCTCTTCTTCCTCGGGGCCGCCTGCATGGAGGCGGGCTTTGCCTGTGTGTACATGGACCGGCTGCGCTTTGCGGACTTCAAGCAGCGCCGGGAGCTCGAGCAGGCCCGGGACGAGCTGCGGGAGCTCGACCAGGCCAAGTCGCGCTTCAGCGCGAACATCCACCACGAGCTGCGCACGCCCCTCACCCTGATCCTCGCGCCCCTCCAGGCCCTGCGCTCAGGGGAGTTCGGCACGCTCTCGCGGCCGGTGTCCCGCTCCCTCGAGACCATGTACGCGAACGGTCAGCGGCTATTCAAGATGATCAACAGCCTGCTGGACCTCGCCAAGCTGGAGAGCCGGCAGTTCGAGATCCACCGCCTGCCCCTGGACCTGGGGCGCTTGATCGACGAGCTCGTGGAGGGGGCCGGGGCGCTGGCTCAGCGCAAGGAGGTCGAGCTTTCGAGCTCGGGCCTCGCCGTGCTTCCCAAGATCTATGCGGACCCCGAGGCGATGGAGAAAGTGGTCGTGAACCTGCTCGGGAACGCACTGAAGTTCACCGAGGCCGGGGGGCGGGTCGAGATCTGGGCCCGGGCCCTGGATGATGGGATCGAGATCTGCGTCGAGGACACGGGCGTTGGAATTCCCGTGGACAAGCTCGACGTGATCTTCGATCGATTCGCCCAGGTGGACACTTCTGCGACCCGGCGCCACGAGGGAACCGGGATCGGCCTCTCCCTGGTGCGGGAGCTGGTCGAGATGCACGGGGGCCGGATCCGGGCCGAGAGCGAGGGCTTCGGCCGGGGCAGCCGCATGGTGGTCGTGCTGCCCAAGGGCGAATGGGACGGTCCCCTCGAAGACGAGGTGCTGGTCGCGGAAGGCGGAGGGTCGCTGGGTGTGAGCCGCTCCCTCGAGCTCGTCGAGGCCGAGCTGCAAAGCGAGGCGGGCAGCCGGGAGGATCGCTTCGTCGCGGACAGCGCGAGCGAGTCGGAGCTGGAATCCCGCTCCGAGCTCACGCGGCCCGTGGCAGTAGAGCTCCCCGCGGATGCGGCCGAGGTCCTGGTCGCCGAGGACAACCCGGACATGCGCAGCCTGCTGCGCTTCCTGCTCTCGCGCGAGTTCCGCGTGCGGACCGCTTGCAACGGCCGTGAGGCCCTGGAGCAGGTGCGCGAGCGAATGCCCGACCTCATCCTCACCGATGTCATGATGCCCGAGATGTCCGGCACCGAATTGTGTCGGGAGATCAAAGGCGACCCGGCCCTGCGCGGCCTTCCCGTGGTGCTCGTGACCGCCAAGGCCGAGAGCGAGATGCAGATCGAGGGGCTCGAGCTCGGTGCCGACGACTACGTCACCAAGCCCTTCCATCCCCGGGAGCTGCTGGCCCGGGTGCGCTCTCTGGTGCTCCTGCGGCGCCTCCAGCAAGAGCTCTCCGAGCGCAACGCGGAGCTGGTGCAGGCCTTCTCGGACCTGCGCCAGGCGGAGGTGCGGCTGGTGCAGTCCGAGCGCCTCTCGGCGGTGGGCGAGCTCGCCGCCGGCGTGGCCCACGAGATCAACAACCCGGTGAACTTCGCCCTCAACGCGGCGCGTGCCCTCGAAGGCTCCTTCGCGGAGGTTCTCGACGTGGTCGAGCGGGCGGGGAGCCTCGAGCCCGACGACGCCGCCAAGCTGAGCTTCCAGGCGACGGCGCTGCGCGATCTCGCCGAGGAGATGGGCCTGGAGGACACCCGCGCGACCCTCTCCGAGCTGGTGGGCATCGTGAGCGAGGGCCTGAAACGCACCCATCGCATCGTGGCGGAGTTGCGGGACTTCGCGGCGCCGGGCCGCGGCATGCAGGCCAACGTGGACGTGCGCAAGTGCATTCGCTCCACCGCCGAGCTCCTGCGCCACGCTCTCCAGGAGGCTCGGGCCGAGCTGGAGCTGTCCCTACCCGACACGCTGCCGCTGATTCGCGCGGATAGCGGCGCGCTCAATCAGGTTTTCCTCAACCTGCTCAAGAACGCCGCCGAAGCGATGGAGGGGCGGGGCGGTCGCATCGAGGTGGAGCTTTGCGCTCAGGACGCAGAAATCCGCATCGAGATTCGGGACGACGGCCCCGGAATCGCGCCCGAAGCGATGGAGCGGCTCTTCGAACCCTTCTTCACGACCAAGGAAGAAGGCAAGGGAACGGGATTGGGGCTCTCCATGAGCCGACAGATCGTCGCCGGCCACGAGGGGAGCCTCGAAGTGAAGAGCGTGCCCGGCGAAGGCGCCACTTTCATTGTGCGATTGCCCGTGGATGGCGGGCGGGAGAGCGAGCATGAGACCTAGACCCATGCGGATCATGGACCACCGCGAGTTCCCCCTGCTCTACGTGGACGACGAGCCCGACAACCTGCGGATCTTCGAGCTGACCTTCAAGAAGGAGTTCTCGATCCTCACCGCGACGAGCGCCGAGGAGGGGCTCCGGCTCCTCAACGAGAACCCCGTGGCGGTCGTGCTCTCGGACCAGCGGATGCCGGGGATGACGGGTGTCGAGTTCCTGGCCCGGGTGCGGGAGGTCGATCCCAAGACCATCCGCATACTGGTCACCGCGTACGGCGACGCCGAGACCCTGGGTGTCGCGATCAATGATGGCAGCATCTACCGCTACATTCCAAAGCCCTGGGAGCCTGACGACGTCCGCCTGACTCTGCGCCGCGCCATCGAGAGCTACGCCCTCGACCGCGAGCGCGACGCCCTGATCAGCGAGCTCTCGCTCCTCAACCAGCTGAGCCGGGCGCTGCATCGCGAGCTGGATATTGACAAGCTCCTCGCCCTCCTGCTCGAGGCCGCCCACCGCGAGCTCGGCTTCGACGGCGCGACCCTGCTCTTCTTCGAGAAGGCGGGCCGGGCGCTGCGCTGGGGCGGGATGGAGCCCGAGGGTGGCGTGGCGAAGCAGGTGCGGGGGATCGAGCTGGGCCCCGACAGCGCGCCGGACTTCGTCGAAGGGCTGCGCGCGGGTGAGGTGCAGCACCTGTTCATGAGCCAGGTCGACGACGTCGAGCGGCCCCTGCGCGAGTGGCTGACCGAGGTTTCCGCGGAGGAGATCCTCGTGGTGCCCCTGGTTGGCAAGCAGGAGGTCATCGGGGCCCTGGCGATCGACAACCGCAGCGGCGGGCGCCGTTTCGGGGCCGACGACCGCACCCTGCTCGACGGCCTCGCCACCCAGGCGGTGATCGCCATCGAAAATGCCCGGCTGGTGGAAGACCTGAAGCACACCCGCATCCAGGTGCAGCGCGCCGATCGCCTCGGCACCCTGGGCACCCTGGCGGCCGGCCTCGCCCACGAGATCAACAATCCCCTCGTCTCGATTCACACATTCCTCTCCCTGGCACCCGAGAAGGTCGACAGCCACGACGAGGCCTTCTGGGGCGACTACCACTCCCTGGCGACCCAGGAGCTGGAGCGGATTCGCGGCCTGGTCTCGACCATGTCCCGGCTGGCCCACGGCGGCGCCGAGACGGCCGAGCCCTCGGCGGTGGTCCTGGAGGAGCTGGCACGTGATGCGCTCACCCTGCTCCAACGTGAGGTGAACGCTGCCGCGGTAGATCTCACCCTCGAGTGCGATCCGCGCACGCCGGCTGTGCTCGGCTTGCGGCCGCACCTGCACCAGGTGCTCCTGAACCTCCTCCACAACGCGCTGCACGCGACTCCCAAGGGCGGCTCGATCCGCGTCGTCATCGGGCCCGACTCGACCCATCCCGACGAGATGGCCTGCATCACGGTCGAGGACACGGGCTGCGGCATCGACGAAGAAAACGTCGAGCGGGTCTTCGACCCCTTCTTCACCACCAAGGACCCCGACATGGGGACGGGCCTCGGCCTCATGATCTCCCACCGCATCGTGGAGGATCACGGCGGCAGCATCGACGTGCGCAGCCGCAAGGGCGAGGGCAGCCGCTTCAGCGTCCGCCTGCCTGTAAAGGGGCTGGAGTCCCGCTGAGACGGCCCCTGGGTTGCTCCGCCTTGACTGGCGTTCACCGATCGAAGACAATCGCGCCGCCGAAGGGGGGGCGAGGGAGCCCTCGCAGCCGGCGGTGGGCTGTCCGCGCGACGCCCGTGGAGAGGGGCGAGGTGAAGGCTTTGCGGTTGTTGCGATCGTTCGTCCCGGCTCTGGCCGGATTGCTGCTGCTGGTCGCGGGTTCGGCGGCGGCCCAGGAGGAGCGCGTCAGCATCGCGCTGCTCCCCATGGTGGTGCACAGCGGCGAGGATCCCACCTACCTGCGCAACGGCCTGGCGGACATGCTCGCCTCGCGCCTCGAGCAGGTGGGCCGCTTTCGCGTGATCCGTATCGACGAGCCGAGCAAGGCCACGTCGCGCCTCGAGCGGGCCGTCGCGACGGGGCGCAAGCAGAAGGCGGACTTCGTACTCTTCGGCTCCTTCACCCGCTTCGGCGCCGGGGCCAGCCTCGACATCCAGTGCGCGGCCACCACCCAGATCGAGGGCAAGCCGACGCTGCGTGAGATCTTCGTGCACTCGGGCAACATCGGGGACGTGATCCCCGACCTCGACGAGGTGGTCGGGAAGGTGGGCCGCTTCGCGCTGACCGACTTCAAAGCGCGCGAGGCGGCTTCGGCCGGCGCACCCGACGCTGGGCCGGATCCCTACCAGGAGCTCGAGCTTCGGATCCAGGCTCTCGAGGAGGCCGTCGAAGCGTTGAGCTTCCCGGACGCCGCGCCGGCCGAGGCCGCGCCGGCGCCTTGATCCCGGCCCGGGGGCCGCTACCCGCGGGTAGCGGCCGTGCAGCCCTCGCCGAGCCGCTTTCTTGCGCTAAATTCCGCGCCCCGTCACGACCATGGCCTCTACGAGGGCTACTGCGAGGGCGAGCTCGGGTATGGCGGTGTAGCTCAGTCGGTTAGAGCGACGGCTTCATAAGCCGTAGGTCGGCAGTTCAAGTCTGCCCACCGCTACCACCCGAGGGCCCTCGAATCTGCGGCGGCTGCTTCCGTGTTGTCACGACGCGCTTCGGGTGGTATCCACCCGGCGTCGCTCGTTGCGGTGGAGACGCACCCCTGGAGTTCCTGGCCGACATCCCCCTCGTGGTCTGGATTGCCGGCGTCCTGGCCCTCTACATGGCCTGGGCGATCGGAGCCAACGACGTCGCCAACGCCATGGGGACGAGCGTGGGGTCCGGGGCCCTCACGCTCTCGGCCGCGGTCGTCGTGGCTGGCGTGCTGGAGTTCTCGGGCGCCTTCTTTGCTGGCGCCCACGTGACCAAGACCGTGCGCAAGGGCATGCTGGACGTCAGCATGGTGCCGGTCGACGACATGACCTTCGGCATGCTCGCGGCGCTGGCCTCGGCGGGAACCCTGCTGCTGGTTGCCACCCGCTTCGGCCTTCCGGTCTCCACCACCCACTCCATCGTGGGCGCCATCGTGGGCTTCGGCGCGGTGGCGGTGGACTTCAACGCGGTGGCTTGGGGCAAGGTCGCGCAGATCGTGGCCTCGTGGGTGACCTCGCCGCTGCTCGGCGGCCTGCTCGCTTACTTCATCTTCAACCTGCTGCGCGTGACCATCCTCGAGCACGACAAGCCCCTCGACCAGATCAAGAAGATCGGTCCGCTCTTCTTCTTCTACGTCTTCTTCATCATCGGCCTGGTGACCCTCTTCAAGGGGCTCAAGCACCTGGGTCTCGATTTCAGCTTCTTGCAGGCCCTGGGGCTGTCCGCGCTGCTCGGGTTGATGGCCGCGGGGGTGGGGGCCTGGTTCCTGCACCACGTCCACGTCGAGGACGTCGACGACTCGGACTTCCACTTCCGCAGCCTCGAGCGGGTCTTCGTCGTGCTGCAGATCCTGACCGCTTGTGCGGTGGCCTTCGCTCACGGCTCCAACGACGTCGCCAACTCCATCGGGCCCCTGGCCGCGGTGGTGGGCATTGCCAAGACGGTGGAGGCCAAGGCGCCCGTCGAGGCCTGGATGCTCGCCGTCGGCGGCCTGGGGATTTGCTTCGGTCTGGCGACCTGGGGCTACCGGGTGATGGAGACGGTGGGGAAGAAGATCACCGAGCTCACGCCCAGCCGCGGCTTCGCGGCCGAGCTCGCGGCGGCGACCACCATCGTGCTCGCGAGTCGTCTCGGGATCCCGGTTTCGACCACCCACATCCTGGTGGGCGCGGTCTTCGGCGTCGGGCTCGCCCGGGGAATCGGCGCCCTGGATCTGCGGGTGGTGGGTAGCATCCTCATCTCCTGGGTTGCGACGCTGCCCATTTCAGCGGTTCTGAGCGTCTTCTTCTTCTACACCTTCAAGGCGCTCCTGAGTCCCTAGGAGCTCGAGGCCAGGCCCATGTCCCTGATCGGGAATCTATTCGGTACTTCTCCGATCCGTCCCATGCAGCAGCACATGAAGGCGGCGGTCACCTGCGCGAAGGAGATTCTTCCCTTCGTCGAGGCCATGGGCGCCGGCGACATGGAGGCCATGGCGCGGCTGCGCGTAGAAGTGGTGCGACTCGAGCACGAGGCCGACGAGATCAAGCACCAGATCCGCAGCCACCTTCCCAAGCGCCTCTTCATGGCCATCGAACGCAGAGATACCCTCGAGATCCTCGACATGCAGGACTCCATCGCGGACGTCGCCCAGGACATCGCGGAGCTGGCCGATATGCGGCGCATGACCACGCCGGAGCCGCTGCACGAGCCGCTGGTTGCGCTGACGCGCCGGGTCGTCGAAACCTGTGTGCAGGCGGAGAAGATCATCGACGAGCTCGACGAGCTCATCGAGACCGGCTTCGGGCCCCGGGAGTCGGCTCGGGTCGACGAGAAGATCACCCAGCTCGGTCTGCTCGAGAGCGAGACTGACAAGCTCGCCGAGGCCGCGCAGCGGGTCCTCTTTGGCATCGAGGACGAGCTCGGGATCGGGACCTACTTCTGGTACAAGATGATCAACTCGATCGCCGACATGGCCGACTACGCCGAAAAAGTAGGCAACCGCCTCCGCCTCCTGATCGCCTCCTGATAACGCAAGCAGGGGGGACGGTCCTTAACGGAAGCCAGGGGCTTCCGTTAAGGACCGTCCCCCCTCTTCCGTTGTGGCGCTGCCTTTGCCGAGGAGGGCGGCGAGGTCGTCGAGGATGACGTAGCCGCAGGGGACCAGGTAGAGGGTCATCACCGATGCGTAGAGGACGCCGTAGCCCAGGGAGATTGCCATGGGGATGAGGGGCATGGCGGGGGGAGCGGCCTCGAACATCAGGGGCAGCAGGCCGAGATAGGTCGTCAGCGAGGTGAGGAAGATCGGCCGGAAGCGCAGGATGCCGGCGGTCTTCACGGCCTCCTCGAAGCCGAGGCCCTCGCTGCGGCGACGGTTGATGGTGTGGACCAGGACGAGGGATGAGTTCACGACCACGCCCGAGAGCGCCACGATGCCGAGGATCGAGAAGAAGACCAGGTCCCAACCCATGATCCAATGGCCGAGGATCGCTCCCACGGCGCCGAAGGGGATCACGCTCATGATGACGAGGGGTTGCGCGTAGGAGTGCAGGGGGACTGCGAGCAGGGCGTAGATGAGCAGCAAGGCCAGGAGCGTACCCCGCAGCAACCCGATCATGGCGTCGCCCTGCTCGCGCTGCTCGCCACCGAAGCGGTGGGTGACGCCGGGGAAGGCCGCGAGGATGCCGGGGATGTCCTTCTCGATGTCAGCGAGGATCTTGTTGGGTGTGGTGATGCTGCGATCGACCTCGGCGGTCACGGTCACCACCCGCTGGCGGTCGCTGCGGCGAATGGTCGCGTAGCCCCGGCCGAGCTTCGCGTCGGCCACGGCGGCGAAGGGGAGCTCCACCCCGTCCTCGGTGCGGATGCGCATCTCCTCGAGGGATCCGAGGGAGCGCCGCTCGGCGTCGGGGTAGCGCACCATGACCCGCACGTCGTCGCGCCCGCGTTGGATGCGCTGCGCCTCTTCGCCGTAGAAGGCCTGGCGTACCTGGCGCGCGAGGTCCGCCTGGGTGATGCCGAGGGTTCGCGCCTCGTCGCGCAGGGAGAGCCGGATCTCCTGCTTGCCGGCGCGGAAGGTGTCGGCGATGTCGGTCACGCCGCGGTAGGTGGCGAGCTTGGCCCGCAGCATGGACGCAGCCTGGGTCAGGTCTTCCAGGCGTCCGCCGCGTAGCTCGATGTTGATGGCTTCGCCGGCCGAGAAGGAGTCGGTGCTGAAGATGAGCTCGACCGCGTCGGGGATCGAGCCGTTGAGCTCGCGCCAGCGATTGGCGACCACGGTGGTGGAGATGTCCCGCTCGATGGAGGAGACGAGCTCGAGCCCCACCTCGGCGAGGTGCGCACCGCCCCCACCGCTGTCCGGCATCTGGGGCCCGGAGCGGGCCAGCTGCTCGCCGATGGAGGTGAACACGTGCTGCACGACGGAGGGGCCGGGGATCTCGGCGTCGAGCTCGGCCTGCAGGCGCGCAGCCGACTCCTCCAGCTGGGCTACCGCGAGCTCGGTGCGCTCGAGGGGAATGCCGCGGGGCATGGTCAGGGTGGCGAAGATGGTATCGCCCTCGATGCTGGGGAAGAACTGGTAGCGCATGCGCCCGCTGGAGAAGAGCGCTGACGTGAGAATCAACACGCCGATCGCCGCGGCAAGGGTCACGTAGCGCCACTCGATGGCTGAGTCGAGGGAGCGTCCGTATCCGTGGTGTGCCAGGTGTTCGAGCCCGCCGGCCATGCGGCCCTGAAAGCGCTGCCAGCGCGCCACGAAGGGGTTCGGCTCGCCGTGCTTGGAGCGCGTGCGCCGGTGGGCGAGGTGGCAGGGCAGGATGAGCTGGGATTCGAGCAGGGAGAAGACGAGGCAGAGGATCGCGGCGTAGCCGATCACGCCGAAGAATTGCCCCATGCGGCCGGGAACCAGGATGAGGGGCAAGAAGGCCGCGATCGTGGTCATGACCCCGAAGATGACCGGGACGTAGACCTCCTGGGTTCCCCGGATGGCCGCCTCCATCTGGGTCTCGTGCTTCTGCTCGTGGGTGTAGACGCTCTCGCCGATCACGATGGCGTCGTCGACCAGAATGCCGAGGACGAGGATGAAGGCCATCACGGTCAGGGTGCTGATCGTGATCCCGAAGGTGGGAAAGCACATCACGGCGCCGAGTAACGCGATGGGGACGCCTGCCGCCACCCACATGGCGAGGCGGAAGCGCAGGAAGAGGGTCAGCACCAGCATCACGAGGATGAGGCCGTTGCGCGCGTTGGCGCTCAGCACGTCGAGGCGCGTGACGAGGTCCGTGGACTCGTCGTTGAAGATCGTCAAGTCGACGCCCTCGGGCAGCGTCGCCTGGAAGGGCCCGATCCACGCCTTGATGGCGTCGGCAGCGTCGAGGATGTCCTCCTCGCCGATCAGCTGCACGTCGATCATGAGCGTGGGCTGTCCGTTGAACCACGCGCGCAGCTCCGAGTCCTCGAATCCGTCCACGACCGTCGCGATCTCGTGCAGCCGCACCACGGTACCGTCGGTGCGGGTCAGAACGACGATCTCCTCGAACTCGTCGCGCTCGTAGGCCTGGCCGACGCTGCGCAGCAGGATCTCCCCGCCGCGGGTCTTTACGGTGCCGCCGGGCAGATCGAGGGAAGAGGCCCGGATGGCGCCCGCCACCGCGTCGAAGGTGAGGCCAAAGCGGCGCAGCGCCGCCTCCGAGACCTCGATGGAGATCTCGTAGGGCCGGTCGTACTTGAGCTCCACCTGGGAGACGCCGGGCAGGCCGGCAATCCCCTCCCGGGCCCGCTTGCCGGTCTCCTTGAGGTCCCGGTCGCTGAGAGGGCCAGAGATCGCCAGCTGCAGGATGCGCCGCTTCACCAGCAGCTTCGAGATCATCGGCTTCTCTGCGTTGATGGGGAAGGTGTCGATGGAGTTGACGCGACTCTCGATCTCGGCCACCGCGGCGTCGGTGTTGGCCCCCATGACGAGCTCGATGAAGACCAGGCACGCTCCCTCTACCGCCATGGTGGTGATGCGGTCGAGGTCCGGCGTGCCATCGATCTCCTCTTCGATGCGAATGCAAATCGACTCCTCGATCTCGGCCGGCGAGGCGCCGGGGTACTCGACCTTCACCTGGACGATGTCGAGATCGATGGCGGGGAACTCCTCCTGCTTGATGAGGGGCAGAGCGAGCAGGCCGCCGACCAGCATGACGAGCATGAAGAGGTTTGCGGCTACGGGGTTGTGCACGAACCAGGCGATGATCCGGCTCACGAGCGTGCGCCCTCGAAATCGTCCGCCATGGCGTTGACGGGCATCCCCTCGACCACCACCTGCAGCGGCGAGACGCAGAGGCGGTCACCCGGTTCGAGCGTGGCGCGGATGAGCACGTCGTCCCGGTCGATGCGCAGCACTTCGACCTCGCGGGTGCGCAGGCGCTCATCGGAATCGACCACGAGGATGTGGGCGTCGTCGCGCATGGCATAGCGGGGCACGACGATTACGTTCTCGACGACCGGTCCCTCGATCTCCGCGTGGACGAAGAGTCCGACCGCCAGGGGCGGCTTGTCGGGCTCGTCCTCGGGCGCGTCATAGGGATGCTCCACCCGGGCAACGACGTGCACCATGCGACTGCGTGCGTCGATCTCGCCTTCGGTGCGGACGACCTGGCCCGTCCACTCGTGGCGCCGTCCGCCGAAGTCCGACAATATTCGAACCTTGGGCCCGGCCCCCGCCTCGGGGTTGCGCAGGCTCGGGAGCCGCAGGAAGGCGAACTGGCGGTCGGCGATGGGCAGACGGATCTCGGCGTAGTCAGTGGCGTAGATCGTGGCAACCGGCGCGCCGCGGCTCACGAACTGCCCGACGTCGACTTGCTTCTCGCGCACCCGCCCCTCGAAGGGCGCGAAGATCTGGGTGCGCGCGAGGTCCCGCTCGGCTTGCTCGAGGGCGATGCTGGCCTCGTCGAAGCTCGCGTCGGCGACGCGCCCCGTGCGGCGGGCTTGTGAGAGCTGGGCGGTGCTCGCCACGGCCCGCGCCGAGAGACCCTCCTGCCGCTTCAGCTCCGCCGCCGCGAACTCGCGCTCGCTGTCGGCCCGGGTGAGGGCCGCGCGAGCGCGCTGGACCGCCATCTCATAGTCCCGTGGCTCGATCTCCAGGAGCTTGTCGCCCTCGCTGAAGAAGCCGCCGGACACGAGGGCGGGAGAAATCCAGGTAATGCGGCCCGAGACCTCCGGCACCACGGCGCTCTCGGTGCGCGGGGCCACCGTCCCCTGGCTGCGAACCTGGAGCCGGATGTCCTGGGGCTTTGGGACGATGGTGCGCACGGTGGTGAGCGCCCGCTCGGGCGCGACCGTCTCGATCGAAGGCGAGGTCGCGACGAGCAACACGGCGCCGAGGGCCGCCAGGGCGAGGACCGCAAGGGGGACGACGAGAATTCGGGTGATCTTGCTCATGACTCTGTCTCCGAGCGCTTGTGTTGTCCGCGCGCCGCCTCGAGTGAGGCGACGGCGTGGCGTCGCATGGCGTGGGTGAGCTCGTAGGCCGCTTCGGAGGCCGCGAGGCCGTCGTGGGCCTCGATTGCCTGGGACAGGCGGCGGAAGTGCCCGGCACGGGACCATTCGGGTGCGGCCTCGTCGGGCATCTCGAGCGAATTCATGAAGTGGGTCTTCACGCCGTGGCGTACCAGGGTGAGGACCATGTTGCGGCTCGCCTCGACGAAGCGATCGCCGAGCTGCTGGGTCAGGCGGACCGCGTCCGCGACGCTGTGCTCTTCGCGCTCGAGCTCCCCGAGCAGCTCCCCGATCTTTGCGCGTTGGGCGGTGTCGGCGCGCTCGGCGCACAGGCGTGCGGCCAGGGAGAAGAGGCCGCTCATCACTTCGAGTACATGGTCCACCATCTCGGGATTGGGCGGATCCTCGAGACCGAGCATGTGCTCGACCACGTCGAGGCTGGCTTCCTCGAGAGGCGCGACCCGGGCGCCGCCCGGCCGGATGCGCGCCACGCCCAGCTGCTCGAGGCCCTTGAGGGCCTCGCGCACCGCGCTGCGATGCACACCGAAGCGCTCGGCCAGATCGCGCTCGGAGGGGAGCCGCTCCCCCTGGCGGTACTGGCCACGTAGGATCTCGTCACGCAGCTCGGCAGCGATCGCGGCGCTGCGCGATCCGCTCTGGTGGTTGGACATCCAAATCTCCAGCGGCCGCGGTTGGGACCGCGGGTGGGGACGGCCCCGATCTGTGGGTTTGGTTGGGTGTGGTCCGTCCATTGTGGTCGGACCAGGGTGGATGGGCCAAGACTAGCATGCGTGGGGCGAAGGGCTAGCTTTCCCGCGGGTCGCGAGGAGAGGACGCAGGGCTGTGGACGGATACGCGACTTTGCTCGGGGCGCTGCTCTTCGCGCTGGTGTTTGTCTTCGTCGGGCGGCTTCGCTTCCTCGACCGAGTGGGGGGCGAGCGTTGGCTCGACCTCGCGGCCGGGGTGGCGCTCGCCTACGTGTTCGTCGACATCTTTCCCCATCTCGCCCGCGAGCAGGTGGTGCTCCACGCGGCGGCCGAGGTCGGCTTCACGGGCTTTCTCGAGCATCACGCTTACCTGGTCGCCCTGTTCGGCTTCGCGGTCTTCCTGGGTGCCAACCTGCGTTCCGAGGAGCTCGAGTCAGCACAGCCAGGAGAGCTGCCGCCGCGCATCGCCCGGGCGGGGGTCGCCGTCGTCGTGCTCACCGTCAGCGCCTATGTGGGCTTGCTCGGCTACATGCTCGAAGAGCAGCCCGATCACCGCGCCGAGCCCGTGGCGATCTTCGCCCTCGCCATGGCGATCCACATGCTCGGGGTGGCGCACTCCCTGCGCGGCCGACAGCCCGGCCTCTACGATCGGGTGCACCGCTACCTCTTCGCGGCGGCGGCCCTCGTCGGATGGGGGATCGGCGTCCTCGTCGACGTGCCCGATACCACTTATGCCCTGTGGTTCTCCTTCCTGGCCGGCAGCATCATCGCGGTGACGGTCACCTGCGAGCTGCGCCGCATCACCTCCAACACGCGCTTCGGCTTCTTCTTCGTCGGGACGAGCGCCTTCGCCGCCGTGCTGCTTCTGCTCGAGTACGCGATCAAGCTCGAGTGAGCGCGTCGGGCGATGGC
>JAFDEK010000167.1 GCA_019310385.1 Deltaproteobacteria bacterium
CCCTGGTGGATGTGGTTGTCGAGGGCCGCCGAGAGCAGGTTGTTCGCCAGCCCGATAGCGTGAAAGTCTCCCGTGAAGTGGAGGTTGATCTCCTCCATCGGCACCACCTGGGCATAGCCGCCGCCGGCCGCGCCGCCCTTCATGCCAAAGCAGGGCCCGAGGGAGGGCTCACGCAGACACAGGATCGTATTCTCACCCTGCGATGCGAGCGCGTCCGACAGACCGACACAGGTCGTGGTCTTGCCCTCGCCCGCGGGTGTCGGGGACATCGCGGTCACGAGGATGAGCTTGCCATCCGGCGAATCCGCGCTCGTCAGCTCGCTGCACTTCTCGCGGGTGATCTTGGCAACGTAACGGCCGTAGAAGTCGAACTCGTCACTCTGCAGTCCGATCCCTGAGGCCACCTGATCGATCGGGTGAATCTCAGAGGCTTGCGCGATCTCGATGTCGCTGGGAATCTGCGAATCTGCCATTGAATCTCCTCCTGCTGCTGCCGCCCGGGATGCGCGACACCCGTCTCGTCAGGTCCTCGCGAGGCGCACGACGAGCTTCTCGTCGCGGCTCGTCCACCAGAGCCGAGCACCCATGGACAAGGCGACCAGCGCCAGACCCAAGGTCATCCCGACCCAGAAACCGTACACCCCCAAGGGCGAAAATCCGAACCAGCCATAGCCGAGCACGGCTCCCAGGGGAAGCGCAACCACCCAGTAACCGAGCAGGGTACAGATCATCGGGACGCGCGTATCCTTGTACCCGCGCAGCGCCCCGCCCGCGGTGACCTGGGTGTCGTCCATGATCTGGTAGGCGGCGATGATCAGTACGAGATTCGCGGCCATCTCCAGCACATCCGTGTCGTTCGTGTAGACGTTGACCAGCAGGTGGCGCAGAGCGACGAGAAGGACGCTCACCAGCAGGCCGTAGGACAGGGAGATCCCAAAGGCGCTCACAGCGCTGAAGCGTGCCCGAGCGAAGTCCCCGGCACCCACGAAGTAGCCCACCCGAACGCTGGCCGCCGAGCCCAGACCCATGGGAATCACGTAGGTCAACCAGCCGAGATTGCTCGCGATGCTGTGCGCGGCGAGGGTGGTGACACCCAGGGCCCCGACCAGGAAGCCGACGACGGAGAAGAGAGCCATCTCGACGAAGACCGTGATGCCGATCGGCGCGCCGATCCTGAGGATGCGGATTACGTCGCCCCACCTGGGCCCCTCGAATCCTTCGATGAGCCGTGTCTCCCGGAAGTAGGGCCTCGAGAGGACGAAGATCATCAGGAGCGGCTCGGTCCAGAAGACCGCCGCCGTGGCCCAGCCGCAACCGATCCCCCCGAGCTCCGGGAAGCCGAATTTCCCGAAGATCAGGGCGTAGTTCAGGACTGCGTTGACGGGCAGCGCCGCCACGGCGATGAGCATGGGGGGGCGCGTATGCCCGAGACCTTCGGCGACGTGGCGAAGCGTCACGTAGACCAGGGAGGCCGGCACACCCCACGCGACCGCCCGGAGATAGCCCATGGCAACACGCGTCACTTCCGCGTCCACGCCGGCCCAGCGGTAGAGCGGCTCGGCCTCGACGATGATTGCGACGGTCACGACGGAGGCAATGAGCGCGATCCAGATGCCCTGCCGCGCGACGGCACCGCTCTCCCCCACGCGGCCGGCCCCGCGCAGCTGCGCGACAATCGGGGTCAGCGCCATGCTGAATCCGGTCATCAGCATGAAGACCGGCCAGAGCACATTGCCCCCCATGGCGACCCCGGCGAGGTCGACGGCGTCGTAGTGCCCCGCCATGGCGGTGTCGATGAAGCCCATGGCCATGATGCAGAACTGGGTCGCCATCATGGGCAGGCCCAGGCTCAAGAGGGCGCGCGCCTCCCAACGAAATCGATCCCTGACCATGCTTCCTCCGCCGCAGGGATCCTAGCGCGATGCCGGGCGCTTCTTCGGCAGCATCGGGTGACCCCACACCAGCGGTGATCACTCCCAGGACGTCGCGCTCGATGTAGGACGTATGGCAACCGTGGATACGGAGTGCGAGCTTCGGGTCGCCCGTGGACGCAACCCGATGTTCCGCGACGAGAGCTCGGGCGAGAGAGGGAGGCGGGGTCGAGCGAGGCACTGCTTCCGAATTCCTGGGTTCCATTGCCGATGCGGCACCTTCGCGTCGGCGCTCGGTCGCGAGCTGGCCGGCTTCTGTTGAAGATCTTTCAACACGCGCCCGACATGCAAGCAGGAAACGCCCCTTTTCTCTCGTTTTCTGACAGCAGGGTGGCCCAGGTGTTAAGTACTCGAGGCGCGGATTGACCACTCTCGGGGGTCTCGGTGCGCTGTATCGCGCGACGAGCACCATCCCCGCTGGGCGCGATGAACACCACGAGCTGGATCTCGCCAGGGCTCCCGCCATCACTGCATCGAGGCATCCTCTCTTCTGGAGTTCAGCCAGGAAGTCCGACTTCGGTCCACTCGCTCCAGAGAATAGAGACTCGCCACCCGGTCCCCCGATTCGCCCGCCCGATAGGGACTGCGGAACTCCCACACGACGCTTCCGTCTCCGGCGACCTCCAGCGCCCGACCGCCCTCGGTCTCCACCACCAGGGTGTTCCCGTTCGGCAGCACCTGGACGCGGCCCGATCGCCTCGAATACAGCGGCGCCGTCTTCGGTCCGGTGTACTCCCTCGTGACGCGACGCGTGCGCGGATCCAGCGTCAGGACACTCGACCGCTCCGCCGTGAGAAAGTTGTTGAACAGGGTGATGCGACCATCGAGCGTGGGACGTGGCTCGTGCTGCATTCCGAAGGGCCCCTGCTGCGACCAGCGGGTCACCCCCTCTTCCATGTCGAGGATCGCGATGGTGTCGAGCATCGCCATCGAGACGAGGGCGTCCCCGGCCCGGAAGGGATCCCCCAGGCGAGCCGCTTCGGCCGAGCTCAGCAGCCAGATCGAATTGGTGTGAAAGGGGTCGTAGACGCTCTTCTCATCGAGCCCGTAGCCGCGCTCTTTGCTGCGAACCCAGAACGCCTTGCGCAGTCTGCGCCAGTTGACATTGCGCAGCGCATCCGACATCGCGAGTCTCCGCAGCTCCTTTCCGTCGCCGTCGCGCACGACGATGAGATCTTCGATCGCGCGCTTCTTGGCGATTCCCGGAATCATCTTTCGCTCTGCTTGCAGATGCACGATCTCTCCCGACTCAGTCAGCTGGAGAGCGTGATGAGCAGGTTTCGGCACCGCCCACAGCACCCGCGAATCGCGGTCCAGCTTGAAGAGCCCGAAGAACTCCCAGATGACGACGATGTCGCCATTCGGAAGGAGCCGAGCGTCGCGCCAGTAGTTCCGGCGAGCTTCCTCCGCGCCCGTCAGCTTCTGGTGATCGGGAAATACCTGCGCGAGCTCGGCCCGCCATTCGTGGAGGATCGCGCCGTCCATGTCCATCAACAGGGCAACGGGCCCATGGCCCGACGTGATCAGGTTCAGCCCGGGCGCGACGCGCTGGGGGTCGTGCAGGGTGATGCCCTGGCGATCACTTGCTCGCTGGGTGCCCGCGAGGTAGCCGATGGCACTCAGCTGCTCGATCAGCTCGGCCTCGCTCAGAGGAGCCGAAGCGGCGCCCGTAGAAGGGGGAGCCGACTCACCGCTGACGCTGTAGGCCGTCCCGAACACGAGCCAGCAGAGGGCAATGAGGCAGCCAGATCGGTGTGAAGTCACCGCAGCAGCATAGCCGGCCGGCGGCCGCGATCACTCGTGCGCGATCACTCGTGAAAGTACCGTCTGCCCTGGATACCGCTACGTCGACGACGAGCATCGAGAATCACCAACCCGAGGACGCCGCTCGCCAGACCCGCGGCAACAGAGGGCTCCGGAACCGAGATCAATTTCGGTAGAACCCGGGTGTGGGAGCCGCTGGGGTTCGTCGCGGTGAGGCTGACGGTGTAGTCCCCTGGCGTCGTGTACTGGTGCGTGGGGTGCTGGTCGCTCGAGCTGCCGCCGTCGCCGAAGTCCCATGACCATCCCGTCGGCAGCTGGTTCGACAAGTCGGTGAACGAGACATCGAGAGACGCGAAACCGTCGGTCGGCGATGCCGAGAAGTCCGCCGTCGGGGTGCCCGGGGCGGGTGGGCCATCGAGATGGGTGTCGACTTCCCCCCCGGCCCGCTCGCCCGACTGAAGCGCGCCAGGCACCGTCGATGCCGCGTGCCCGGCGCGGGGTAGGAGTAGCTTCCCAGTGTGTAGGGTGAGGCAGTCCAGTTCATCACGAAGCCTTCGAGGAAGGCCGCCGAAGCAGTTCCGCCGAATGCCGCATCGAGATCCACGAGCGCCCGATTGAGCCGCGCCGTGTCATCGGGCAGCGCCTCCATGATCTCCGCGTTCTTCCCCATCAAGAAGCAGGTCAGCACGTGGTCCGTGACGCCCGGCTGATAGATCTTGGGCGGCCAGCACTCTCCGGTGGGGCCATCGAGGAGCATGCTCCCCAACTTCGAGTCCCAGAGCTGGCTGGTGAATCGCAGCGAGATCTTCATGCCTTTGCCCATACCGATGGTGCTGATGGCGTCGAGCTTGGACGCGGGAAGGTCCGGAACGAAGTCGATGATCTCGGCCTTGAGCACGCCGACAGACACCGTCACGATGATCGAATCGGCATAGTGGTAGACACCGTTGCCGTCGATCGCGACGGGCTTGATGCCACTGGTGTCGATGACCGTGACCGGGCTGTTGTACGTGACGAAGGGAAGAACCTGGCCGAAATACAAGAAGTCGAGGGCGTCGCTGTATCCCGTCGGGCCCAGGCCGTAGACGGTGCCCGACAGCGACCATGTGTTCCATTCTCGCGACAGCGAGCGGAGGCCCATGCGTTCCACGGTCGTTCCATACTCGCCGCCAGGAACGCCCGCTTCGTAGAGGTGGTAACCGGGGCTCGTCGAAGGAACGCCCCATGTGGTGTCCAGATAGTCGGACACCAGCTGATCCGTGAGGTCGTTGTCGTGATTCCCGATGTCGCCGTAGAAATCCCAATAGTCCTCGATGTGGGCATCAGCATCGCAGTCGCCGGTTGCCACCCAGCAAGGACTTCCGCCACCCAGCCCGTCCGCGTCCATCACGATCAGCGTGTCCTGCTGGGGGTTCTCCTGGAATATCTTGGTCTGTGCACCCGGGCCGTATGCGCTCTTGATGTCGTTGTACACGAAGTTGTTCGTCGTGCCGTAGAGCTCCTCTGCGCCGTTCTCGATGCGCACGTCGCCCAGGGTCATCGACCAGATTCGACCGCCGTGCCAGGGAGTGGCTTCCAGAATGAGAACGCTGTAGCCGAGATCGTCCAGGGTGTACGCGGCGTAGAGGCCCGCCGCCCCGGCCCCGACGATTACGACATCGTGATCCGTCGAGGGTTCGACTGCGCTCGACGGGATCGGGAGCAGAGCGAGCACGAGCAGCAGGACGAACGCGAAAATTCCATGAAGGAACTCGACCATGCAGCAACGCGGAGAGACCTGAAACGTGTCGGAATCCATGCAGCGCAACCTCCAGAGCAATGCTCACCCGCACAAACTGCAAGCCGCAGCACTCCTTCAGCTCAAACTACATCATTGGGCCGCATGGTCGGAACAAAAATGCAGTCAAGCGGTCGGAGCTTTTCTCTCGAGCCCTGCCTCGATTCGCTGTGGCTGCGTCCTCTCGCCAGAATGTACGAATCCTGCCTCATTTTGTGTTGAACACCTGCTTCAGGCTCAGGGCACCGGCTCGTAGTGGACCTGGCGTCGGAGGGTCGTTCGCTGCCCGTCTGCCAGTACGGCCCGGATCTCCAGGGTGTTGGCGCCGGGCTCGAGGGGAACCAGCGCTTCGAAGCGTCCATCCGGGAACACCTCGAGACTGGTGGCCCGTGCGTGCTGCGTGACGTTCTCGATCTCGAGCTCTTTCGGCCGCAGGTCGCTCGGGACCTCCACGCTGAACTCCGCATCGAGTCGGTCGAGGGGCACTACCTTTCCGCCGTTTCCGCGAGTGAGCTCCTCGAGAAAGGCCGTGTCGACGCTGCGCAGCGGAATGGCCCACACCGCGATGCCCCGCTTCCCGAGCAGGCGGGCCTGCTCGACCGCCTGCTTGGACGACCAGCCGACGCCGGTCGGGGCCGAGGGCTCACCGAAAGAGAGCAATAGTAGTGCGCGCGGACGAGCCGGCTCGGTGCTTGGGGTCGCGTCGTCCAGGAGCTCCGCACCGCTCTCGAGGAGACGCGTGAGATCGGTCCATCTTCGCTTCTGTTCGGCAGGGAAGTCCTCGAGCGCCGCGAGCACCGCATCGGGCTTGCCCACGGGTACGGCGACGGCCGGCTTCTCCGTGAGTCGCATGACGCTCGAGCCGCCGAGCGCCCGGGCGCGGAAGTTGAACGACAACAGGCCCACGCGATTCTGCCGGGCCGCAAGCCTCGGCACGAGAGCCCGTGCGATCTTCAGCTGCAACTGCTGAAAGGTGTCGCCCGAGTCGCTGCTCCACTGCCGCGCGGATTTCTCGAAGGAGTCCCACTGGGTCACCGAGCTCCGGGTTCGTCCGGTCTTGCCGTCTGCGTCGACATCGAGTCCCGACGCGACCGCGGCGAGGGTGGACTGGTCGAGCAGGAGCACCACGTCGGACGCCACGAAGGGCAAGCTACCCGCGCGACCGCTTACATTGACGAAGGGAAGCGACTGACGGATCTGCTGATCCGGCACGGGCAGGTCCAGCACGATCGCGAGCTGTTCCGGCTGCGCGGGCTCCCCGTCCCGGGCCTCAGGCCGCTCGTCCGCGCCCCCGGAAGCCGCGACGCCGACGAGAAATAGGATCAACGACAGGGTTCGTTGGCATATCCCCATGGACGCAATGCTAGCCGGGAGCTTCGTCGGCCGTCAATACTCACCCTGGAAACCCAATTGGTCGATTGGACGATTGGAGCGGCATGGCTGCTAGAATGCCCACCCATGGACTATCCGATCGACTATGGCTACCGCATGCCCCCGGAGTGGTCACCTCATACACGTTGCTGGATGGCCTGGCCCTGTCACGAGGCGACCTTTCCCGACCTGTTCGCCGCCCGTAACGCTTATGCGGAGGTCGCCCGCGCGATCGCGCGCTTCGAGCCCGTGACGATGATCGCGAACCCGGAGCACATCGCTGACGCGAAAATGCGCTGTGGCGACCGGGTGGAGCTACTCGCACTCGAGATCGACGATTCATGGACCCGGGACACCGGGCCAACCTACCTCGTCGACGGGCGAGGGAGCCTGGGCGGCGTCGACTGGCCCTTCAACAACTATGGCGAGTTGGACCCCGACTACGAGAACGACAAGCTCCTCGCCCGCCGCATGCTGGAGCGTTCGGGCGGACGACGCTTCGAGGCCCCCATCATCCTGGAGGGCGGCGCGATCCACACCGATGGGCAGGGCACGCTCCTCACAACGGAGAACGTGGTGCTGAACCCGAACCGCAATCCTGGCCTCACGAAGGCGGACGCCGAGGAGGTCTTTCACGCACACCTCGGCTCGGAGCGGGTGATCTGGCTCGACAAGGCCCTCGACGTCGACTCCACCGACGGGCACGTGGACAACCTCGCATGCTTCGTCCGGCCGGGGGTGGTGGCGGCGCTCGTGGCGGAGGATCCGGCGGACTCCCACTACGCTCCGTTGCGGGAGAACCTGAAGCGACTCCGACACGCGAAGGACGCCTCGGGCCGGCCTCTGGAGATCATCGAGATTTCCCAGCCGGATCGGAAGGAGCACAAGGGCGTTCGCGTCTGCGCGTCCTACATCAACTTCTATATCGCGAACGGGGGGATCGTGCTGCCCGTGTTCGACGATCCGGCGGATCGCCCTGCCATCGAAGCGCTCGAGCGGGCCTTCCCGGATCGCGTCGTCGTGCCCGTACCCGGCATCGATATCGTCCGGTCCGAAGGATGCATCCACTGCATCACGCAGCAGGAGCCTCAGCCATAGGAGCCTCGGCCATGAGAGAAGTCACTGTTGCGGCCACGCAGATGGCCTGTACGTGGGACGTGGGCGCCAACATCGCGTGCGCCATGGGCCTCGTGCGGGAGGCGGCCTCCCGAGGCGCCAACATCGTCCTGATCCAGGAGCTCTTCGAAACGCCGTACTTCCCAGCCGAGGAGCGGGAAGATCACTTCGCGCTGGCGAAGCCGATGGATGGGCACCCGACGATCGCAAAGATGTCGGCCCTCGCGCGCGAGCTCGAAGTGGTCCTGCCGGTCTCCTTCTTCGAGCGTGCGGGCAACGCGTACTTCAACTCCCTCGCGATCGTCGATGCGGACGGCAGCGTACTGGGCGTCTACCGCAAGAGCCACATCCCCGACGGCCCGGGCTACGAGGAGAAGTACTACTTCAGCCCGGGCGACACGGGCTTCCGGGTGTGGAAGACCCGCTACGGCAACATCGGCGCGGCGATCTGCTGGGACCAGTGGTTCCCCGAGTGCGCTCGGGCGATGGCCCTCCAGGACGCCGAAATCCTCCTCTACCCCACGGCCATCGGCGACGAGCCCCTGGCAGAGGCCGTCGATTCGCGCGCTCCATGGCAGCGGGTGATGCAGGGCCACGCCGCCGCGAACGTGATCCCGGTGGTCGCGTCGAACCGCATCGGGACCGAGGAGTCCGCCTCGAAGCTGACCTTCTACGGCTCCTCGTTCATCGCGGATGCGACCGGCGAGAAGGTCGCCGAGGCCCCCGTGGACGAGCAGGCCGTCGTGACGGCGACCTTCGACCTCGACGCACTGCGGGCGAGTCGTGCGTCCTGGGGGCTCTTCCGCGATCGGCGGACCGACCTGTACCGCAGGCTCCTGACCCTGGACGGTACGACAGAATGACCCGTGTACGGGCTTCCTCCGGGCCGCTGCTGGACTGCGCTGCATGACGGAAGAGAGGGTCTTCACCGGAGGCTGCCTCTGTGGCGAGCTGCGTTACGAGGCCCGCGATCCGATCGACGCGGGCTACTGTCACTGCAGACTCTGTCAGCGGTCGAGCGGCGCCCCGGTCCTCGCCTGGGCGACCTTCCCGACCGCGACCTTCTCGCAGACGAAGGGGGAGCCGGCAACCTATTCCTCGTCGGATGCGGGTCGACGGGATTTCTGCGCGGGCTGTGGCACGCAGATCGCATTCCGGGACACGGGGACGCCCGAGCGCATCGACGTGAACCTCGGAAGCCTCGACGACCCCGCCGCAATCGAACCGATGTATCATATCTGGCTTGGGTCTCGTATCCCGTGGCTCGAGATCGCGGACCACCTACCTCGCTACACGGACGAGGGCCCCGACGCGGGCGCCTCCTAGCCCCAGAGGGGAGCCAATAGAATCCGATGCCTCGCAAGAGCCCCTTTCACGCTCGCACCACGGAGCTGTGTACCAGCCAGAACTGGCAGGAGTGGTCCGGCTATTTCTCCGCTGACAGCTACGAGCTCGACCACATGCGCGAGTACAACGCCGTGCGCACGACCGCTGCGCTCTTCGACGTCTCGCCGCTCTTCAAGTACCACCTGCATGGCCGAGACGCGGGTCGCCTGCTCGATCGCGTCCTCACCCGCGACGTGTCGAAGTGCCGCATAGGCCAGGCCATCTACACGACCTGGTGCGACGACGACGGAAAGATCATCGACGACGGAACCCTCGCGCGCGTCGGCGAAGATGCCTACCGCCTTACGGCAGCAATGCCGACGGTCGACTGGCTGCAGGACAACGCCTTCGGGCTGGAGGTCGAGATCGAGGACGTCACCCACGATTTCGGAGCGCTCGCACTCCAGGGCCCGACATCGCGCGAGCTACTCCAGGGGCTCATCGAGACCGATCTCGGCCCCCTGCCCTACTTTCACCTCGTCGAGGACGAGCTGGCGGGTGCGCCGGTGCGGATCTCGCGCACGGGCTACACCGGAGACCTCGGCTTCGAGATCTTCGTCGAGACGAGCTACGCCGAGCAGGTCTGGGACGCGCTCGCCGAGCGCGGCCGGGCCTACGACCTGCAGCCCGCGGGCAACGTGGCCCTCGATGTCGTGCGCGTCGAGGCCGGCCTCCTGCTGATCGACGTCGACTTCGTGTCGTCCGCGCGCACCTTTTTCGAGGTCCAGAAGTCCACGCCCTACGAGCTCGGCCTGGGCTGGACCGTGAAGCTCGGGAAGGACTCCTTCATCGGGCGCGACGCCCTCCGTGCAGAGAAGGCGCGCGGGCCTAGCTGGGAGACCGTGGGGCTCGTCGTCGACATCCTCGCGCTCGAGAAGATCTACTCCGACTACAGCATGCCGCTCCACCTTCCCTACACCTCGTGGAACTCCGCCGTGCCGGTGTATGCCCGCGCGGAGCCCGGCGAGCCGATCGGCAAGGCGACCAGCGGCGCCTGGTCTCCGATCCTCAAGCAATACGTCGTGATCGCGCGCGTTCGTCCCCAGCATGCGAAGCTCGGCAGCCAGATCTTCGTCGAGGAGACCGTCGAGGGCCGCCGCTACCCGGTGCCGGCTACGGTGGTCAAGCTGCCCTTCTTCGACCCCGAGCGGAAGAAGGAGACGCTCTCGTGACCGCGTCCGGAACCAACAAGTACGACGCAATCGTCATCGGCGGCGGCCACAACGGCCTCACCTGCGCGGCCTACCTCGCGAAGGCGGGGCGCAAGACCCTCGTCCTCGAGAGCCGTCACGTGCTGGGCGGCGCGGCGGTCAGCGAGGAGCTGTACCCGGGCTTCCGCTACACGGTGTGCTCCTACGTGGTGAGCTTGATGCGCCCGGAGGTGATCCAGGAGCTCGAACTTGCCAAGCACGGCCTGCACATTCTCCCGCTCCAGAGCTCCTTTGCGCCGATGGAGAACGGAGACCACTTCGCGACCTATCCGGACGAAGCCAGCACACGCGAAGAGATCCTGCGCCACTCGAAGCGCGACGCGGACATCTTCCCCAAGTTCGATCAGCTCATGTACGAGATGGCCTACGCGGTGAAGCCGATCCTCGGCATGGTGCCGCCCGACCCCTCGCGCCCGGGGCTGCGGGGCCTGCGCACGCTGCACGACCTGGGGAAGCACATCGGGCACCTCGGCAAGGATACCTTCCACGATCTCACGAAGATCATGACGATGAGCGTGTCCGACCTGATGGACGAATGGTTCGAGACGGACATCATCAAGGCCCTCTTCGGCCTCAACGGCATCATCGGGACGAAGCTCGGACCGAAGTCTCCGGGCACGGCCTACGTGCTGCTACACCACTACATGGGCGAGCTGGACGGCGCGAGGCCCTCGCGAGCGCTGCCCGTAGCTACGGCGCCGAGATCCGCACCGAGGCGCCCGTCGCCCAGGTGATGGTGCGGAACGGCCGGGCTGTGGGCGTCGCCCTCGAGAACGGGGACGAGTTCCTGGCCAACACCGTCGTGTCGGGTTGCGACCCCCGGGTCACCTTCCGCAAGCTCGTCGAGGAGAAGGAGCTCCCCGAGGATCTCATTGCGGCGATCGATCGCTTCAAGTTCCGCGGCTCGTCGGGCAAGGTCAATCTCTCCCTCGACGCACTGCCGAAGTTCACTGCGATGAAGGACGACTCGCCCGTACAGATGGTCGAGATCTGCCCGAGCATGGACTACCTCGAGCGCGCCTACGACGACTCGAGCTACGGCGGCTTCTCGAAGCGCCCCTACATGGACATCATCGTGCCCAGCACGATCGACCCGACCATGGCGCCACCCGGAAAGCACGTGATGTCGATCTTCGTTCAGTACGCCTCCTACGACATGCCGGAGTACGGGAGCAAGGACGAGCAGCGCGATGCCTTCGGCAACGCCGTGATCGACACGCTGACCGAGTTCGCGCCGAATCTGAAGGACATCATGCTGCACAAGCAGGTCCTGACGCCGTGGGACATCGAGCAGCAGATGGGTCTCTCGGAGGGCAACATCTTCCATGGCGAGCTCACCCTCGACCAGCTCTTCTTCCTGCGCCCGGCTCCGGGCTACGCGGACTTCCGCACGCCCATCCGCAACTACTACCAGTGCGGGTCCGGCACACACCCGGGTGGCGGCATCACGAGCGGTCCCGGACGCCTCGCGGCGCTCGAGATCCTGAGGGACCGGAACTGATGCCCGATCCGAACACCGACTACGACGTCATCATCGTCGGCGCGGGCCACAACGGGCTCGTCACGGCGGGCTATCTCGCAAAGGCGGGCCGCCGCGTCCTCGTGCTGGAGCGCCGCGACCGCGTCGGGGGTGCGGCGGTGACGGAAGAGCTCTTCCCCGGCTTCCGCTTCTCGAGCTGCGCGGACGGCAGCGGGTACCTGTGCGACGAGGTACGGCGAGATCTGAAGCCGGAGGTGGAGATCCTCGCTGCCGACCCAGTCGTCTTCGCACCGCAGCCCGACGGCTCGCGTCTCGCCATCTGGCGCGACCCGGCGAAGACGGCCGCGGAGATCGCGCCCTTCTCGAGCGCCGACGCCGAGCGCTATCCAGCCTTCGTCGAGCTCGTCGGGAAGATCGCGGCGGTGGTCGGCGGTCTCGCGCGTGTCGAGCCACCCGATATTCCGGAGGTAGGTCTGCGCGATCTGCTCGGCCTGCGCCCCCTGGCCGGTCCGGTGCGCGCCCTGGGCCGCAAGCACGTCAACGACCTCCTGCGCGTCCTGCCCATGCCCGTGGCCGATCTGCTCGACGAGTGGTTCGAGTCCGAAGTCGTGAAGGGCGCGATCGCCGCCAACGGCGTGCGCGACATCACCTGGGGACCCAAGGAGTCGGGCACCGCCTACGCGCTGCTCTACAACTGGTCTCTATCGGACACGGGGCTGCTGCGATCGTCGGGCGTGGTCAAGGGCGGCATGGGAGCGCTGAGCGAGGCTCTCGCCACCGCGGCCCGCTCCTTCGGCGCGGAGATCCGAACCGGCGCGGTGGTGGAGGGAATCGCGACCGAGGAGAAGCGCGCCTTGGGCGTGAAGCTCGCGGGAGGGACGACCCTGCGTGCGCCCGTAATCGTCTCGAACGCCGACCCGCGCACGACCTTTCTCGAGCTGCTCGACCCCTACACCCTCGGCGCGAGGTTCGTGCGCCACGTACGCAACATCAAGTACCGCGGCTCGGCGGCGCGGGTGCTCCTCGCGCTCGGCGAGCTTCCCGAGTTCAGCGCGCTCGCTCCGAGCGGCTCCGGCGCCGGGGGTGACGATTCGGCGAGGCTCATGCAGAGCCCCATCCAGATCGCGCCGACCCTCGACTACCTGCAGCGCGCCTACGACTGCACGAAGTACGGCGAGTTCTCGACGCAGCCCTACCTCGACGTGATGATCCCGACCCTGCTCGACCCGAGCCTGGCGCCCGAGGGCCAGCACGTGATGTCGATCACGGCGAAGTACGCGCCCTATCGGCTGCGGGACGGAGATTGGGAGACGCGGCGGGAGGCCTTCGGCGATGTCGTGATCGACACCCTGGCCGAGTACGCGCCGAGGATCCGCGATGCGATCCTGCACCGGCGGGTGCTCACGCCGCCCGACCTCGAGGCGGCCTATGGCCTTCCCGAAGGCAACCCGAGCCACGGAGAGATGACTCTCGACCAGTTCTTCCACATGCGGCCGATTCCCGGATACGCCCGTTATCGCACGCCGATCGGCGGCCTCTACCTGTGCGGCGCCGGCTGCCACCCGGGCGGCGGCGTTACGGGCATCCCCGGCCACAACGCGGCGCGCGCGATCCTCGCCGACTAGGGGGGATGAGTGCGTTCGACGGTCTTGATCGCCGCTTCGGCCATGCTTCTCGTCGCTGCTTCGTTGTGGTGGATCGCGCGGGATGCGCCGCGCGCGCTTCCCGCAGCCGAGGAAGCAGCGGGAGTGGGCCCGGCGCGACACGAGGAACGAGGCGAAGCGCAGCCAAAGCTCTCGTCCCCAAAGCCCGCCCCGCCAGATCCGCGTGGGAGCCAGGCCCTTCGGGAGAGCGAAGCTCCCGAGGCCGAGGTCGCGCGCTCGAACTCGGCGCGCACCGACTCGGCCCAAAGGGACTCGGCGCCCACCGGCGGAGCCCCCTTCGAGCCGCAGGATTCGTCGAGCTGGCCCCGAGCCGTGAATGCACCGGATCGAGGAACCTCGGAAAAAGGCGGGGAGGAAGGCAGGGAGAACGCTGAGCAGGACGACTTCGGGAGTTTCCGGCAGCGGGTGGACTCACTGCGCGCCATCTTCACTGAGAACGCGGGGGGCGAGCCGATCGATCCGGACAGCGCGGGCTTGAGTCAAGACGACGTGGATCGCCTGGACCTGGACCGGGATCGGTTCATTTCGTCCTGGGAGCTCGAAAAGGCGCGACAGCTCGCCGAGCGGGCCGAAGATCATCCGGTGAGAAGCGACCGCGGCGACGGCGAGTACCCCATAGAGCGAGGAGAGTACAGCCGTAGGGGGTGGGAGTTCGATGCGATCGATACGAATCGAGATGATCTCGTCGACGTCGACGAGTACTACTCGTTCCTCTTCGACACGGCGACGCTCACTCTCCTGCTGGACGAGGACGGAGACCGGCAGATCAGCAACTACGAGTCCCGACTCCCGGAGGACGAGTTCAGGGCCCTCGACGTCGATGAGAGCGGCTTGCTGAAAGGCTGGGAGATGCGACGGGCCGTCGCTTTGGGCGCCCTGGACAGGGATTCCGTGGCACGCTGATCTGGCCCCTCTTGCGCTACTCTTCCGCGGCGGTTTCGCGGGCCAGCCGGGCCTCCTGCCAGGCGAGGGCGGCCTTCGCGCCCTCCTTCTCCAGGATCTCGTTGAACTCCCGGGACTCGGGCGTTTCGCTCTCCTCGGCGAGCACGCCGAGCTCGAGACCCTGGAGCAGTCCCTGGCGCATGCCCATGATCTCAGCGCCACGGTTGATGGCCTGCTTGGTGACCGCGACGGCGATCCGGTCGTTCGCCGCGATCGCGCGGGCGACAGCGAGCGCTTCGTCGAGGCAGCCCTCCTGGGGCACGACCCGGTTCACGAGCCCGAGCGCGAGCGCCCGCTCGGAGGATACGTGGTCGTCCCCGGTCAGCAGGAGCTCCTTGGCCTGCTTCAGGCCGATCACCCAGGGTAGGATCAAGGCCACGATACCGCTTCCGAACTTCACCTCGGGCGCGCCGAAGCGACAGCCTTCGGCGGCGATGGTGATGTCGCAGGCCACCGCCATCTCCATCCCACTCCCGAGGCAGTAGGTGTGCACGGCGGCGACGGTGGGCTTCGGGAAGTCCCAGAAGCGCATGATCACGTCGAAGTCCTTGCGCAGCTCCGTGCGCAGGAACTCGATCCCGCTTCCCTCTCCCATGTCGAGATCGAAGCCCGCCGAGAACGCGCGACCCGCGCCGCACAGGACGACCGCACGCACCCGGTCGTCCGCCTCCGCCTCGTCGAGGCTCTGGCCGAGCTCGGCGACCATCTGGGCGTCGACGGCGTTGAGCTTGTCGGGGCGGTTCAGCGTCAGTAGCGCGATCGGGCCGCGCCGCTCGTAGAGTACTCTTTCCATGGGGTGGTTTTCTCCAAATGCGAGTGCGGGCTGCTCCAGGGAGATACGGCCAGGCGCCCGCCCGCCTCGGTCGCGATCAGGCTGGCGAGGTGGGAGGACACAAGGACCGAGAATATGCCATTATGTCCGGCGATGGCCATCGAGCTGAAGACGGAGATTCCCGGACCCCGGAGCCGCGAGATCGTCGCTCGCCGCGACGCCGCGACACCGCCCGGCGCAGCCAGGCTCACGCCGATTGCCGTGGAGAGCGCGGAAGGCTCCGTGGTCGTCGATGTAGACGGAAACCGGCTGATCGACCTCGCGGGCGGCATCGGCGTGCTCGCCGTGGGCCACTGCCCGCCAGGCGTCGTCGACGCATTGTCGGCCCAGGCCAGCCGGCTCGTCCACATGTGCGCGATCGTCTCGACCTACGAGCCCTACGTACAGGTGGCGGAGCGGCTGAACGAGCTCACGCCCGGGGACTTCCCGAAGAAGACCCTCCTCACGAGCACGGGCGCCGAAGCCGTGGAGGCCGCGGTGGGGATCGCGCGGTACTACACCGGGCGGCAGGGAATCGTCACCTTCGAAGGCGGTTACCACGGCCGTAGCAGCTTGACGATGGCCATGACCTCGAAGTTCGCGCTCTTCAAGAAGGGCTTCGGCCCCTTCGCGCCCGAGGTCTACCGCTTCCCCTTCCCCGACCTCTACCGGCGCCCTCGGAGCTTCTCGGAAGACGAGTGGATCGACTGGCACCTCGAGAAGCTGGACGACTGCTTCATCTCCGTCGTCGCCCCCGAGCACGTCGCCGCCGTCGTGGTCGAGCCCCTACAGGGCGAAGGCGGATTCCGGCCGGCACCCCCTGCGTGGCTGCAACGCCTGCGCGAGCTCTGCGACCTCCACGGCATCGTCCTCGTCGCCGACGAGGTGCAGAGCGGCATGGGACGCACGGGGTTGCTCTTCGGGGTCGAGCATGCCGGCGTCGTACCCGACGTCGTTACGACAGCCAAGTCCCTGGCCGCAGGTATGCCGCTCGGCGCCGTCACTGGCCGCAGCGAGATCATGGACTCGCCCCACCCCGGTGGCCTGGGCGGCACCTACGCGGGCAACCCCCTCGCCTGCGTCGCCGCCCTCGAAGCACTCGACATCATTGCGCGCCCCGAGTTCCTTGCCCGCGCCCGGGAGGTCGGCGGACGCATCCGCGCGCGCCTCGAGAAGATCCAGTCCGAACACCCCGAGCTCATCGGCGACGTGCGCGGCCTCGGGCCGATGCTCGCGATGGAGGTCGTGACCGACTCCGAGAGCCGGAAGCCCTGCATGGAGGCGACGGCTGCCATCAATGCGGCCACCCTGCAGCGTGGAGTCATCACGATCCGCGCCGGTCTCTACTCGAACTGCGTGCGCTTCCTGCCGCCGCTCACGATCAGCGATGCCGAGATCGACGAGGCGCTCGACGTGGTGGCCGAGGCCGTGGACACGGTGGCCGCATGATCCGCCACCTGCTGCTGCGGGGCAGCCCGAGGCAGCTCGGCGCCGAGCACGGCAGGGCGTTCCGCGCGGACATCCGCCGCTACACCGACGAGCGCGTACACCTCGCGTCGAACGGAAGCTGGGCGGGCCGCGAAGCGACCCGCGAGGACACGCTGGCTCTGGCAGAAGCCATGCTGCCGGCGCACCGGGCCTACGCACCCGACCTGTGCGAAGAGATGGAAGCCATGGCCGAGGCCAGCGGCCTGTCGGCGGCGGAGGGCGTGGTCGTCGGAGGTTTCACCGACTTCGTGGATGCCGTGCGTGCGCGAACGGGCGCGGCGTACGACGAGGACAACTGCACCGCGGTGCTGGTGCCCGATGCGCTCGCCGAGGGGCACGGCTACCTCGCGCAGACCTGGGACATGCACGACTCCGCTACAGAGCACGTAGTTCTGCTCGAGATCGTATCCGAGAGCGGTCCCAGTGCCTTCGTCTACTCCACGGTTGGCTGCCTCGGCCAGATCGGTCTGAACGACTCGGGCATCGCGATCGGCATCAACAACCTCGCTGCGGCCACGGGCCGCATCGGGGTGACCTGGCCCTTCGTGGTGCGCAAGGCGCTCCAGCAGACCGACATCGAGGCCGCTCTCGCGTGCGTGGTCGATGCGGAGCTGGCCGGCGCACACAACTACCTGCTCCTCGATGGCCAGGGCCGGGGCTACAACGTCGAGGCCATGCCCGACTGTCGGAGCGTGACGAAGCTGGAAGACGCACCCCTCGCTCACACGAACCACTGCCTCGCTGCCGACGCCAGGGGCGAAGAGGCCGCGCGACCCCCCGAGCTGCTCGAGTCGTCCGAAGGAAGACTGGAGCGAGCGGGAGAGCTGCTCTCCTCGAGCGACGCCATCACCCTCGAGCGACTCGTGGCCCTCACCCGCGACCCCGTCGCGATCTGCCATCGCTCCCAGCCCCCCTTCCACATCGAGTCGTCCGGTGCGGCCATCATGCGCCCCGCAACGGGTGAGCTGTGGGCGGTGTGGGGGCTGCCGAGTGAGAACGAGTACGAGGCATTCCGCTTCGGAGGAGAACGTGAAGGGCAGGCTGCGCTCACTGAGCAGGGCCAGGAACGAGAAGCGCGATGACTGAGCTGCAATACCTGAACCTCACAGAGGATTACGCGCGACAGTGCGAAGAGCTCGAGCTCCTGAGCTTCCCCGAGACCGAGCCCGCAGATCTCATCGGTGAAGAGGACTACCGCGCCTACGCGAGGATCTTCCCGGATGGCTTCTTCCTCTGCCTCGACTCCACAGCACTCGATCGTGGAGATCACTGGCGAGCACCAGTGCGGAAATCACGACCCTGACGGAGACTGGTACTACGGGACCGACATCGTCGTCAATCCGGAGTACCGCAGACGCGGGATCGGCAAGCGGCTCTATGAGCTGCGCAAGGAAATCGTCCGCCGCTACAACAAGAAAGGGATTATCGCCGGCGGTCACATCGTCGGCTACGCCGACCACAAGCACGACATGTCCGCCGCCGAGTACGTCGACAAGGTCGCGAAGCGAGAAATCTACGACTCGACCTTGACCTTCCAACTCGACAACGGCTTCGAGGTGCGAGGCGTCCTGGCCGACTATCTCGAGGAAGAAGCCATCGACAACTGGGCCGCCCTGATCGTCTGGGAGAACCCGGACCACCGCGCGTAGGCGCAAAGAGCCGAGGCAGTGCAGGGATTCGCGGTAGACAGAGTGTGGAAAGTTGCGCCACTCCTTGCTTGCGTGTGCTTGCTGCATTGCGGCCCGGAAGGGTCGAAGGAAGCAGCGCCTGAGTTCATCGGCGCGATGAATCGCGGCAAGGCGTATCTCGAGAACGGAAATTCGGATCTCGCGATCCAGGCCTTCGAGCAGGCGCTGAAGCATGCATCGAACTCCGCGCCCGCCCTGAGAAATCTGGCACGCAGCCATCTCATGGCTCGTCAATTGGCGCCGCTGACCGAGCTTCTCGAGAGGACACGAGCCCTCGAGCCCGATTCGGTCGCGACCCTCTATCTCAGCGGCCTGGAGCAGGCCCGACGCGCGAAATTCGACAGAGCAATCCCGTACCTGGAAGAGGCGGTGCGACTCGACCCGCATACAGCGGCGCTGCGCTTCCAACTCGCAAGCGCCTATCAGCAGACGGGACGTCACGAGTCCGCAGCTGAGCAGTTTCGCACCACGTCGGACCTGGATCCCTTCCACGCGACCGCACGTCGCCGATTGGCGGGCTATGCCCGCGCTGCCGGAGACGCCCAGGAACTCGAACGCCGATCGAGGGAGGTCGAGCGCCTGAGCAAGCTCTCCGGCGGGAAGGACTCGACGGCTGCACAGCTCGAGGCCTGTGTGTACACGCGAGCCGAGCCCGCTGTGGCCGCTGCATCGCATGCGGGTAGCAAGAACCTCGGGGATGGCGTGCGATTCCGCGATGCGACGCAGCAGATGATTCCCGACGATCTCGAGCGCAGCGCGCCAGCCGTGGCTGCAGTGGTGCTCGATGTAGATGAGAATGGGCGATACACGCTCTTCGTCGCGTCCGCGGACGGTGGCGCAAGTCTCCTGGCTTCCGGTGCGGACGGGGCCTTTCGCCGCATTCCTCTCGATCTGGAGTTGCCTGAAGAAATGTTGTCGAGCGAGCGTCTCGTGGGTCTCGCAGGCAGCCTCGAGGGAGGCTTCGACCTGGAGACACGGGAGTTCCCCGCCCCACAGATACTCAACGACCTGCTGCTTCTGGGAGACAAGGGGGCGCGGCTGCTCAAGCGAAAGGGTCCGCGAAGTTTCGAGGATGCCACCGTCGAAACGGGGCTCGCCGGCCTGAGGGGAAATGCGGCGCGTTGGGTCGACTACGACCACGACGGCGACCTCGACCTGATCGTCGGAGGCGAGCCGGGGTTGACGCTGTGGCAGAACAATTTCGACGGGCGATTCGAGGACGTCACCCAAAGCGTCGGCATCGCCGAGACCCTGCCCGTGCGGGATGTGATGGCGGTGGACCTCGACAACGACGTCGCAGTGGATCTGGTGGTCGCCCGGGGCACACACCCGACCCGCGTGTTCGAGAATCGCCGAGCCGGGAGCTTCGCCGCACAGCCGGAGCCACCCGGGCCCTGGCCCGCTGCGCGCCGCATCTTGATCGACGATCTCGACAACGACGGCTACTTCGACGCCGTACTGATCGGCGAGGAGCAGCTGTCGATCGTACCGGGGCGCGGCGGCACCAGGCATCGCATTGGACTCGCCGGCATGGAGTTCCGGGCGGCCGCACTGATCGATTTCGACAACGACGGTTGGCTCGACCTGCTCCTCGCCGGAACCCTGACCGGAACAACGGACGACGCGTCTGAATCGGGCCGCCTGGTCCTCTGGCGCAACGGTGGCCCTGAGGGCTGGCACGATGCGAGTAGAGAAGCCGGGATCGACTCGCTCTCGCTTCCCGAGCCGAAAGGGATCCTGGTGGCCGATCTCGATACGGACGGGGACAGCGACCTTCTGTTGCTTACGGAAGCCGGATTGAGAGCGCTGCGCAATGACGGCGGCAACGCCGCTGGCCAGCTCAAGATCCGGCTGGTGGGAACCAAGACCAATCCCAGCGGCATCGGCACCCGGGTCGAAGTACGCGCAGGCACCTTCTGGGCGGTGCGTTCCGTTTCGCAGCTGCCCATCGAGATCGGACTGGGCGAGAACCGGCAGCTCGACTCGGTTCAGACGGTCTGGACCAACGGTGTGGTGGAGAACGAGATCCAGGTGACACCCTCGGCCAGTGCACTGACCATCGTCGAGAAGCTGGTTGCGGCCGGCTCGTGCCCATTCCTCTACGCCTGGGACGGTCGCGAGTTCCGCTTTGTTACGGATCTGCTGGGGAACTCACCGCTCGGACTTTCCCTGCGCCGCGGGGTAGTGCTCCCGTCGGATCCGGACGAGTTGGTCTGGATTGGTGATTCCGAGAGCTTCGTCCCGCGCGACGGCCACTACGTCCTTCAGGTCACGGAAGAGATGCGCGAAGTGCTCTACCTGGACCAGGCACGACTCGTCGTCGCCGAGCACGCTCCCGGCATCGAGGTCCATCCAACAGATCGACTGATGCCGCCTCCCTTCCCCCCTTCCGAGCTGTGGGCCATGAATGCTCCCAGGACCCCGAGAAGCGCCGTGGGGGACGACGGCGTCGATCGCACCCGAGCCGTGAGCGCCATCGACGGGGAATTCGCGCCCGCAGGGCGGCCCCTCACCTCGAACTTGAGGGGCCAGACCCGCCCCCTCACCCTCACCCTCGACTTCGGCCCCCTCGAAGATATGCTCGCGCCCGTACTGACACTGACAGGCTGGCTGCAGTACGGCGACGCCAGCACCAACATCGCCTTGTCTCAAAGTGAGCGCGAAACCGTCGTGCCGACCACTCTGGAGATGGAGTTGGCGAAGGGGAGCTGGGAGCTCGTGGATGTCACCGTTGGCATGCCGGCTGGCAAGACCAAGACGATCGCCATCGACCTGACGGACAAGCTCGCACCGGGCGTCCGGCGGCTGCGGCTCCGCACGAGCTTCGAGCTACGCTGGGACCGCATTGCGTTGTTCGAGCGACTGCCCGCGAGTGTATTGGAGATCCACAACGTGAAGCCCACAGACGCCCGGCTGCAAGCGCGGGGCTTCTCGGACATTCGCACGCGCGCCGCGATCCATCCCTCGACTCCGGATTGGTACACGGTGTTCGAGCGCCCGCCCTGGCGCACCGCGCCCGAAGGATGGGTGACGCGATTCGGAGATGTGCGGCCGCTCGTAATGCAGCGAGATGCAGAGCTCGTGCTACTCAAGGGTGGAGACGCGCTGGAGCTTCGTTTCGCCGCAGCGGGCCTGCCCTCCCCCGAACGCGGGCGCACGAGGAGCTTCTTCTTCTACTCCGTGGGTTGGGACAAGGACGGCGACCACAACGTCGAGAACGGAGACAGCGTCGAGCCGCTGCCCGTGGTCGCAGAGGATGACGATTGGCGAATCCGTTACAACACGCGCTGGGTGTCCAGGGACTGGCCGGCGGCCGCGCCGTAGGCAGGCGCCGGCGCATCCGCTTCGGCGGCTGCCTTTCCGCCGCCGCATCGGCATCTGCCGCCCTCCTGGTCGCGACTCTTCCGGGTTGTGGCGAGGATCGAGCTGCCTCTCCGAATTCGCTCGAGGGCTGGATCGCACACCGCCAGCGACTCGAGGAGACCGTCTGGGCGGACGAGATCCTCGCACAGCAGTACGAGCAAACGTGGGTCGCCCTCTGGGACGCGCTGCTCCGCGCGGATCGGAGTGGTGACCCTGGTGCAAAATCGGCGCTCCTGGCCTCGCTCGACTTCGAAGAGCTCAGGATCCGAACGCCGCATCAGATCGAAGCGCTCGATCACGGCATTGCCGTGTTCGAGTTTCGACCTCCACAGAGCACACTGCGGCGCGACGATTGGGCCAGGCTCGTCGAAGGACTCACGAAGACGGGGTATCGACTGGTCCAATCCGAGTGGCATCACGCCCGCTTCACCCCTCCCACCGACGATTCGCCTGCCCGGTCGCAGGTCGCGGTCGTGCTCCACTTGACCGGGGATTCCGACGCCCGGCGCATCATCATCAAGGGCGAGCTGGCGGTCGTGTGGTCCGATCGTCGCGATGACCGCGGCAATCCCATTCCTGCCCTCATCGACGCCACCGCACTGCACATGATGACGCGCTCGGGCCCCGCTCCCTTCGAGCAGGCCCTTCGCTTCGAGCTGCCCGCGCAGGGCGGACTCTCGGGAATTCACCCGGTCCTCCTCTACGACCTGAACGAGGACGGCTTACCGGATGTGATCATGGTGCGCGCCGCCCTCATCCTGTGGAACCGGGGCG
>JAFDEK010000214.1 GCA_019310385.1 Deltaproteobacteria bacterium
CCCGTTGCATGAGTCTGGCTCTCGAGAGCGGGGGCCTCGAGCCCTCGCAGATCGATCACGTGAATGCCCACGCGACGAGCACGCCGACGGGCGATCCCTGCGAGGTGCGCGCCCTCGAGCGGGTCTTCGGCGACCACCTGCAGCATATGCCCGTATCGGCGACCAAGTCGATGACCGGGCACCTGCTCGGCGCGGCCGGCGCCGTGGAGGGTATCTTCGCGATCCGGGCCCTCCAGGAGGGCCTGCTTCCTCCTACCATCAACCTCGATCACCCGGATCCCGACTGCCAGCTCGACCACGTCGCCAACAAGGCCCGGCCGGCCGAGATCCGCACGGCGCTGTCGAACTCCTTCGGCTTCGGCGGCACCAACTGCAGCATCATCTACGGTCGCGCCGACGACTGATTCGCTCTCCCGCGTGTCCGCTATGTTCTGGCGGGCTCCCGGGCGACGCCCGTCCCCATCAGCGACTCTCGATCCCTGAAGCTGGATGCGAGGCCGAAACGCGGCGCCAGGCGCCCCGTGCGGTGTCCCTGAATGGATTGGGGCGAGTCGACCCGGATGAGCGATTCGGACGAACGAATCGAATGAGTGAAGAGGCGAGAATCATGGCAGATCAGCAAACTGGCCCGACCCCGCAGCTCGACGTGGTCGACCCGGAGATTTCCGGTCTGATTCGGCAAGAGGGGCGGCGCCAGGCCCTCTCCATCGAGCTCATCGCGTCGGAGAACTTCGTATCCGAGGCGGTGCTCGAGGCGGTGGGGAGCGTGCTCACCAACAAGTACGCCGAGGGCTACCCCGGGCGCCGCTACTACGGCGGCTGCGAGTTCGTCGACGAGGTGGAGCAGCTCGCCATCGACCGGGCGAAGCAGCTCTTCGGCGTCGACCACGCCAACGTGCAGCCCCACTCGGGCTCCCAGGCCAACGCCGCCGTCTATCAGGCGGTGCTGGAGCTCGGGGACACCATCCTCGGCATGAACCTCGACCACGGCGGCCACCTCACCCACGGCAGCCCGGTCAATTTCTCGGGCAAGAACTACAACGTGATTCCCTACGGCGTCCGCCGCGAGGACGAGTGCATCGACTACGACGAGCTTCGCAAGCTGGCTCTCGAGCACCGGCCCAAGCTGATCCAGTGCGGTGCGACGGCCTACTCGCGTACCATCGATTTCGCGGCCTTCCGCTCCATCGCGGACGAGGTCGGCGCCGTACTCTTCGCCGACATCGCCCACATCGCCGGCTTGGTGGCGACAGGCGTGCACCCCAGCCCGGCGGGCCTGGCCCACATCTTCACCACCACTACCCATAAGACCCTACGCGGTCCGCGCGGCGGACTCATCCTGTGCGACGAGGCGTGGAAGAAGAAGATCGACAGCGCGATCTTCCCAGGAGGCCAGGGCGGCCCCCTCATGCATGTGATCGCCGGCAAGGCGGTGGCGTTCAGGGAGGCCCTGTCGCCGGATTTCAAGCAGTATTGCCAACAGGTGGTCGCCAACGCCCGGACCCTGGCAGAGGGTTTCCTGGCGCGTGACTTCCCGGTGGTCTCGGGAGGAACCGACAACCACCTCTTTCTTCTCTCCCTGGCGGATCGCGACACGACGGGCAAGGCGGCGCAGATCGCTCTGGATCGCGCGGGCATCACGGCCAACAAGAACATGATTCCCTTCGACCCGCGCAAGCCCATGGTGACCTCGGGCATCCGCATCGGCTCGCCTGCCGTGACGACCCGCGGCATGAAGGAGGCGGAGATGGAGCAGATCGTCGGCCTGATCGTCCGCGTACTCGAGCAGCCCGGAGACGTCGATGGCCTTGATTCCATTCGCGTCGAGGTCGAATCCCTGTGCGGCCGCTTCCCCCTCTACGAGCGACGCTGGGACGATCAGGGCTGAGCCGTGCGCTGTCCCTTTTGCGGCAACGAAGACAATCGGGTCGTCGATACCCGGCTCGCCCGCGAGGGAGAGGAGATCCGCCGTCGTCGCGAATGCGAGGAGTGCGGGCGCCGCTTCACGACCCGCGAGCGCCTCGAGACCGTCATGCCTCGTATCATCAAGAAGGACGAGCGCCGGGAGGACTACGTCCGCAGCAAGCTACTCGTGGGCATCGAGAGTGCCTGCGTGAAGCGCCCTGTGAGCACCGACGCCATCGAGCGCATCCTG
>JAFDEK010000215.1 GCA_019310385.1 Deltaproteobacteria bacterium
GGCCGCGCCGTGGCGGCAGCGGCTGCTCGCTCGCGGGAGGATCGGGGCGCCGGGCATGCCCGTGAGGGTATCCGGTTCGGCTGATGGCGTCATCGGAACCGGGGCCGGGGCGCCGGGGTCGTAGGGCCGTCGAGCGTTCATCGCTGGGCCGGGGGCCGCCCCGGCTGGGGGCGCCCGTCCCGAAAGCCTTTGCAGGGCGTCCGGTTGACTACGGCGCTGCACTCTTCTTATCATTCGGCCGCTCTGGAACTCTGGATCGAGCGCGCCGCACACCCCCCATGTGAGCGCCTCATCGGATCACCCCACGCGGCGATCCTCGGGAATTCCAGAGGCCTGGAGACCACTCATGGAGAACGCTCTCGAGGAACCCATGTCCGCCTCGCCACCCGAACGCAATCGCCCCGCGAGTGACAAGCGCCAGCTCATCCTGGACTCGGCGATCAAGGTCTTCGCGCGCACCGGCTACCACGGCTCACGTGTCTCCGATATCGCTCGGGAGGCGGGGATTGCCTATGGGCTGGTGTACCACTACTTCAAGAACAAGGAGGAGATTCTCGACACGATCTTCGGAGAGCAGTGGGGGGGCTTCCTCGATGCGCTCGAGGTGATCGGGGGCGGGGCGAACTCCACCGAGGACAAGCTGCTCTCCATAGCGGGGTTGATCCTCAACGCCTACCGGGTTCGAAGTGATTGGGTGCGGGTGCTGGTCTTCGAGATCCAGCGGTCGCCACGCTTCTCCGATCCCGAGCAGATCCGCGCCATGAGCCGGCTCTTCCAGATCGTGGCCGATATTCTGCGCGAGGGGCAGGAGCGGGGCGAGCTGCGGGGCGAGCTCGATCCCGACGTGGCCTGCTTCATCTTTATCGGTGGTCTCGACATCGTGGTGACCGGTCGTGTGCTGGGCGTGATCGAGATCGAAGGGGATGCGCGCCGGGAGTCCGAGTACTATCTCAAGGTCGCGAGGACTGTCGTCGACCTCTTCTTGAACGGCATCAAGGCTGGAGCCGGGTCGACGGGTCCGTCGTGAACCGAGCACAGCGAGCGAGCATGGGGGTGAGCGCGAGGTGAGCGCCAACGCAACGGGGGGGAGTCCGGCAGCCATCGAGGTGCGCGGGCTTTGTAAACGCTATGGCGAGGTCGACGCGGTCGACGATCTCTCGTTCAGTGTCGGCGCAGGCGAGGTCGTAGGCTTCCTGGGCCCGAACGGCGCCGGCAAGACGACGACCATGCGCATGTTGACGGGCTTCGTGCCGCCGACGGACGGGAGCGTGTCCATCGCCGGGCACGACATCCTGAGCGAGCCGCTCGCGGCCCGGCGCGCCATCGGATATCTGCCCGAGACGCCGCCGCTCTATCCCGAGATGAGCGTGGAGGGCTACCTGGGCTTCGTCGCCTCGATCAAGGACGTGCCGCGCGCCGGTCGCAAACGGGCGGTGGACCGCGCGCTCGGGCGCTGTGGTCTCGCGGACGTGCGCAGGCGCATCATCGGCCAGCTCTCCAAGGGCTACCGCCAGCGCGTGGGTCTCGCACAGGCGATCGTGCACGACCCGGCCGTGTTGATCCTCGACGAGCCCACAGTGGGGCTCGACCCCATACAGATCCGCGAGATCCGGTCGCTGATCGCCGAGCTCGCCTCGGCGGGGGAAGGCGGACAGGGGCAGACCATCATCCTCTCCACCCACATCCTCCCCGAGGTGGAGGCGATCTGTCAGCGGGTCATCCTGATCAGCGCGGGCCGCAAGGCGGTGGACGAGCCGCTCTCCGAGCTGACCTCCGGCGGTCGCAGCCTCGAGGCGCTCTTCGGGCGGGTGACGTCCCGCGACGGGGACGCGACTGTCGAAGCGGCCGGGGAGGGCGGGGCATGAGGCACGCAGGCGCTATCGCCGGGCGGGAGATCCGCTCGCTCTTTGCATCCCCCGTGGCCTACGTCGTGCTGACTTTGTGGTCGGTTCTGGAGGGGACGTTCTTTCTCTCCAACGTGATCTCTTTCAACGACGAGCTGGTGCGCTGGCAGCAGCTCCAGGCCTTCGAGAACCTGGCCAACATGAACCTGAACAACTCGCTCATCATGCCCTTCATTGGCGCCATGTGGGTGGTGCTGCTCTTCCTGCTGCCGGCGATC
>JAFDEK010000168.1 GCA_019310385.1 Deltaproteobacteria bacterium
TCGCCCTGCGCTTCCGCGGCATCGCCTCCACCTCGGACTCCCAGTGGAACGAGTTCGAGGGCGAGGAGGAGAAGGCCGAGAAAGACGAGATCGACAACGCCCTCGGCGACGAGGGCGACTTCAACATCGACCGCTTCTGACCCCACCGCGACCTGCCCCCCGGCTCGGGCGCGACCGCCTCACGCCCTTCTGCCGCGGCAGCGAGGAGCCGGGTGTCGCCGTGCAGCTGCGGCTCGCAGGCGCTACTTCGCCGAACTGGCCCATTTCGCTATAGTGCCGCCCCCCGGGCGCGTCGCGCCCGAAGCCCCAATCCAGCACCGGGAGGCCAGGGATGCCGCGAGCGGCAAAGGACATACGCGACGAATTCCTGCGCTTCTTCGAGGAACGCGGACACCGGGTCGTCGCCAGCGCTTCCCTGGTGCCCCTTCCCTGGTGCCCCAGGACGATCCCACCCTCATGTTCACCAACGCCGGGATGGTGCCCTTCAAGCGGGCCTTCCTTGGCGAAGAGAACCGTGGCTACACCCGCGCCGCCTCCTCCCAGAAGTGCCTGCGGGTTTCCGGCAAGCACAACGATCTCGAGAACGTCGGCCGCACCCCGCGCCACCACACCTTCTTCGAGATGCTGGGCAACTTCTCCTTCGGCGACTACTTCAAGCAGGAGGCCATCGACTTCGCCTGGGAGCTCTTGACCCAGCGCCTGGGACTCTCGCCCGACAACCTGGCCGCCAGCGTCTTTCGCGAGGACGACGACGCCCATGCGATCTGGCAGAGCGGCATCGGCCTGCCCGAGAGCAAGATCTACCGCCTCGACGAGGACGAGAACTTCTGGTCCATGGGCGAGACCGGTCCCTGCGGCCCCTGCTCGGAGATCCACTTCGACTTCGGTCCCACCGGGCACTGCACGAGCGAGGTGTGCGATCCCTCCTGCGAGTGCGGTCGCTGGCTCGAGATCTGGAACCTCGTCTTCATGCAGTTCAACCGGGACGCTTCGGGGGAGATGACGCCGCTCCCCAAGGCCTCCGTCGATACCGGAGGCGGCCTCGAGCGCTGGGCCCAGGTGCTGCAGGGCGTCGAGACCAACTACGATACGGATCTCTTCGTGCCCATCCTCGAGCGGGCCCAGGAGGTCTCCGGTGTGGGCCTCGGCGCGGACCCGGAGAAGGACGTCTCCCTGCGCGTGGTGGCCGACCACGCCCGGGCTCTCACCTTTCTCGTCGGCGACGGGGTGCTGCCCTCCAACGAGGGGCGAGGCTACGTGCTGCGCCGCATCCTGCGCCGCGCGTCGCGTCACGGTGTGCTGCTGGGCGTCGAGCAGCCCTTCGTCCACCAGGTGGCGGACAAGGTCATCGACGAGATGGCGAGCGCCTATCCCGAGCTCACCGAGCGGCGCGCCTTCATTACCGACCGCATCCGCCGGGACGAAGAGCGCTTCCTCGAGACTCTCTCGAAGGGCCTCGGTCTGCTCGAGGGCGAGATCGGGGAGCTGCGCGCCAAGGGGGCGAGCGAGCTTCCGGGTGACGTGGTCTTTCGTCTGTATGACACCTTTGGCTTTCCCGTCGACCTCACCGAGGACATCCTGCGCGGCCACGGGATGAAGCCCGACATGGCGGGCTTCGACAGCGCCATGGAGTCCCAGCGCACTCGCGCTCGGGCAGCGTGGAAGGGAAGCGGCGACACCGCGGTGGCCGAGGTCTACGGCCGCATCGCGAACGACCTGAGCACGAGCTTCGTGGGCTACAGCGGCCTGGAAGGGCAGTCCAGCATTGCCGCGCTGCTGCGCGGCGGCGAGCCCGTCGAGAAGGCCGTGCAGGGAGACGAGGTGGAGATCGCTCTTGCCGAGACCCCCTTCTACGCCGAGAGCGGCGGCCAGGTGGGAGATCGCGGCCATATCGTCACCGAAGAGGGCCGGGTCGAGGTCGCGGACACCCAGAAGCCCGTGGACGGACTCTTCGTGCACCGGGGCAAGGTGGTCGAGGGTGTGATCCGCGAAGGCGCGCTGGCCCGCGCGTCGGTCGATGCCGCGAGCCGCCAGGCCACCGTGCGCAATCACTCGGGCACCCATCTGCTCCACGCGGCCCTGCGTCAGGTGCTCGGGCCCCAGGCCATGCAGAAGGGCTCGTTGGTGGGGCCGGATCGCCTGCGTTTCGACTTCACCCACGACACTCCGGTGAGCGTCGAGGAGCTCGAGCGCATCGAGGATCTCGTGAACGAGTGGATCGAGGAGAATCTCTCGGCCCGTACCCGCATCAGCTCCTACAACGAGGCCGTCGCCGGCGGCGCCACGGCGATCTTCGAGGAGAAGTACGGCGACGAGGTTCGGGTGGTCTCCTTCGGCGAGCACTCGACGGAGCTGTGCGGCGGTACTCACGCCTCGGCGACGGGAGACATCGGCCTGCTCAAGATCGTGTCCGAGACCGGGATCGCGGCCGGTGTGCGTCGCCTGGAGGCGCTCACCGGCATGGGGGCCCTGCACTACGTGCGCGAGCAGGAGAAGCGCCTGCGCGAGATGGCTCAGCTGCTCAAGACCAGCGAGAGCGAGGTGGTCGAGCGCGTCGAGCGCCTGCTCGAGGAACGCAAGGCGGCCCGCCGGGAGATCGACGAGCTCAAGGCCGCCCAGCGCGGCGGCAGCGGCGAAGATCTGCTCGCCGACGCCCGGGAGATCGCCGGAGGCAAGGCCCTGGCGGCCCGGGTGGATGGCACCGAGGCGAAGGAGCTGCGCAACATGATCGACGACCTGCGCAACCGTCTCGGCAGTGGCGTCGTCTTCCTCGTGGCGGAGACCAAGGGCAAGGTGCTGCTCGCCGTCGGGGTCACGAAGGATCTTTGCGGAGAGCGGAAGGCCGGTGATCTCGTGCGTGAGCTCGCCGCTGTGGTGGGCGGTGGCGGCGGCGGACGCCCGGACTTCGCCCAGGCGGGCGGCAAGGACGCTTCGAAGATCGACGCCGCCATCGAGAAGTTCCACACCCTCGTCGGCGCCGCCTGAACGGCAGGCGCGAGAAGTCGAGCCAGCATGACGATCCAATACTGCAAAGATCCCTTCGTGGGCCGGCGCCGCCAGACCCGGGAGGTGCGGGTCGGTGATGTCGGCGTGGGCGGGGCCAACCCCGTCCGCGTCCAGTCCATGACGAACACCGACACCCAGGACGTGAAGGCCACGGTGGAGCAGATCGAGCGCATGGCGGGCGCAGGCTGCGAGATCGCCCGGGTGACGGCACCCTCGATCCGCGAAGCCGAGCTCCTCGCCGAGATCCGGGCCGAGCTGAACCGCCGCGGTGTCGGTGTCCCGCTCGTGGCCGACATCCACTTCACCCCCAATGCAGCCCTGGTCGCCGCCGAGCACGTGGAGAAGGTCCGCATCAATCCGGGCAATTACGCGGACAAGAAGCGCTTCGAGGTGCGCGAGTACGACGACGCGGAGTACGCTGGCGAGATCGAGCGCGTGGCCGAGCGCTTCCGTCCCCTGGTGCGCCGCTGCAAGGAGCGGGGCGTGGCCCTGCGCATCGGAACCAACCACGGCTCTCTCTCCGACCGCATCATGAACCGCTTCGGCGATACGCCCCTGGGCATGGTGGAGAGCGCCCTCGAGTTCCTCGACGTGTGCGAGGACGAGGGCTTTCGCGAGATCGTATTCAGCATGAAGGCCTCGAACACCCAGGTCGCCATTCAGGCCTACCGCCTGCTTGCGGCTCGCCTCGAGCAGCGCGCGGGCGGCGAGCCGGGCTATCCCTTCCACCTCGGGGTCACCGAGGCGGGGGGCGCCGAGGACGGCCGCATCAAGAGCGCCATCGGGATCGGGAGCCTGCTCGAAGACGGCATCGGGGACACGGTGCGGGTGTCGCTCACCGAGGACCCGGTGCACGAGCTTCCCGTCGCGCTGGCCCTGGCGCGGCGCGCCGAGGCGCGCTGGGCCGAGGACGCGGGGACGCCGCCGCTGGACCTGGCCGCGAGCTTCGTTGCCGACCCCTACGCGCACCGGCGTCGCAGCAGCAAGCCCCTCTCCCTGGGCCCCCTCGCCGTGGGGGGCGACGAGCCCGTGCGGGTGGCCCTCGATCTCGGCCGTCTGCCCGAAGACCCGGCCGCCCGGGTCGCCAAGCTCTGGTTCGCCCTCGAAGGCCTGGGCGACCTGGCCTGCGAGGGGCTCGAAGTCGGCGTCGAGGAGGCGGGCGACCTGGCCCGGCTTCCCGAGTGGTGGGCGGCGCTGTCCCAGCAAGGGATCGAGCTGCCCCTGGCGCTGCGCATCGCGCCCGGTCTCGAGCTCGGGCCCGAGCTGGCGAGCGGCGGCGTGACGCGCTGGGTGCTCCCGGTGTCGGCCGCGACCGACCCGGACGCCGTCCTGGCCGCCGCCGAGGCGGCGCAGCGGGCGCGCGTGTGCGTCGAGTGGTGCCTGCAGGGCGCGGTTGCGGAGATCCCCTTCCTGCTGGATCGCGTCCTCGATGGTGCGGCGGCCAGCGGTCTCTCGAGCCAGCTCTTTTCGAGCGAGTCTCCCCGAGCCAACCACGCTGCTCGCGCTCTCGCCTCACGCCTCTGCGAGCGCGGGGCCGGCGATATCCCTCTCGTCCTGCGCTACCGGCGCGGCGCCGATGTGACGGAAGAAGGCGCGCTGCTCGAGGCCGGTGTCGACCTCGGGGCACCGCTGTGTGACGGGATCGGCGACATGGTCTCCATCGCGGGCTATGAAGACGCGGCGCGCGCCGTGGACCTCGCCTACCGGGTCCTCCAGGGCGCCCGGCTGCGCACCACCCGCACCGAGTACATCTCCTGTCCCTCCTGCGGCCGCACCCTCTTCGACCTCGAAGTGGTGACGGCTCGCATCCAGGGCCTCACCGAGCACCTCAAAGGGGTCAAGATCGCCGTCATGGGCTGCATCGTGAACGGCCCGGGCGAGATGGCGGACGCCGACTTCGGCTACGTGGGCTCGGGGCCCGGTCAGGTCACCCTCTACGTCGGCCAGGAGGTCTGCGCCCGCGCGGTGCCCGAGGACGAGGCGCCCGATCGCCTGGTCGATCTCATCCGGGATCACGGACGCTGGGTCGATCCCAGCTGACGAGAGTGGGTTTTTCCGCAGCCTGCTGGACTCAACCGCTAGCCGGGATCGGCGGCGTAGCTCTCGAGCCGGTCGGCCAGTTCCTCGCCGAAATCGGCGAAGCGCTCGAGCTCGCGGGGCGGCAGATCGCTCCACACGGCCGCGATGGCGTGCTCGCGACTGGAGCGCAGAGCGTCGAGGGTGCGGCGGCCACGCGCCGTGAGGGCATAGTTGCGCTGCCGCCCGTCCTCGGGCGAGACCTTCACCGAGATCAGCCCGCGGTCCAGCAGGCCCCGGATCAGCTTCGAGATCGCGGCCGAGCTCACCGAGCGCCGCCTGGCGAACATCGAGGGCATGAAGTGCTCCGTCGCGATCTCCTCCAGCAGGCGCCACTGGGGCACGCCTAGCCCGGCCTCCGACGCCAGCTGCTCTCTGCGCTCCACGAAGAGCTCCGCGAGGCGCTGGAGGGCCGAAACCGCGCGATGGAGCGACTCGCGGGGCGGAGGCATGGCGTTCCTTCGTTTGTCGCAGCACACGACCGCGAAAGAAATCTCCTCCGAGGCCTTGCGTTTTAGTTAACCATAGTTAATAGTATCTCAAGGGAATATACTAACCCATGTCCGAGCCCATCACACCCGATGGGGCGCGCCAGAAAGGGAAACACCATGTCGACCCGACGAAGCCCTCAGGAGCAGTTCGGCCCCGTAGCGGCCGAGTACGCGTCCTTCTCCTATCACGCGGCCGGCCCGGATCTCTCGCCCATGCTGCAGGCCGCCGAGATGGCCGGTCACGAGCGCGTGCTCGACATCGGCTGTGGCCCCGGCCACACGGCCCTGCTCTTCGCGACCCGCGCGAAGGAGGTGGTCGCTCTCGACCCCACCCCCGCAATGCTCGATCAGGCACGGGCGCTGGCCCGCGAACGGGGGCTCGACAACCTGAGCTTCGAGTGCGCGAGCGCCGAGGCGATCCCCTTTCCCGACCACTCCTTCGACCGGGTGACGTCGCGGCAGAGCGCCCATCACTACCCGGACCTGCGCGCCGCCCTGCGCGAGGTGGCGCGGGTGCTGCGGCCGGAGGGCCGCTTCGTACTGATCGACAGCGTTGCGCCCGAGGAGCCGGAGGTCGACGATTTCCTCAACTGCATCGAGCTGCTGCGCGATCCGACCCACGTGCGCGACTACCGGGTGTCGGAGTGGCGCGAGATGTTCGCGGAGGTCGGGCTCACGTTGCGCGACCTGCAGCACTGGGACATCCCGCTCGACTTCGACGACTGGGTGCGGCGCTCGCGCACGCCGGAACCGAAGGTGGCGGAGCTGCGGCGTTGCCTCGGCGCCGCGAGCCGCGAGGTCAAGAGCGGTCTCCACCTGAAGGGCTGTGATTGGTCGGTGCCGGTGGGGCTGGTGGTCGGCCAGCGGAGCTGAGGCGCCACGACCTGTGCGACCTGGCCCTGTTCCAAATGGAAGGCGAACTTCTGGGACCGGGCACTAGACTACGTCGACGTACGTCGACGGTCGGAGGAACGATGGAGAGCGAAGGATCGGCCCAAGGCGACCCCGCCACGATCACAGGCTGCCACCACGTGGCCGTCTGCGTTCGCGACATCGATGAGGCGCGCCGATTCTACGGCGGGGTCCTGTCGCTGACGGAGCTCGAGCGCCCGCGCGAAATCGCGTCGAAGTTCAGGAGCGCCTGGTACTCAATCGGGCCATCGGAGCTTCACGTCGTGGAGAATCCGGAGTTCCAACCACTCGACTCGCCCCTGGCTCCGCACATCGCTGTGGCGGCGAGCGACTTCCGCGCGCTGACGGCCCAGATCGCCGACCGTGGGGGTGTGTTCGCTTTCGGACCCGGGTCCGGCCTCGATGGCATCGAGCGCGCGATCATCAAGGACCCAACGGGCAATATTCTCGAAATCATCGCAGCCCCGCTCCGCAGCTGACCGAGCCGCTCAATCCTCACCGCGCAGGACGGCGATGAGCAAAATGGCGAGCGCTGCAGCGTCGACCGGAGAGAGGCTGCCGAGCTCGAGATTCATCTAGAGGGGATCTCCGCCGAATCCGGGGGGAGGCTGCGGCGGGGAGGCCTGGGCGGGAGCCTCCTTCCGCTCGGTGACCAGGCGCAGGTACATGCGGGCATCGCGCCGCGCGGGGTCGTGGCGCAGCACCGCTTCCCAGCGTTCGCGTGCGTCCTGTGCGCGTCCGAGGGCGTAGTAGGTGAGGCCCAGCTGCACGTGGGCATCGAAGAGCTTCGCGTTCCCGCGCAGGACCCGCGTGAACTCGCGGATCGCCTGGTCGGGCAGCCCCGCTTCGCGCAGGCTGATCTAGCCTCTCAGGTAT
>JAFDEK010000075.1 GCA_019310385.1 Deltaproteobacteria bacterium
CGACGCGGCCAGATACGCAGCCGGGGATCCGAATCGACTCGAAGTCAGCTGGGTGCCGGAGCAGTCCCTGCAGAACGAAGCGGGCTTGAGGAGCGGGGATCAGGTCGTCTCGGTCGGAGGCGAGAGCTTCACTTCGCGCTACGAGTATTTGCAGTGGCTGGGAAAGCAGGAGCAAACTGGCGATTTCGTCCCCGTCGAGGTCCTACGCGACGGGGAGCTCATCGTTCTCGGCCTGCCCAACGGAAACCTCGGACCGGCGGTCACCGAAGTCTCGGTTCGGCCGGACTAGCAGGCTGCGGGCTACGATCCGCTGGATCCGATCTCGGCAAGCAGGGCACGCGCCGCCCGGATGTCCTTCCCGGCCCTCGCCCGGGTGAGGATGGCCTCCGTATCGATCCGTGCGGCGAGCCGGTCGCCCTCCCGCAGGCGCAGGCGCCCGCGTAGGAGCCGAGCCCGCAGCGAGGCCGGCACGAGCGCCAGTGCCCGATCGACGTGGGTCAGGCCGGCCGCCGCCGGCCCTTCGATCAGATACGAAGCCGCCAGCATGGCGTGGCTTTCCGCGATTACCTCATCGAGCTCGAGGCTCTCGCGATAGTGATCGCGAGACTGCCCGACCAGGCTCAGGCGTTCGGCCCCGTCCTGCGTCCCCTCTGCCCGGGCGCGCAGGGCGTTTCCATAGTCGAGGTGAATCATGGGATCCCGGGCATCGATTTCGAGCGCCTTCATGAAGTGCCTGTGCGCGGAGGTCCAATCGTCCATCAGCGCGAGCGCGGATCCCGTGCCGGCCCAGAGGTCGGCCGTCTGTGGGCCTCGCGACGCCGCGTCCCAGAAGAACTGCTTCGCCTGCTTGGCCCGCTCGAGAGCCAGCGAGAGGCGCCCGAGCTCCGCGAGCACCTCAGGAAGCGCCAGGGCGCGGGTCCTCGATCGCGTCTCCTCCGCTTCCATCCCCAGGCCGACGGTCAGCGAATCCAGCGTGCCGGCGGTTGCGTACTTGCGCACTCTGCGACCGAAGTCTCCTCCCAACACCTCGGAGACCTCGGAGACCTCGGAGGTGACTCGTACCCGGGAATCCCCGGCGCCAATGCCCCCGGCGCCGACTCCAATGCCGCCGGCGCCAGCTCCAATGCCGCCGGCGCCAGCTCCAATGGAGGCGAGATAGCTCCCGCGCAGATCTTCCGATCCCGATGAGCCTCGACTTCCCACCGCGATGTAGTGCGCGATTGCCCAGGATTCCAGGTCGAACATCTCGCGATCGGCATCGCTCCAGCCTGCGAGGCTACTCGCTTCGAGGACGCGCTGGACACCGACCCAGTTCGAGCGCTTCAGCCGGCGCACATGGTCGTCGTCGAGGATCCCGACATGAGCACGGTCCCCTGCGATGACGAGGGTGCTCGCGAGCCGCGCAAAGCCCTCGCCGTACCAGGGCGGCAGATCGAGGGCACCCGCGCTGCGAAAGAGCCGGCGCGCGTAGCGGAGCTTGAGCTCGGTCGATGCGTCTTCGGCCCAGCCCCCTCCCGCGCGCAGCACGATGACGTCTCCACGCAGCCGCGGCAGCAGGTACCCGGACTGGTTCCGGACCGCAAACTTCTTGTCGAAGCCGCGATCGTCCATGGCATAGACCCGCGTGCGAATCCGAGCCGGGGGGATCTGTCGCTCGAAGACGTACTCGGCGGCCCGACGAAAGGACTCCAGGTCCCGAGCGAGGGCCGCGGTCCGGGCGTCACCGAGGGAGCTCACGACATCGTAGTGGGGCGTCTGGACCTCGACCCAGGCACGTTTTTGCAGCGGCGTCGAGTTGCAGCCCGCCAGACAGACCGCCACCCCGAGCACGAGGAGCGCTCCACACTTCGCGAGCACGAATTCCGCGCCGGAGGCTACCCCCGGCGTCACCACAGCCCGATGATGCGAGAGGATCGCGCGCCCCTCGACCGCAGCCCCTCGCGGTCGGCACGGCGTCGCCGACGCATTCGGGCGTGCAGGTTGTCGCGGCGACGCAGAAGCGACTCCGCGCTGGGGCTCTTCTCACGTCGGAACTGGCAGAAGCTCTCGTAGGCCTCGATCTCGTGACGCAGGCCGTTGAGCACGATCTGTAGCATGATCGCATCGTCGAGATAGCCGAGGCCGGGAACGCGATCCGGAATGATGTCGTCCGGGTCCGCGAAATAGGCGAGCACGCTGAGAACGCGCTTTCGATCCTCGCCCTTGAGACTCCAATCCTCGTCTTCGAGCATCGCGATCAAGAGGCCCAGCTTCTCGATGCGCAGGCGAACGTACTCCGGCGGCTCCGAGGCGAGGGCTTCGTCCTTGAGCTTCCCAGCCTCCTGGATCACCGTTCCTTCGTCCTGTGCGAGCTCGCCTCGACCCACGCTCTTCAGCGCATCTCGGAAGTAACGCAAGTCCTTGTCGCTCAGGTCCAGTACGATACGCAATCGAGCTCCCTCCGACCGTTGGTCCACACGTCCCGTGCCTCGCCAGAGCGGGCTCCCTGATCCTATCACAGACCCTACAGCGTCCGGAAGCAACGAGCACTTCCAGCGGCCGCCCAGGAACCCCCGCGGCGACTTCGTCGACACGCGTTCGAGCCCGAGCGCGAGATTTGGCTACGCCTCGCCAGCGGAGGCACCGTCGAGGGCGCGCTCTCATCACCGAAGCCGCCCGAATTCTAAGTCATTGAAAAACAAAAGAAAGCGGCTTTGGACTCCGAAGTCCACGCGCGCCTGAGGCGAGCGAGCCCCGAACCATGCTCGCCGGCCCGGCGCTCAGCCCTGCGAAAGCGGTGCTCGACCACAACCACCCGACCACAACCATCCGAACGAGTTGACGAACGAGATAGATGAGCTTGACTTCTGAGTGTGGAAAGATGCACGATCGCAAGTGTAATTGCACGACATCTCGATATCCTCGGTGGTGGACATCGAAACAGACTAGAACAGGGAGAAGGCATGACGCGAACGCGCCCTTCGCGCAGGCTGCTGAGCACCGTTGTCTCTACCGCGATCTCTACGATTCTGCTCACCGCTCCCGCGGTGCTCGCACAGGATCCCACGCCCCAGTCACCCGCCGCGCCCGGTGACTCCACGGCCGGCGCCCCGGAACAGCTGCTCGAGGAATCGCGAGAAGTTCGCCGCGACGGCAACGTCGAGGGAGCGGCTTCCCAGAAGCGCGTCGAGGATCTGAGCGACACGACGGAGAAGCTCTTCGCCCGCTACAGCAACACGCTTCGCCAGGTCGACTCGATCAACGTGTACAACGGGCAGATGGAGCAGCTCGTGGCCTCCCAGCTCCAGGAGATCGACTCGATCAGCTCCCAGCTCGACCGCGTGGAGGAGGTCGGCCGCAGCGTAACCCCACTCATGCTGCGCATGATCGACTCCCTCGGAGCCTTCATCAAGCTCGACATTCCCTTCTTGATCGACGAGCGCAAAGAGAGAATCGCCAATCTGCGCGAGATGATGAGCCGCGCCGACGTCACGAACGCCGAGAAGTTCCGCAGCATCATGGAGGCGTATCAGATCGAGAACGAGTTCGGCCGCACCATCGAGGCCTATCGCGCGACCCTGCCTCGCGAGGGCAAGGAGCTGACCGTCGACTTCCTGCGCTTCGGTCGCGTCGCCCTCGTCTACCAGACCATCGACGAGTCCGAAGCCGGCGTCTGGGATCAGGAGGCGGGCGGGTGGCGGCCCCTCGATTCCGGCTACCGCACGGCGATTCGGCAGGGGCTGCGAATCGCCCGCAAGCAGGCCGCGCCCGACATGATTCGACTGCCACTGCCCGCGGCGCAGCCGGCCGGAGGTGCGAGCTGATGGGGATCGGAATCCAGTGCAGGATGTGGCTGCTGGGACTCTCGCTGCTTCTCTTCAGCGCGCCGCTCCACGCACAGGCGCCGGCTGAGGGCGCGCCTCCGGAGCCCACGAGCATGGCGGAGCTGCTCGACCTCGTGCGCACGGGGTTCGAGGTGGAGCGCCTCGAGAACAAGCAGCGCGAAGAGGAGTTCGTGCGCCGCAGAGCGGATCAGGAGTCGCTGCTCGCCGAGGCGGAGGCGGATCTGGCGCGGCAGGAAGAGCGCAGCCAGCGGCTGGAGGAGGACTACAACGAGAACGAGCAGCAGATCGGCGTCCGCGAGGAGCAGCTCACCGAACGCCTGGGGCAGCTAGGCGAGCTCTTCGGCGTCGTGCGCCAGGTCTCCACCGACACGAGCGGCCAGATATGGGATTCGCTCACGAGCTCGCAGCTCGGACCGCGCCGCGATCTGCTCGAACGCCTGGGCCGCAGCAAGGAACTCCCCTCGACCGCGGATCTCGAAGCGCTCTGGTTCGAGCTGCAGCGCGAAATGGTGGAGCAGGGAAAGGTCGTCCGTTACCCCGCGAAGGTCCTCACCATCAACGGCGACATCGAAGAGCGCGAGGTCATCCGGGTTGGCCCCTTCGCCGCGATCTCCAATGGGCGATACCTGCTCTGGGAAACCCAGGATCAGCATCTTCGAGAGCTGACTCGACAGCCGCCTTCCCGCTACCTCAGCACGGTCGCGCGCTTCGAAAGCGCGAAATCGGGCTTCGCGGACCTGGCGGTCGATCCCTCGCGGGGCGCGCTCCTCAACGCCCTCACGGATACGCCGGGCGTCACCGAGCGCATCAACCAGGGCGGCTACGTCGGCTACGTGATCATCAGCCTGGGGATCTTCGCCGTCATCATCGGGCTCTTCCGATGGATCGTGATTGCGGTCGTCGGACGCAAGGTCGCCTTCCAGCGCAAGCGGGACAAGCCCAGCCTCGGGAATCCCCTGGGTCGCGTGCTGAACATCTACGAAGAGAACCGCGATCTCGACCCAGAGGTCCTCGAACTCAAGATCGACGAAGTCGTGATGAAGGAGTCCGCGAAGCTGACCCGCCTCTTGTGGCTGATCAAGGTGGTATCCGTCGTGTCTCCCCTGCTCGGGCTGCTGGGAACGGTGACCGGCATGATCCAGACCTTTCAGGCCATCACCCTCTTCGGCGCTGGCGATCCCAAGATGATGGCCGGCGGCATCTCCGAGGCGCTCGTAACCACGATGCTCGGGTTGACGGTCGCCATTCCGCTGGTGCTGCTCCATGCCGTGCTCGCCAACAACACCAAGCGCATCATCGAGACCCTCGACGAACAGAGCGCGGGCTTGATCGCCACGCGCGCCGAGCAAGCCAGTGTCTGAAGCCCTGGGCGCAGTGCGGGATTTCATCGAGACCGGCGGCGACGTCATGCTCGTGATCGCGTTCGTGACCGTCATGATGTGGTCGCTGATCGTCGAGCGCGTCACCTACTTCCTGACCGCCTACCGCAACGAGCGAGATCACATCCGCAAGCTGTGGGAAGAGCGCGAGGATCACACCTCCTGGTATGCGTACCAGCTCCGCCGCATGATGATCTCGCAGGTGCGCCTGAAGCTCACGCGGGGTCTCCTGATGATCAGGACGATCGTCGCCGTGTGTCCCATGTTCGGCCTTCTGGGCACGGTGACGGGGATGATCGAAGTCTTCGACGTAATGGCGATCTCCGGCAGTGGCAATACCCGCGGCATGGCGGGCGGCGTATCGAGGGCGACCCTCCCGACCATGGCGGGAATGGTCGCGGCGCTGTCGGGGATGATCTTCAGCATCCAGCTCGAACGCTTCGCCAACCAGGAGACCGAGCGGCTGGCCGATCAACTGGAAGTCCGATCCACCTGAGGCACTTGGAGGCGCGAGCATGCGACGCAGACGCTCCATCGACGAGGAAGAGAGCGAAGTCAACCTGACGCCGATGCTCGACGTCGTCTTCATCATGCTGATCTTCTTCATCGTCACGGCCTCCTTCGTCAAGGAGGCGGGCATCGACGTGACTCGACCCCCGGCGGCGACCGCGGAGAAGAAGGAGCGCGGCAACATCCTCGTGGCGATCACCGCGAACAACCAGATCTGGATCGATCGCCGGCAGGTGGATGCGCGCGCGCTGCGCGCAAACATCGAGCGTCTCTACGCGGAGAATCCGCAGGGATCCGTGATAATTCAGGCCGACGTGCTCTCCCAGAACGGACTGCTCGTCAAGGTGATGGACGCCGCACGCCTGGCCGGAGTGAGCAATGTCGCGTTGGCGGCTGAGATTGTGGAGTAAGCGTCTTGGCGGCCAGTCTCCGCAATATGATGGCGTTCTCGGTCGCATGTGTCGTGACCCTCGGCCTGTTCTGGATCATGCAAGCTCTCGTAGGAGTCGAAGGGGAGCTCAAGGAGGGAGGCGGCAAGCCCCGTATCGAGTTCGTCCGGCTCCGCAAGGACACGGCGCCCGCCGAGAAACAGCGCGAGCCCCCGAAGCGGGAGAAGCCCGAAGAGGCTCCCCCACCTCCGGACATCAGCATGTCCAAGGCCAGCCTCGACCCGGGCGAGGGCGTCGGAACCATCGCACCGCAGATCGACGCGGGCGAGGCCCTGGCTGGCGGCATTGGAATGGCGGGGGGCGCGGACCGCGACGTCGTGCCGATGGTGCGAATCCAGCCCCAGTATCCCATGAGGGCGCGTCAGAGAGGCATCGAGGGGTGGGTCGAGGTCGGTTTCACGATCACGGAGATCGGCACCACCAAGGACGTCGCGGCCCTGTCGTCGCAACCCGGGCGGGTCTTCGACCGGGCCGCCACGACGGCCGTTCGCAAGTGGAAGTTCAACCCGAGAGTCGAGGATGGCAAGCCTGTGGAGAGCTCCGGCCACAGGACGGTCATCGACTTCTCCTTGGATGACTGATATGGGTAGGCCGACCGCACGCATCTGGCTGATCGCGATTCTGGCGTCGCTGCTGGCCCTGCCCGCTGCGGCGCCGGCAAAGGAGGGCGACGCCAAGAAGAAGGCCAAGACGGGCCGCTGGGCCCGCAGCAGCGAGACCGAGGAGGGCGGCTGGGTACAGCCGGACTACTTCGTCGACGAGCGCACGGCCAAGCGGCTGCTCGTCGCGACCGAAGCGCTCACTGCCGAAGACTACGACAAGGCCGACGGGGCCCTCGACAGGCTCCGCATGCGCAACCTGAACCCCCTCGAGAAGTCCAAGGTCTACACCATGCGGGCCTACATCGAGAACGGACGCGAGAATACCGCCGGTGCGCGGGAATTCCTCGCCAAGGCGATCGCCGAGAAGGTCCTGAGCCCCGAAGACACGGCGCGGCTGCGCTTGCAGATCGCACAGCTCTGGTTCCAGGACTCGAACTGGACCGAAGGCGCGAAATCCCTCGAATACTGGTTCACGGTCGCCCCCGACCCCCAGCCCGCACACTACTACCTGCTCGCCCTCGCCTACTACCAGCTCGAGGATTACGAGAAGGCACTGGTCCCTGCGCAGCAGACCCTCGCCCTCTCCGAGAAGCCTCGCGAGGGCTGGCTGCAGCTGGTCTTGTCGCTGCGACTCACCTTGAAGCAGTACAAGGAGGCGATCCCGATCCTCGAAGAGCTCGTCGTCCGATTTCCCAAGAAGAACTATTGGTTGAGCCTCTCGACGGTGCACGGCGCGGTCGGCAACTACGAGGAGGCGCTGGTCCCGCTACAGCTCGCCTACACCCAGGGACTCCTGACGAAGGGCAGCGAGCTCGAACGCCTCGCTCGACTGATGCTCTTCCTGGACCTCCCCTACCGATCGGCGCGAGTCCTCCAGCAGGTGCTCGACGACGGGACGATCGAGAGCGAGTCCGATTCCTGGGAGACGCTCAGCAACAGCTGGATCGGCGCACGAGAGTACAAGAAGGCCGCCGGACCCCTGGAGCGTGCGGCAGAGCTCGCCGAGGATGGCCGACTCTACGTTCGCCTCGCACAGGTTCACATCCAGCGCGAAGACTGGAGCGATGCCCAGCGCGCACTGCGCCTGGGCATCGACAAGGGGCTGGAGCAGCCCGGCGAAGCCTATCTGCTCATGTGAATCACGTTGCATCGTGAGAAGCGCCCCGCCCAGGCGAGGGGCTGGTTCGCGCGTGCAATAGAGCATCAGGATTCCAAGAAGGAAGCGGAATCCTGGATCACCTTCATCGATCGGGAGCTCGCTTCGGGATGAAGGGGCAGAGAGGCATCATGAAGTCCAGAACCCGCACGCGCTCGTGGCCCCGGCTGCTCATGACCGCCCTCCTCCTTCACTTTGCTTCGGGCGTCGCGCTGGCCGACGAGACGGGTGGCCAGGAGCCGGCCGCGGCGAAGTCGGACAGCGATTCCCAAGAGCAGAACGAGAGTGGTGGCATCGACGTCAGCCATATCGGCGCCTCGACCCTCGACCTCGTGATCATTCGTCCGCTCGGGGTGGGGGCGACGGTGGTTGGGTTCGTGATGTTCGTGGTCTCGGTTCCCTTCGTCGCTCCCTCACGCGGCATCGGTACGAGCTGGGAGATCTTCGTCGAAGGGCCCGGCGAATACACCTTCGTCCGACCGATCGGGGAGATCTGAGAAAGACAGGTTCTCGTCAGGCGCCCGCTTCTCAGGCGCCCTCTTATCAGGCGCCCTCTTATCAGGCGCCATAGTTCCGATTGATGAAGCGCGACATGACGATGGTGAAACGCTCGATGTTCTCGACGGTGCGCCGCTGACGTTTCAGGACCAGGTACAGGTCGAAGTCGGGCGTCTTGCCCGACAGCAGGATGTCGAATTGCGCGCGCATCCCGTCCCAGTCCTTTCGGATCTCGTCGATCAGCTGCGAGGCGATCTCGCCGGCCTTCCCCTGCTCCAGCGCCAGGGCGGCCTTGAGTAGGTCGCTCTCCTCGTTCGCCACCCGCTGGCGCTGGAATGCGGCCACGCTCTCTTTCAGCCGCTTCTTGTTCCGGTCGACGTCGATACCCGCGAAGACCAGGACGGCCTCCTTCGTCGATCTCTCGATCAGCATCTCCGAAAGGCCGGCAGCCGCCGCCGCGTCACACAGCCGGTAGGTCGTCTTGCGGCACTCCTGGTCGTAGAGCGCAATGAGCTTCTCGGCTTCGGCGACCAGGTCGAGGCTCAGATTGTCGAAATAGCGGATCGAGAGCGGGTCGCCCAGCCCGCTCTCCGGCGCCATGAACTGCCGGGTCCGGCGCAGGTACTCGTAGGGGCTGGCCGTGGCGATCGCGCGAAGCGGCTGCCACGCCTCGTGGACACCTCGCACCTGCTCGCGAATCTCGGGCGTCCAGGGCGCGGGAACCCCGAAGGTCGTACTCCCCTCCGCGAGCATCTCCAGGTTGCGGTCGATCTGGGCCGTCGTAGCCACCAGGTCCGACTTGTGCACGTCTCCCAGATGTAGCTGGTAGAGGAGGTTGTCCTTGCTGAGCTGCTGGGCCAGCCTCCGCACGCGTCCCGCCGTGCCCTCGGCGCTCCCGACCTCGTAGGGCAGAAGCTCCGCCGCCTCCGCTTGGGCGAGGAACAAGGCGCTGACACAGCTCAGGATCAGCGTGATCTGGCGCATACGGGGAAGCCCTCCCTACGGCCCGCGATCGCTGGATCGTCAGGCTCCGTACTTTCGATCGAAGAAGCGTCCCATGACCATACGCAGACGCTCGACGCTCCCGATGATGCGCCGCTGGCGCTTCAGAACCAGCGGCAGGTCGAAGTCGGCCGTCTTGCCCGCAAGCAGGTCGTCGAACTCAGCGCTCATCTCGGCCCAGTCCTTTCGGACGTCGGCAAGCAGCTGCGCGGTGACCTCGCCGGACTTCCCCTCCTCGGGCGCCGTGGCGGCCTTGAAGAAGTTGCTCGCCTCGTTCTCCGCCCGCTGGCGCTGGAAGGCCGCCACGGTCACCTTCAGCGCCTTCTTGTTCTCTTCGACGTCGATGCCCGCGAAGACCATGATGGCCTCTTTCGCGGCTCTCTCGAGCATCGTCTCCGTGGCCCCGGAGATCCTTGCCGCATCGCACAGGGGAAAGCCGGACCTGCGGCACTCGTGGTCGTAGAGTGCACCCAGCTTGTCGGCCTCGGCGACGAGGTCGGACCTCAGAACGTCGAAGTAGCGGATCGAGAGCGGGTCTCCGAGCCGACTCTCGGGCGTCATGAACTCTCGGCTCCGGCGCAGGTACTCGTAGGGGCTCGCCGTGGCGATCGCGCGGAGGGGCCCCCACACCTCGTCGAGGCGTCTGATCTGCGCGCGAATCTCGGGCGTCCAGGGCGCGGGAATCCCGAAGGTCGGGCTCCCCTCCGCGAGCATCTCCAAGCTGCGGTCGAGCTTGGCCGCTGTGGCGACCAGATCCGACTTGTGCACGTCGCCCAGATGAAGCTGGTAGAGGAGGTTCTGTTTGCTGAGCTTCTCGGCGAGCCAGCGCACCTGCCCCGTCAGCGCCTCGGCGGTCGAGATCTCGAAGGGAAGCAGATCCGCCGCCGCCGCGTGAGCGAGGAACAGGGTAGTGATGAAACTCGCGAGCGCCGGGGTCGGGCGCATGCCGGAAGCCCTCCGCTTACCCTACGAATGCTACAGCGTAGGTCCCCGGGCGCGACTAGCCAAGGCTTCCGGCGCGACGCCCCGCCGGGCTAGGCCAGGGGCGCGCTGGAGGTGGATCCCCGATCAATCCTCGTCGGGGATCTTGGAGGAGTACTTCTCCTTGAGCTCCTTCTGCACCTCGGCCGGGGCCGGGCTGTAGTTGGAGAACTCCATGGTGAACTCGGCCTTGCCCTGGGTGGTGGAGCGCAGGTCCGTCGCGTAGCCGAACATCTCGGCCAGGGGCACCTGGGCCTCGACCCGGCTGAAGCCCGACTCCTCCACCGTGCCGGCAATCTGACCGCGGCGCTGCATGATGGTCTTGAGGATGGCGCCCTGGAACTCGATGGGGCCCTCCACCTCGAGCTTCATGATGGGCTCGAGCACGATGGGCTTCGCGCGGGGGTAGACGTCGCGGAAGGCGCCCCGGGCGGCCGCCTGGAAGGCCATCTCCGAAGAATCCACCGAGTGGGACTGGCCGTCGTCGATCACGATCTTCATGCCGATCACCGGGAAGCCGATGAGGCGCCCCTTGTCGAGGCAGGATAGGAAGCCCTTCTTGACCGCCGGGATGTACTCGGTGGGGATGGAGCCGCCGCGGATCTTGCTCTCGAACTCGAAATCCTGATCGTCCTCTCCCAGCGGCTCCACGTAGCCCGCCACGCGACCATACTGACCCGAGCCGCCGGTCTGCTTCTTGTGGGTGTAGTTGAACTCGGCCTTCCTCGAGATGGCCTCGCGGTAGGCGACCTGGGGCGCGCCGGTCTCGACGTCGCAGTTGTACTCGCGAGCCATGCGCTCGACGTAGACCTCGAGGTGCAGCTCGCCCATGCCCGAAATCACCGTCTCGTTGCTCTCCGGGTCCACCGCGGAGTGGAAGGTCGGGTCCTCGCGCACGAAGCGGCCGAGGGCCTTGCCCATGTTGTCGTGGGACTTGGTGTCCTTGGGCTTGATGGAGAGCGAGATCACCGGATCCGGCACGTGCATGGAGCTCATGGCGTAGTTCACGGTGCCGTCGGTGAAGGTATCGCCCGACGCGCACTCGATGCCGAAGAGGGCCACGATGTCGCCGGCGCCCGAGTCCTCGATGTCCTGCATCTCGTCGGAGTGCATGCGCACCAGGCGTCCCACCTTGTGCTTCTTCCTGGTGCGCGAATTGATGATGCTGGTGCCCTTGGTGAGCTTTCCCTGATACACGCGCAGGTAGGTGAGCTGGCCGTAGCGGCCGTCCTCGAGCTTGAACGCCAGGGCGACCAGGGGCTTGTCGAAGACCGGTTCGATCGCGACCTCGGCCTCGTCGTTATCGAGGTCGACGCCCGTGTTCTGCACGTCGCTGGGGGCCGGCAGGTAGTCCACCACCGCGTTGAGGAGCTTCTGCACGCCCTTGTTCTTGTAGGCCGAGCCCAGGAAGACCGGCGTGAACTCGAGGCTCAGCACGCCCTTGCGCACGGCGTGGTGGATCGCCGCCTCGGTGAGGGTCTCTTCCAGGATGGCCTCGGTGAGGTCATCGCAGTACATGGAGACCGCGTCGAGCATGGTCTCGCGGGCCGCGTCGGCGTCGGCCTGCATGTTCTCCGGAATTTCGGCTTCGGTGATCGTCTCGCCGTTGTCGCCCTCGAAGTAGTAGGCCTTCATGGTGATGAGATCGACGACGCCCTCGAAGTCGGCCTCGAGACCGATGGGGAGCTGCATCATCACCGCGTGGTGGCCGAGCTTCTCGCAGAGCTGGGAGGTCACCTTGGCGGGATCGGCGCCCGAGCGGTCGAGCTTGTTGATGAAGGCGATGCGCGGGACCTTGTAGCGCTTCATCTGCCGGTCGACGGTCATGGACTGGGACTGCACGCCCGCAACGCCGCACAGGATCAGCACCGCGCCGTCGAGCACGCGCAGGGAGCGCTCCACCTCGATGGTGAAGTCCACGTGGCCGGGCGTGTCGATGATGTTGATGTCGTATTCGTTCCACACGCAATGGGTGGCGGCCGAGGCGATGGTGATCCCGCGCTCGCGCTCGAGCTCCATGGAGTCCATCACGGCGCCGACCTCGTCCTTGCCGCGCACCTCGTGGATGGCGTGAATCTTCCCGGTATAGAAGAGCACGCGCTCGGTGAGGGTGGTCTTGCCGGAATCGATGTGTGCGCTGATCCCGATGTTTCGGACTTTGGAGAGGTCGGTGAACATGATGGCCCCGTTCGCCCCCCGCTCATGTGGGGGCTGGATCCGCCGCCAGGGCGGCCGGATCTCTACTTACGTGTGTCAATACTGTTTAGAAGGGTGTAGCTCGAATCTTTAGTGGCCGCGCAATCTAGCGAGGTGTCAAGATATCGGCCACCCGTTCGGAAACCTGCGTATCGGCTGCGGTTCCATGAGGCAGTCCGACGTCGGCGATGCGCCCGCGGGGAAGCGGGCGCTGCGCCTGGCCTCGGGTCTCAGTCGAAGCAGGCTTCGGGTGCAATTCCGGATTCCCCAGAGGGAACCTTCTTTCCCGTCCCGCGCCGCAGCTTCGCCACGGACACCGCACCGCCGTTGGCGGCCAGGACGAGGGCGCCCTTCTGGACGCCCAGCACGCTCCCGAGCAGGGCGCCCGCCGCCCGATCACGGTATTTCGGGCACATGGAGGCGCCAAAAAAGCGAACCTGTTCGCCATCTATCTCCGCCCAGGCGCCCGGAGAGGGGTCGCAGGCGCGGATCAGGCGCTCGACGTCGCCGGCGGAACGTGCCCAGTCGATTCGCGCGACCTCGTTGGTCACCAGGCCCTGCTCGCTCGCACCGACCTTCCCTTGGGGGCGATACTTGGCCCTGCCCTCTCCCACGGTCGCCACCGCCTCGACTGTGGCCTCGACCCCCATCGCGTAGAGCTTGTCGAAGTAGAGGGAGCCCATGGTGTCGGTGGGCTCGATCGTGACGCCACCACGCTGCACCACGATGGGCCCCGTATCGACCCCTGCGTCGGCCCGGAAGACCGTGACCCCAGACTCGGTGGCCCCCATGATGATCTGCCAGGAGAGCGCGGCTCCGCCACGAAAGGCCGGCAGCAGCGAGGGGTGGAAGACGAGGGATCCGTGCTGGGGCCCGTCGACGATCTCGGGCGGGAGGATCACGGTCGTAAAGGGAAGGACGTTGAGATCCGCGCCGAGGCCTCGGTACTCCTCGACGAGCTCCGGGATCGCCTTTGCCTTGCGGCGGAAGCGCTTGTGGCGAAAGAGCGGCCAACGGCGTTCCTCGGCGAGGGCGCCGAGGGGATCCGGGCGTCCTTCGTCGGGGGGCACGTACACGCCGACGATCTCGTGGCCCGCCTCTGCGAGCCGCTCGGCGACGTCTCTACCGAAGGGGGCCTGTCCGAAGATCGCGATGCGCAGCGCCATCGCGGCAGAGTAACAGAAGCGCGCGCCGAGCAGGGTGCCTGCTTCGGCGTCAGATGGGGACTCGCGAGCGATCGCCCACCTTGCCGCGAGGCGCCGCGGGGTTGCCGAAGGCCAGGGTGTGCTCGGGAATGGAACGGGTGACGAGGGAGCGTGCGCCGATCACGCTGTGGGCGCCGATCTCCACCCCGCGCAACACCGTCACGTCGGAGCTGATCCAGCAGTGATCCCCGATCCGCACGGGCTCGCTGCATTCGGGCCGCTCGGCGTCCAGGGCATGCTGGTCCGAATCGAAGACCCGCACTCCGGGTCCCACCCAGACACCGCGCCCGAGGCTCAGCTCGCGCTTCGCGCTCAGATGGCAACCGTTCAAGAAGGCGTCCGGCCCCACCGTGATGCGCCCGCCCGGAAAGGCCCGCAGCCGCACCGGCCCGACGTCGCTGTGGATCCAGCTCTGCGCGCCGATCTCGACCTCGGCGCCCGCACCCACGTGAAAGATCACGCCCTCCCGCCGGCGCTCGGTCACCACGCCGGGACCGATTCGCAGGCGCGCGCCCGGCCCCAGGGAGAAGCCGGCGACCGCGAGGTTCGTGCTGGCGTCGGGGTGGATCTCGAGGCCTGGATGCGCCCGAGCGAGGCGCCGCAGGCGTGCCCGGTCCCAGGCCCGGATCAGCTTGAGGAGAAGAAGAGTCGCGAGCTGCCGCACCAAAGCTCGCTTAGGGAGCGTTCTGGCCTTCGCGCAGCCGGAAGGTGATGAAGCCGTGGGTGGGATCGTAGGGCGAGAGGCCGACCGTCACACGGTCGCCGGGGATCACGCGAATGCGGAAGCGGCGCATTCGGCCCGAGAGCTGGGCCGTGACCTGCTGCCCGGATTCGAGGGTGATCTGGTAGCGGCCGCCGCCGAGGATTTTGTCGACGGATCCGGTTACCTGAATGAGATCGTCACGCGCCAAGAACTGGCCTCCGCTTGGAGATGAACCGTGGTTTCTGGAGCAGCGCTCGGTGTGGGTGCCCCGGAAGTGCGCGGCGCACCGTAGCACGCGGGACGGGCCGATTCACCCCGAGGGCGAAGCCCGGCTGCGGCCGTCTAGAAGGGTCCCGCGGCCCCGACCTCGAAGACCAGGGTTGCCCCGTATGGGGAAGAGCGACGCGGACCCCGTGGGTGAGGTAAGGCTTCGGGCCCGGGTTGCTGACTTCGAGACCGTGCTAGTTTCTTCGCCCCGCGGAGAGGTGGCGGAGCCTGGTTGAACGTGCCTGACTCGAAATCAGGTGAAGGTGCAAGCCTTCCGTGGGTTCGAATCCCACCCTCTCCGCCACTTGATTCAGCGCCCCTTCCGGCTTCGGCCCTCCCCCTCTCGCTGGGAATGCTGCCCCGATGAGTGGGTCCAAAAACCCACGCACCTTCACAGCGGCCGCCTTCAGCAGACAGTACGAGCAGCCGATAAGCGCCACCGACCACAGGGCATTCAGGCCCGGTCTGGTGGATTGATGGCATCTGCGAAATGGGGGAGCTTCGGCTCTTCCCTGAAGCTCGACCGAGGATCCTTCCTCGCCTACTTCATGGGCGGAATCGTGCCCCTCATCGCGCTCGGCGCGGTGGCGGATCGTTATGCACTCTCCCCCTTCGCGGAAGCGGCGAAGGACGACTTCGCGATCGGGCTGATCGTCCTCGTCGGATCGATCTGTCTCCTCTCCCTCGGCAGCTTCTTGATGCTTCGCCGGCTGGTGCAGCAAACCATCCGGCAGAGCCACCTCCTGGCCTACTACGACAGCCTGACGGGTTTGCCGAACCGCAAGCTCTTCACAGATCGCCTCGAGCAGTCCCTCCACCAGGCACGGCGCAGCGACCGGCTCGTGGCCATGTGCTTCCTCGATCTCGACGGCTTCAAGCTCGTCAACGATACCCTCGGCCACAGCGCCGGAGACCGGATGCTGCGCGAGGTATCTGAGCGAGTCATGAACTGCACGAGACTGAGCGACTCCATCGCGCGTGCCAGCTCCGAAGAATCCAGCGTCGCGGTCTCGCGCCTGGGAGGCGACGAATTCACCTTCGTGCTCAACGGGATCGCGCGCAGCGATGACGCGGGCATCGTCGCCGATCGGGTGCTCAACGCGATCCGCAAGCCCTTCGTCCTCGAGGGCCGCGAGGTGACGGCGAGCGCCAGCATCGGCATCGCGGTGTTTCCCCACGATGGCGAGGATGCGGAGACGCTGCTCAGGAATGCCGATCGGGCCATGTACTGGGCAAAAGGCCGCGGCCGCAACAACTATCAGTTCTACGCCGAATCCATGAACACCGCGGCCAAGCGCAAGATCGAGCTCGAAGGTCGCCTGCGCCGCGCCCTCGATGACGACGACCTCACGCTCCACTACCAGCCCATGCGTAACGCGGAAGGGACGACCGTCACGAGCGCGGAGGCCCTGCTTCGGTGGGAAGATCCGGATCTGGGCCCCATCTCTCCGGCCGAGTTCATTCCCGTCGCCGAAGAGACCGGCTTGATCGTTCGGGTCGGCGAATGGGTGCTGCGCACCGCGTGCGCCCAGGCCCAGGCATGGCAGGAAGCGGGCTATCGGCCGATCCGCATGTCGGTCAACCTTTCCGGCCGCCAGATCCGGCGCACGACGCTGGTAGAATCCGTCGATCGCGTGCTGCGAGAGAGCAACCTGAGTCCGGCCCACCTCGAGCTCGAGATCACCGAGAGCACCATCATGCAGGACGACGACGTGACCCTCGAGGCCTTCCGGGAGCTGGACGAGATGGGGGTGGGCCTCGCCCTCGACGACTTCGGCACGGGCTACTCGTCCTTGAGCTACCTGCGCCGCTTCCCCATCAGCCGCGTCAAGATCGACCGCTCCTTCGTGAACGGGGTCCCGGACAACAAGGACGACACGATCCTGGTCGCGGCGGTCATCGCCATGGCGCGCAGCCTCGGGCTGGCCGTCGTAGCGGAGGGCGTGGAAACCCGCGAGCAGGCGGACTTCCTGCGCGATAGCGGCTGCGACGAGCTGCAGGGCTACCTCTTCAGCCCGGCCGTTCCGGCCGAGGATTTCGCCCGCTTCCTCGAGAAGGAAAAGCCGGGCCACGAGCCCGACCCGACCGGAACCCCTTGATCCTCGGGTAGGGTTGACCCGGGCACGGCGTTCGCGTGGGGTGATCCCGGCTAGAGCGGAGCTTCGGAGAAGGGCTCTGGCGAGGGAGAGTGGGTCACCCAGTCCCGCCAGTACTTCTTTGCCCAGGGCCACGGGTTTCGTCTGAGCCACATGACGGGTTTGGGCGTCGTGCCCTTGGCCACGCCCCCCTTCCACAGGTCGTAGGCGGGGTCGCTGTACCGCGCGAAGAACTGCTCCAGAGTCGCGTCGAGTCCCCGAACGAGCTCGCTGTCGCGCATCTCTGGATAGAGATCGTGCCGCTGCCCCGGGTCCGTGCTCATGTCGAACAAGACGGGCTCCCCCGTTCCCTCGAGCCGCTTCCAGTAGGCATGGCGCGCGGTGCGCAGGCCGCGACTCTCCTCCTGCTCGAAGAAGACCGCTTGTGGCCCCTCGCCTTCCGAGGCCGCCTCGCGCAGGGCCCCGGCAAAGCTGCGGCCGGGCGAGTCGGCGAGCTCCACGTCGCGAACTCCGGCGATGTCCAGCAGGCTGGGCGCGAAATCGTACTGCCCCACCATTCGCTTGCTCGTCACGCCCGCCCCGGCGTCCGGATGAACGACGATCAGCGGAATGTTCACGGCCTCTTCGTGGAGATGGGACGGCGTGAACCAGATGGTGTGGCCCCAGGTGCCGTGCTGCCCGAAGAGGTTGCCCTGGTCCGCGGAATAGATGACCACCGTGTTCTTCATCAGCCCACGCCGCTCGAGGGCCGCCACCACCCGCCCCACCGCGTCGTCCACTACGCTGTTCTGGGACAGGAAGTTCGCATAGCTCTCCCGATCGCCCTGCATGCGGATGGTGCCGTAGCGCAGGGAGTCCCATACCGCGTCGAGATCCCTGACTTCCAAGCCGACACCGGGCACGTAGGGCCCGTTGAGCTGTACGAGGATGTCGTCGCTGACCGGCTCCTGGGGCATGGAGTGAAAGGTCTGGGCCGCGTAGCGGGCATAGTGGCGATTGCGGGCCGGCCCGTAGTTCGAAGGAGGCAGTGCATAGGGCCCGTCCAGGTTGAGCTGCAGATAGAAGGGCCGATCGATCTCGACCCGCCCGAGGTACTCCACCGCCTTCTCGGCCAGGACGTCCACGATATGCCGATCTCGAACCGGGTGACGGCTGCCCTTCTCCACGAGCTCGTTGTCCCAGAAGTCCATGGTGTGCCCGTAGGGCAGCGCCACCCAGTGCTGGAAGCCCAGGCTGGCCTGCCGCGTGTCTCCGAGATGCCACTTGCCGATCATCGCGGTCTGGTAGCCCCGGTTGGCCAGCGTGAGGGGCACGCTGCGATACTCCGCCACCGCGTTCCAACCGGGCCCCAGGCTGTCCACCCAGGGGTCGAAGAGGGCGTTGTGCAGGCCGTGCTGGCTGGGCATCAACCCGGTGAGAAGGGTGGCGCGGGTGGAGGAGCACATGCCGCTGGCCGCATAGGCCCGGGTGAATCGCACGCCCTGACGCGCCAGGCGGTCGATGTGGGGAGTCCGTACATCCCGGTTGCCGTAGCTGGCCAGTGCCGTCGCGCTCTGGTTGTCGCTGAGTATGAAGACAATGTTGAGAGGCCGCGCCCCGGCCTCTGCCGCGAGCGCGGCGCAGCAGACGAGCAATGCGAAGGGCAGGCGCACGATCATCCGGCTTCCTCCCGACGGACAGGGGTCCGCAAGAAGAGACGATACCATCGAGCTGCCGCTGGGATCGATCTCGGTATTGCCGCGCGGCGCGTCGACCTGGGGGCTCCCCGCGCGCGGCATCGACCTCCGGGATTCCGACGGGTGCTTCGGTTAGCATCACTGTGTTCACCGCCACGCGGGCCATGCGCAGCGCTGGCCACGGATCTCCGCGGTGGGGAGGGGATCGACGGGATGCAGTCGAGCACGAGTCACGAGCGGGCAGAGCCGGCCCCCCGGACGCGTCGCGTGATCGCACGGCGTCTCGCGGTGGGCTTCGGGCTCGTTTCCGTGGTGTCCGTGACCATGTGCGCGCTGCTGCTGAGCCTGATCGGAGAGGTCTCGGGGCTCGTGCACAGCATGCGGGACGACGAGGCCGCCATCCAGGAGAGCCTGGCACTCGCCACCGCGGTGCGCGAGCAGTACATCCACCAGGCCCACTGGCTGATCGGCGGCGAGCCCGAGCACCTGGATCACCAGCAGGACTGGTATGCGCGAGTGGAAGCGGGTGTCGCAACCCTGCGTCCCCTCATCCCCGAGAGTGAGCAGCACCGACTCGACCAGCTCCGGGCGGACAGCCGCGAGCTCCACGACATGTTTCGGGACGCGATTCGCCCGGCCGCCGAACGTGGCGATCGGCTGGCCGTCGCCGAGAGCCATCGACGCGCCCAGCGTATCTCCCAGCGCGCCGCCGAGCAGGCCGATGCCATCGCGCGGGGGGTCGAACAGAAGATGGCGACTGCCCACGTTTCGGCCACCCGGGCCACGCGGCTCGGCCTAGTCAGCGGCGTGGTCGGAGCGCTGCTGGTGGTCGTCCTCGCGCTGGCCTTCACGCTGCGCCTGCGCAACGCGGTCCTCGCCCCCCTCGATCGGCTCGCCGACGCCGCCCGACGCTTCGGTTCGGGCGACTCCCGCGTTCGGGTGGGGAACGTGGGCGAGGGAGAATTCCGGGCACTCGCCGAGGCCTTCGACGCCATGGCGGAGGAGCTCGAGGCACGGGAGAGGCGCCTCGTCGAGAGCGAGCGGCTCGCGGCCATCGGCCAGCTCGCCGCGGGAGTCGCCCACGAGATCAACAACCCCATCGGGATCATTCGCGGCTATCTCAAGACCATGGGACCCGATTCGCCGCCCGAAACCCTGCGCGAGGAGCTGCAGATCCTCGACGAGGAGGCCGCCGCCTGCCAGAGCATCGCGGAGGATCTCGTCACCTTTGCGCGGGCGCCGGAGCTGCGCCGGGACTCCTTCGCGTTGGACACGCTGCTCGCCGATACCGTGCGCCGTTTTCGGGAGACCGACGAGAGCGGCGGCCTGCCCGTGCGCCTCGACTGCCCGCCGGGTGAGGTGTACGCGGACGCGGGTCGACTGCGGCAGGTGGTGCTCAATCTCTTGATGAACGCCGCGCAGGTCTCCGCCGAGGACGATCCGATCGAGGTCGACGCCGACCGCTCGGCGGACGGCGACTGGCAGATCCGGGTGTCGGACCGGGGCCCGGGCATCCCGGCCGAGGATCGGGGCCGCGTCTTCGAGCCCTTCTTCAGCAAGCGCTCGGGGGGTTCGGGGCTGGGACTCGCCCTGTGCCGGGGCATCGTAGGGGCCCACGGCGGAAGCATCCGGGCGGAAGATCGCGCGGGGGGCGGCTGCGTGCTTCGAGTCACGCTGCCGGGCCACGCCGGACCGGAGGAGACGAGCTCATGAGCGAGCGGGACGCGCATCTTCCCCTCGTCCTGGTGGTGGACGACAAGCGCAACATGGTTCGGCTCATGGCCAAGGTGCTGGGCGGGGACGCGCGCGTGCGCACGGCGGGCAGCGGAAGCGAGGCCCTGCGCATCGTCGAGAGCGAGCCCGTCGAGGTTGTGCTCTCGGACCTTCAGATGCCCGGCATGGACGGGCTCGAACTCCTGAAGAAGTGCAAGGAGCGCCGCCCCGGCATCGAGTTCGTGCTGATGACCGCCTATGCGACGGTGCCCACCGCCGTGGAGGCGCTGCGCCTGGGTGCCTACGACTATCTCACCAAGCCTTTCGAGCCCGAGGAGGCTCGGGCCGTCGTGCTGCGAGCCATCGGGCGGGCCGCTGCGAGCCTGCCCGGCTCGGGCGAGGAGCCGCGCAGCTTGGAGGTGCTTCCGGGCATGGTCGCGCGCTCCGCGTCCATGGATGAGCTCGGCTCCCTGGTGCGCCGGGTTGCGGAGAGTGACGTCACGGTGCTGCTGCTCGGCGAGACGGGGACGGGCAAGGAGCGCGTTGCCCACGCGGTCCACCAGCTGAGTCCCCGCGCCGGGGGGCGCTTCGTCGCGATCAACTGCGCGGCGCTTCCCGCCGAGCTTCTCGAGAGCGAGCTCTTACCGGGCCGGGCTCTTCGAAGAGGCCGATGGCGGCACCCTCTTTCTCGACGAGATCGCGGAGATGCGCTTCTCCCTCCAGGCCAAGCTCACCCGCGCGCTCGAGGAGCGCGCCGTCCGCCGCCTCGGCGAGTCGAGGGAGCGCGCCGTCGATGCGCGGGTCGTCGCCGCGACTCATCGGAACATCGAGGCCATGGTGGCCGACGGGAGCTTCCGGGAGGATCTGTGGTATCGGCTCAACGTGGCCGCGGTGAAGGTCCCCCCGCTGCGCGAGCGCAAGGAGGACGTCGAGCTCCTCGCGGCCCACTTCCTCAAGGAGCGCACGCCCCAGCGCGGACGGCGCATCATCGGCTTTACCAGCGCCGCCGTCGCGGCCATGGAGAGCTTCGACTGGCCCGGCAATGTGCGCCAGCTGCGCGCGGCAGTGGAACGAGCCTGCGTCGTGTCCGCAGGAGAGCGCATCGACGTCGGGGACCTCCCCCCGGAAGTCTCCGGCGCCCGGCCCCTCGATGACCGGCTCGCAAAGCTCGCCGATCTCACCTGGTCCGAGGCCGTCGAAGCCGGCCGCGTCGCCACCGCGCGCAGCTACCTCGAGGAAGTCCTGCGCCGCCACCAGGGCCGCGTCAGCGACGCAGCCACCCACGCCGGCGTCGAACGCGAATCCTTCTACCGCCTCCTCCGCCGCTACAACCTCAAGCCCTAACGCAAGGTGGGGGGGACGGTCCTTAACGCAAGTCGAAACCCCGAAGCGGGAAGCGGGGGGACGTTCCTTCCGAGGTTCCGATGCGACGGACCGTCAGAACGGAAGGAACGTCCCCCATTTCCGATCTGACGCAGTGTCATAGCGGAACTTCGGAAGGAACGTCCCCTGTCTTGGCTTGCGTTAAGGACCGTCCCCTCAGCTTGCGTTATGGGGGGGGTGGTTGGGGGGGTTACTGGGGTGTGGCGGGGGCGGTTACAGTGGGGGCTCTCGTGGGACTGAGGGGTGCGCTGGGATGGCACCGGACTTGCGTTGGGGAGATAGCCATGAAGAACACCTGGATGGGCTTGGTGATCCTGCTGTGCCCGCTGCCGGCCGTCGCGGCCGATGACCCTTCACTTCTCGCCGCGGAGGCGATTCGTGCGAACCCCGGCGTCGAGGCCATGCGCGCCCGGGCCGAGGAGCTTGCGAAGCTCGCCGAGGTGGCGGGCACCTGGCGCGATCCAAGCTTCGGCATCGAGTACCTGAATGCTCCCGTCGACTCCTTCCGTATCGACGACTCGCCCATGTCGGGGCTGCAGTTCCAGCTGAAGCAGAAGCTGCCCGAATGGGGCTGGAGCAAGGCTTCGAAGGAGGTAGCCCGGCGGCGCAGCGCCGCGAGTCGCCACGGCGCGGCCGAGGCCGAGGTTCAGCTGAGACGAAACGTAGAGCAGCTCTTCTGGCGGCTCAGCCTTTCGAACATGCTGCGGGAGGTCACCCGCGAACATCTCGAGCGCACCAGCGATCTGCTGGACGCGGTGCGTACCCACTACGAGGTGGGTCACGCCGGACAGAGCGCGGTGCTGCGCCTGACCATCCTGCGCGATCGACTCGCCGACGATCTGGGTGATTTCGAGCGCGCCGATCGGAAGCTCTCCGCGGGCTTGAACCAGGCCCTCGCACGCCCCCAGCAGAACCGCTTCGAGACCCCCCTGCGCGCTTCGCCTCTCGCTGTCGAAGGCGGGGCTTCTGCCTGGCTCACCCAGGCAAAGGCGCAACGCCCCGAGCTCGCGCGCATCCGCGAGGAGGTCGAGGTGGAGCGCAGAGCCGCCGAGCTGGCGCGCATCTCGATCCGCCCCGACTTCGACCTGTGGTTCAAGTACCGCTTGCGCACCGTGGACACGCCCCTGGACGACGGAACCGACTTCATCACCCTCGGCGTATCGCTGCCGATTCCCTGGAACAGCCGCAAACGAGGCCTGGGCGAAGAAGCGGCCCGCCTGGAGGGCGCACGCGGCGCCCGGGCGCGCCTCGCGTCGGCCCTCGACGCCGTCGAGTCCGAGCTGATCGCCATCGAGGCCACCTGGCAGCGCGCCCACGAGAAGGCCACCCGCTACCACGAAGCGCTCATCCCCGCGGCGCACGCAACCCTGGAGATGACGCTTTCGGACTTCTCCGTCGGCCGCGCGGACTTCTCCTCCCTCTACGAATCGGAGGTGACCCTGCTGCAGCTCGAGAAGACCTATCTCGCCGCCACCATCGAAACCCATCTGCAACGCGCCGATGCGCGCGCCACGGTGGGCCTGACGACTCTCGAGGAGAAGCCGTGAAGGCCTTCGTCACCCTGCTCGCTGCCCTGGCCTTCAGTGCATCGCTCGCCGTCGGTTGCAGGGAGGAGAGTGCAGCCACGACCGCAGCCGGAGAGCAGGAAGCCGCGCAGCAGCTCTACAGCTGCGCCATGCACCCCCACGTCCTGGAGCACGGGCCCGGACCCTGCCCGTTCTGCGAGATGGAGCTGACGCGAGTGGGCGACACCCTCGCTGCGCAGCCCCAGCCCGAAACGACGAGCGCCGCCTCTACGGAACGCAAGATCGCGCACTGGGTCGCTCCCATGGACGCAACCCACATCTCCGACAAGCCGGGCAAGTCACCGATGGGGATGGATCTCGTTCCGGTCTACGAAGACGGGGCGCCCGGCGGCGCATCCGGCACGATCTCCATCGACCCCGTAGTCGTGCAGAACATGGGGGTCCGGCTCGAGCGGGTCGCCCGCCAGCCTCTCTTCCGCCACATCCGCACCGTCGGCGAGGTGACGGTCGGCGAGGACGAGATCTCGGTGGTGAATCTGCGCTTCTCGGGCTGGGTGGAGAAGATCCACGCCGACAAGACCGGTGATCCGGTCGAGAAGGGAGAGACGCTCTTCGAGATCTATTCGCCGGAGCTGGTGGCCGCCCAGGAGGAGTACCTCCTCACCCTGCGCCGGCAGGGCGCCAGGAGCGAGCTCGCGCGTTCGACGCGGCGCAGACTCGAGCTATGGGACCTCTCCCCCTCGGACATCGATGAGATCGGGCGCTCGGGCGAGGTGCATCGAGTGATGCCGGTGCGCGCCCCGCGCTCGGGCTTCATCCTCGAAAAGACCGTCGTCGAAGGCGCCCACGTGCGCGCAGGCACGGACCTCTATCGCGTGGCAAACCTCTCGCGCATCTGGGTAACCGCCGAGGTCTACGAGTACGACGCTCCCTGGGTGGAGGCCGGGCAGCCGGCCCAGATGGAGCTCACCCACGAGCCGGGCCGCGTCATCGAGGGAAGTGTTGCCTACGTGTACCCGACCCTGGATCGATCGAGCCGCACCCTCCGCGTGCGTCTCGAATTTGCGAACCCCGGCAATCGCCTCAAGCCGGGCATGTTCGCCACCGTGTACATCCAATTCCGCCGAAAGGAGGACGTCCTCGCCATCCCCACGGAGGCGATCCTCCACTCGGGGACACGACAGATCGTCTTCGTCTCCGCCGGTGAGGGCCGCTTCGAGCCCCGCGAGATCACGACCGGACTCGTCGGCGACCGGCACATGACGGAAGCGCTATCGGGCCTCTCCGAGGGAGAGCTCGTCGTCGCCAGCGGACAGTTCCTGATCGACTCGGAGAGCCAGCTCCAGGAGGCGATCCAGAAGATGCTGGGGCCGCGCGGCACACCTTCCACCGACCCTTCCGCGGGGAGCACGGATGCGCACGAGTCGGTCTGGGCCTGCCCGATGCACCCCGAGGTCGTCTCCCGGGAGCCCGGCCGCTGCGCGGTCTGCGGAATGGACCTCGAGAAGCGGCCGGCCACCTCCCGGGAGCTGGAACACCTGCACGCAGACCACGAGCACAGCGGGGAGGGCACCCCGGCCTACACCTGCCCCACGCATCCGGAGATCGTGATGGACGGTCCGGGACGCTGCCCTGTGTGCCGCCTGTTTCTCGAACGAGCGTCGAAGGGTGAAGGGGAGAAGACCTTCAGCGGGGATGGAGCCTTCAGCGCGAAAGAAGCCCTCAGCGGGGAAGAAAGCGAGTGATTTCCCGCATCATCGAAGCGAGCGTCCACAACCGGCTCTTCGTCCTCATCGCGGCCACCATGCTCGCGGCCGCGGGCACCTGGGCCATGCGGACCATGCCCGTCGATGCCATCCCCGACCTCTCGGACGTCCAGGTAATCGTCTACACCGAGTATCCGGGTCAGGCGCCCCAGGTCGTCGAAGACCAGGTCACCTACCCCCTCTCCACCGCGATGCTCTCGGTCCCCTACGCAACGGTGGTGCGGGGCTACTCCTTCTTCGGCTTCTCCATGGTGTACATCATCTTCGAGGACGGGACGGACCTCTACTGGGCCCGCTCCCGGGTGCTCGAATACCTGAACTACGTCGGCGGTCGATTGCCCGATGGCGTCTCTCCCCAGCTCGGGCCCGACGCGACAGGAGTGGGCTGGATCTACCAGTACAGCCTGACCGATTTCAGCCCGCGCTCGCGGGTCCTTCGCGCCAACCTCGACGCGGACGGCTCGGGGACCGTCGAAGCCAGAGAGCTACCCGAACCTCTTGCGCACAGCCTCGTCGGCAGCCGCACGCGCTGCACTCTCCGCGTGCTTGGCTCGTGCCTGCGGGAAGAGAGCGAGGGCGGAAGCGAGCTTGCGGTCTACTCGCACGCGCAGCTGAAGGAGCTCTTCGCCACGCCGAGTCCCCCGGCCACTCGAACCCTCGAGACCTTCCAGCAAGACTCGTTGACCTTTCTCGTCGACGGCTTCGACCGGGATCTCGACAGCCGGATCTCTGCGGCCGAGCTGCTGCGCGCCGCGAACTTCATGGGGATCGATCTCGCCGAGCTCCGCTCGCTGCAGGACTGGTATCTCCGCTACGACCTCATGAGCCAGCAGGGCGTGTCGGAGGTCGCCTCGGTGGGCGGCTTCGTCCGGCAGTACCAGGTCGAAGTCGATCCGGAAAAGCTGCGTGCCTTTGGCGTGACGATCCCCGAGATCCGCGACGCCATTCGACGCGCCAACGTCGAAACCGGCGGTCGCCTCATCGAGATGGCCGAGACCGAGTTCATGGTGCGCGGACAGGGCTACATCGAGTCCGTCGACGATCTGGAGACCATCCCCATCGGCCTCGACACCGAGAAACACACACCGATCCTGCTACGTCAGGTGGCGCGCATCCAGATCGGCCCCGAGGTGCGCCGGGGCCTCGTCGACATGAACGGCGAGGGCGAAGTCGTCAGCGGCATCGTGCTCGTGCGCTTCGGCGGCAACGCCCTCGAAGTGATCGAGCGCGTCGAAGACCGCCTCGCGGAGCTGAAGCGCGGACTGCCCGAAGGCGTCGAGATCCACGTCTCCTACGATCGTTCCCGACTCATCCGGCGCGCCATCGCGACCCTACGCGACAAGCTGAGCCAGGAGATGGTGGTCGTCGCCCTCGTCTGCGCGCTCTTCCTGCTCCACTTCCGCTCCTCCCTGGTCGCCATCTTCGCCCTGCCCCTGGGCGTCCTCAGCGCCTTCATCGCCATGCGGCTGCTGGGCGTGAGCGCGAACATCATGAGCCTGGGCGGGATTGCGATCGCCGTCGGCGTGATGGTGGACGCCGCGATCGTCATGGTGGAGAACCTCCACAAGCACCGCGCCGAGCGGCCCGAGGCCGAGCAGCTCACTCTCGTCATCGACTCCGCCCGGGAGGTCGGCCCCGCCCTCTTCTTCTCCCTGCTGATCGTCACGGTCTCCTTCCTTCCGGTGTTCAGCCTCGAGCAACAGGAGGGGCGCCTCTTCACCCCCCTGGCCTACACGAAGACCTTCGCCATGGCGGCCTCGGCGCTGCTCGCCATCACCGTCATCCCGGTGCTGATGTTCTATCTCGTGCGTGGACGGATACGGCCCGAGCGCGACAACCCGCTCTCTCGCTTCCTGATCGCCGGCTTCCGCCCGATCAACCGCATGGCCCTCGCCTACCCCAGGACGCTCCTGCTGCTCTGCGGTGTCGTGGTGCTCGCGACGGCATGGCCCCTGAGCCGCCTGGGCAGCGAGTTCATGCCGCCCCTCGACGAGGGTGACTTGCTCTACATGCCCACGACGCCTCCCGGCATCTCCATCACCAAGGCCCGTGAGCTCCTGCAGCAGACCGATCGCATCATCACCCACCATCCCCAGGTGGCCCACGTCCTGGGGAAGGTGGGCCGCGCCGAGACCGCGACGGACCCGGCTCCCCTCACCATGATCGAGACCACCATCATCTTGAAGCCGCGGGAGGAGTGGCCGGGGGGGAAGAGGATCGAGGACGTGATCCGCGAGCTGGACGCCATGGTGCAGTTCCCGGGCGTGACCAACGCCTGGACGATGCCCATCAAGACCCGCATCGACATGCTCGCGACCGGAATCAAGACCCCCATCGGAATCAAGCTGCTGGGAGACGATCTGGAGGTCCTGTCGGCGGTGGGCGAGCGCATCGAAGCGGTACTCGACCCGCTCCCCGGAACTGCTTCGGTGTACTCGGAGCGGGTGGTGGGAGGCAACTTCGTCGACATTCGCGTCCGGCGCGAAGAGGCCGCGCGCTACGGCCTCAACGTCGCCGACGTGCAGGCGGTGATCGCCTCGGCCATCGGCGGCATGAACGTGACCGAGACCGTGGAGGGGCTCGAGCGCTACCCCGTGAACCTGCGCTTTCCCCGGGAGCTGCGCAGCGACCTCGAATCGCTGGCACGAGTCGCCGTTTCCACTCCCCTGGGCCACACGGTGCCTCTCGCCCAGGTGGCCGACATCCGGACGAGCAAGGCTCCTCCCTCGATCAAGAGCGAGAACGCGCGCCGGTCAGCCTGGATCTACGTGGACCTCAGCACGAGGGACATCGGTGGCTATGTCGAGCGGGCCCGCAAAGCCCTGGATACGCAGCTCAGCCTGCCGCCCGGCGTCACCCTGGTCTGGTCGGGGCAGTACGAGTACATGGAGCGCGCGAACCGACGCCTCCGCGTCGTGGTGCCGCTGACCCTGGGCATCATCTTCCTGCTCCTCTACGCCCACTTCCGCCGGATCGGTGAGAGCCTGATGGTGCTGCTGGGGACCATGCTCTTCGCCCCCGTCGGCGGCTTCTGGCTCATGTATGCGCTCGACTACAACCGCTCCATCGCGGCCGGCGTAGGCTTCATCGCGCTGGCGGGGCTGGCTGCGGAGACCGGTGTCGTGATGTTGGTCTACCTCGAGCAGAGCTACGCGCGCCGTGTGCGAGAGGGTCGCATGGCGAGCTACGCGGACCTGAAGGCCGCTGTGGCGGAAGGCGCCGTCGAGCGCGTCCGGCCGCTCCTGATGACGGTGGCGACGACGCTCATCGGCCTGCTGCCCATCATGTTTGGCAGCGAGACGGGCACGCGCGTAATGAAGCGCATCGCCGCGCCCATGGTCGGCGGTCTCGTCTCCTCCGCGATCCTCACCCTCGTCGTGCTGCCGGCGATCTACCTGCTCTGGAAGAGCCGAAGCCTTCCCGGCGCCAGCGCGGCAGACAAAGCCTGAGCGGGGCCGACGAGGCTCCGCACCCTCACGCCGCCGCGAAAGCAGCATGATCGCGCGTCGGCACGCTGCGCCAGGAGGCTCAGCGCCGCCCGCCGCCGTGGTCCTTCGCCGCGGCCGCACGATCGCCCTTCCCGCCGGCCCCCTTTCCCTGGGAGGCCCTGGCTCGATCCCCCGCCCGGTCGCGCTGGGTCGTCTTCACTCCCTTCCGGTCCCGATACATGTTGTTGCGGTGCGAGGCTCGGTTGCCCGCTCGATAGACGACGATCGTGGCCGTCGGATGCACGATCTCCCGCGGCCATCCCCGGTCCTCGGACTCGTCAGCCCGGGCAGCCTGACCGGCCCCGCACAGCGCGGCCAGTAGCGCGAGGGCGGCGCGCAGCACAGACCAGCGCCTCGTGGCGGCGCCCCGCATCGACGGCCGGTCTCGACGGGGCCCTTCTTCGCGCCTGTGGCCTTGCTGCGTCGCGTCTGCCGGCCTCTCGTTCTCGCGGCTCTCGTTCTCGCGGCTCTTGTTCTCGCAGAAACGTGCCCGAAGCCCGCTCATGCCGCCCTCCCCGACGCTCTGGCCGACGGTCTCGCAAACCGGGATCCGGTGTCCAATTCGCCGCGCTCTCGACGTCGCCCTTCGGCGCAGCGTCCATGGGGTCGCGCGTCGCGCTAGAATGCGCCAAGATCTTGCCGCCCTGCTCTCAGGGCGCTGCCGGAGCCCGAAGATCTGGCCCCAGCTCGCGATCGGCAGCTTCGCCCCAACACACTCAAGGAGGACACCCCATGCGCCGCCTCGTCACTCTTTCACTGGCACTTCCGCTCCTCTTCGCCCTCTCCTTCGGCAGCGTCGGCTGCGGCGGCGGCGGCGCAACCGTGAAGCAGAACTCGACTACCCTCGGCCAGCAGCTGGAGGATCTCCACTCCGCCTACGAGCAGGGGATCATCACCGAGAAGCAGTACGAAAAGAAGAAGAAGGAGCTGCTCAAGAACTACAAGTGAGCCGACCTGCGATCCCGACGAAGCGGCTTGCCTGCAGGAATCGACCCGCCGGCCTCGCAGGCGACTCGGGAATGGAGCCGGTGTGATCCTCGACTTCGACGAGCTCGAGCCCGGCACGGAGATCGCGACAGACCTGTGCATCGTCGGCGCCGGGGCCGCGGGAATCGCTCTGGCGCGGGAGCTCGCCGGCGGCCGTCTCGATGTCTGTGTCCTCGAGAGCGGCGGCTTCGAGGACGACGAAGCGACCCGTGAGCTCGGCCGGGGCGAGATCACCGGCCGTCCCTACCAGCCCCTCGAAGAGACCCGCATGCGGGCCTTCGGGGGCTCCACGAACATCTGGCACGGCGCCTGTACGCCCCTGAACGCCCTGGATTTCGAGCGGCGTTCCTGGGTTCCCGACAGCGGCTGGCCCATCACCTTGCAAACCCTGGAGCCCTACTACCGGCGCGCACAGCAGGTGTGCAGCCTGGGCCCCTACGAGTACGGCGAGGAGTGCTGGCAGCGCGCGGGCCTCGAGCCGCCGGACCTCGACCCGCAGAAGCTGGTCGCCCGCTTCTTCCGCTACAGCCGCGAGCCCCGCTTCGGCACGTACTACCGGGAGGAGCTGCGGCGCGCGTCGAACCTTCGCGTCTTCCTTCACGCCAACGCGACGCGTCTCGTGCCCGACGCGGCGGGCCGCCGGCTCGACCACGTCGAGGTGCGCAGCCTACAGGGCGGGCGCGGCCGTGTGCGCGCTCGGGCCTTCGTGCTCGCGGCAGGGGGCCTCGAGAACCCGCGACTGCTGCTCGATTCCGCCGCGCGGGAGGCACCGGGCCTCGGCAACCGCAACGATCTCGTGGGCCGCTACTTCATGGAGCACACCTACCTGCAGTCCGGCTTCCTGGTGCCGCGCAGCGAGGAAGACGCCCGCCGCCTCTTCCTCCTCATGCAGTCGGGGTCCTGGACGGTGGGGCCCGGCTTTCGCCTGGCCGAGCCGCTCCAGAAGCAGCAGCGAGTGCTCAACAGCGCCATTCGCCTCGCGGAAGGAACGCAGCTCGACTCCCGCGCTGTCGTCGCCGCCCTGCGGATCGGCGCTGCAATCCAGCAAGGCACGCTTCCGGAGAGCTTCGGGACCGAGGCCTGGACGGCCCTCGGCGACATCGACGACGTCTTCCGCGCCGGCTACGGAGCCTGGCGCTATGACGACTGGCACCACGGCGAGCCCAGAGGCCTGGCGGTCTTCGCCCAGACCGAACAGTCGCCGAACCCCGCCAGCCGCGTCCACCTGCTGCAGGAGCGCGACGCCCTGGGCATGCGACGCATCGCCCTCGACTGGCGCCTCGCCGAGCTCGACCGCCGCAGTGTTCGCGTCATGACCGAGCGCTTCGCCGCCGAGTTCGCCCGGCTGGACCTCGGCCGCGTACAGCTTGCGGAGTGGATCCGCGAGGAGGACGGCGGCTGGGGAGAGAACATGGGCTTCGGCCACCACCACTGCGGCACCACGCGCATGGCCCACTCGCCCGCCAGCGGAGTCGTAAATCCCGACTGCAGGCTGCACGAGGTCGAGAACCTCTACCTCGCGGGCAGCTCGGTCTTCCCGACCAACGGCTTCGCGAATCCCACCCTCACCATCGTCGCCCTCGCCCTGCGCCTCGCGGATCACCTGGGGCGCACGCTCGGCTGATGCCCTGCGCACGGAGAGGCCGAAGGCCTGCGGCGCCCGCAGCCCTGGCTGGCACCATCGGCTAGCGACAGGAGCGAGTGCGGATCTCGTCGGAGAGACGTCGGAGGTCGGGGTCGTCGGGATCGAGCTCCCGCGCCTTGTCGATGGCGCGAGTTGCCTCGAGCCGGCGCCCCCGGTTGCAGGCTTCCCGAGCAATACGAAGGTAGATCCCGTGCTCGTCGCGCTCCAGCAGCTCCCGCGCGACGGGGTCGACGGCGTCCAGCGCGGCGTCCATCCGGCCCGCCTCCCGGTAGGCCTCGGCCAGGTAGAGGCGGCTCTGGGGATTTCGCGAGTCGACCTCCACCAGCACCCGTAGCGCTCGGATCGCCCCCGCGTGATCGCCCGCGGCCAGGTATACGCCGCCGAGGGCCTGGTTCACCAGGGCATTGCGCGGCGATGCCATCGACGCACGCTCCCAGAAGGCTACGTCGTCTTGCCAATGGCGCGCCTGCTGCCGGGTGAGGCCAACGAGCACGCCGCTGACCATCACCACGAGCAGGACGGCGCCCCAGCGGGCGGCGCTCCCCAATGGGCCTGGCCGGAAGAGGGGGCGGGCGAGTGCGACGCCGATCAAGAGGTAGAAGGGGATGGTGGGGAGATAGGCGTAGCGGTCCGCCGCGGCCTGCCCTCCCACCTGGATGATCCCGATCACCGGCGAGAGGGTGACGAGATAGAAGAGCCACACCGCGAGCCAGAGCGGGCGCCCTCGCCACCAGGCGAAGAGGCAGCAGAGGCTCACGATCGGGACCAGGCCGAGGGGCAGCCAATAGAGGGGCAGGCTCTGCCAGAAGGAGTGATAGCTCTCGAGCGGGGCATAGTAGGTGGAGAGATTCGCGGGCCAGAGCATCTTCTCGACGTAGAAGAGCACGCTATTGAAGGCGTTGAGGACGCGGAAGCCCTTCGGCACGTTCTCGAAGCCCGCCACGCCCTTGCCCTCGGCGAAGCCCTGGGCGAGAACCGCCACCGCGGAGGCCACCACGGTGATCGCTGCGTAGGGCACCTTTTCCAGGAGCAACCTGGCCCACTCGCGCCGCTCGGCCGCATCGGGCCAACGCCGCGCCCCCTGCGGCAGGCGCTCGAGCGGATAGAGATCGAGGATCAGAAGCAGCACGGGCAGCGTGACCGCCATGGCCTTCGACATCACGGCGAGGAGGTAGAAGAGAA
>JAFDEK010000076.1 GCA_019310385.1 Deltaproteobacteria bacterium
ATGGCCAGCCCCTGGACCTCTCGCGCACCTTCACCCTCGACGATCCGGACGACGACCTGCGCGCCTTCTTGCGCACGGCCGGCTTCCTTCATGTAAAGCGCGCCTTCGTGCCCGATGAAGTCGCGGCCCTTGGCGCAGAGCTCGAGCGCGTGCGCGCGGCCCTCGAGCCCGGCGCTGGTGACTGCTGGTGGTCGACCAACGGCGCGGGCGAGCAGGTCGTTACGCGTATCAACTACCTCGACCGGGGGTCCGACACCTTGGGCGAGACCGGCCTCGACCCGCGCATCCAGCGCCTCGGGCGCCTCGAGCACGGCGATCTCCGCATGTGCGCGGACCGTCTCGACGGCCCCATGGCCTTCGTGAAGAACGCCGACGTGGTGCAGGGCCTCGGCGACCTGCAGTGGCACCAGGATGACGGCCTGGGCGGCCACCCCATCATGTGTCCCCTCATGCAGGTGGGTATCCAGCTCGACCCCGCCAACGCGGCCAACGGCCAGGTCCGGGTGCTGGCCGGCTCCCACCGCTACTCGAACCACCCGCTCTCCTGGGACGACGAGGCCGGCAAGCCCGTCGTCGCCCTCGAGACCGAGCCCGGAGACGTGACCGTCCACTTCGGCGACGTCTTCCACACCACGCCCCCGCCCACCTCGCCCGACGCCGGCCGCCGCGTCCTCTACTTCAAGTTCGCGCCGCCCCAGACCTTCCAGACGATTCCGCCCGGCGGCCACTACAACGACATCCTCTTCAAGCCCGACGCCGCGGGCCGGGTTGCCACCCGCGCCGCGACCTGGGAGGACGACGACACCCAGGCGGGCTTTGAGGAGCGCACCTTCGACGAGAACGAGAACGAGGGCGAAGCGAGCTAGGAGCCCGACCCAAGACTCGCCGCGACGTCTGAGCGCGCGGCGTGGTATCCAGAGGGGGTGGAGAAAGGAGTGGTGATGCGCGGGAGCGAGGCGCTGGAATCGGGGGCCGGAGGCTGGGCGCCCCTGTGGGGTCGAGCCGTCCGGTCGATCGGCTTCGGCCTGTGGGTAGCGCCGGCATTGCTCGCGTTGGCGTGTAGCCCGAAGTCGCCGGCGCCCGAGCCCGCCCCGGTGGTGCCTCCCGCGCCGCCCGCCGTCGAGCAGGCTGGAAATGCCGCAAACACGGAGCGGAATACGGCCGAAGACCAGGAACAGAATACGGCCGAAGACCAGGAACAGAATACGGCCGAAGACGAGGAGCGAAAGAAGGCCGACAGCGGCACCGGCGGAGCCGAGCCAAGCGCCCTCGAGCGCGCGACTGCCGCGCCGACGGACCGGGATCTCACCCGCCCCGTCGGCAACAGCCTGGGCAGCCGCAGCCTCGGCGGCGGAGACCTCAGCGACATCAGCAATCGACAGCCCCTCGATCAGCGGCCCATCGGCAACGGTGGCAGTCTCGCCACGGGGAGCCTGGGGGATCGGAGTCGGGGCTCGGTGGCGAGCGGTGACGTCGAGGACCTGCGCAGCGAGAGCGCCCCGGAGCTCCAGGACCGCAGCCTTCAGAGCGAACACCTGCGCGATACCAGTCGCGAGGCCGGGAGCCATGGCGATCTCGGCGAGCGCGACTGGCAGGGACACCCAGAAGAAGAATAAGGAGCGCGTATGCAGAGCCCGGGCGAGCCCTGGTCCCAACTTTTCACCTGGATCGAAAGCGAGCTCGGCGGCCGAGTCGTCGATTACGAGCGACAGACGCGCTGGCGGCCCGCTTTCTTCATCGACTTCGAGCGCGAAGGCGAGCCGCTCTCCCTCTACTTCCGGGGGGTGCGTCCGGAGATCGCCGAGGGCGCCCAGGCGATCGCCCACGAGGCGCGGGTGCTCGAGGCGCTGGAGCGCGGCGGCATCCCGGTTCCCCACATCTATGGGGTTTGCCCCGAGCCCTGCGGCATCGTGATGGAGCGCAGCCCGGGGCGCGCCAACCTCGCCACTGCGGACAGTGAGGCCGAGCGCAAGGCCGTCCTCGACGAGTACACCGACATCCTGGCGCGCATGCACGACCTCGACGTCGCGCCCTTCGAAGCCATGGGCCTCGAGCGGCCGGCGTCGGCCCGGGAGCTGGGGCTCTGCGATCTCGCACGCTGGGAGCAGACCTACCGCAAGGGCAAGAGCCGGCCCGAGCCCCTGATCGAGTTCGTGATCGGCTGGCTGAAGCGGAGCGTGCCCGAAGGGCGCTCCCGGGTGAGCTTCCTGGCCGCTGACGCGGGGCAGTTCCTCTTCGACGCCGGGAAGGTGACCGCGCTCCTCGACTTCGAGATCGCCTGCCTGGGCGACCCCGCGGCGGATCTTGCCGCTCTGCGCGCGCGAGACCTGAGCGAGCCCCTGGGCGACATTCCCGCCGCCTATGCGCGCTACTTCGAACGCAGCGGCGACACGATCCCAACGCCGGTCATCGACTATCACACCGTGCGCTTCAACATCTACACCCCCATGGCGGTTGCGCCCCTGGTCGCCAACCCCATGCCCGGACTGGAGCTGATCCAGTACCTCGGCTGGTACTGGGTCTACTCTCTGGCTCCTCTCGAGGTGATGGCCCACGCCATGGGGGTCGACGTGGGCGCGCCGATCGTTCCAGATGCCACGCCGACACGCGAGGCTGCGGCCCACGACGCCCTGGTGGAGCGTTTGCGTCAGGCGGCTTCGGGCGACGACTTCGCGGCCTACGAGATGGGTGTCCCGCTGCGCATGGCCGAGTACCTGCGCCGGGCGGAGCGTTTCGGCCCCGCCCTCGAGGCCGAGGATCTCGCCGAGGCGTCGGCGCTGCTCGACCGGCCGGTGACGGACTGGAGCGAGGCCGACCGGCTGCTGGAAGCCTTCGTCGAAGAAGCGGGACCCGAACGCGACGCCGAGCTGGTGCGCTTCTTCTGCCGTCGGTCCCGGCGGCAGGTGTGGCTCCTCGACCCGGTGCTGCGCGAGCTGGAAGGCTGCAAGATCCAGCTCCTCGACGGATAACCGGTCTGCGGTGCGGATCCACTGCATGGGAGAGGGTGCATGACCGGGACTCGCGACGCCCGAGCGGGCTTTGCCGAATCGGAGGCCGCCTTTCACGAGGCCGCCAGCGCGGCGGTGGGCCACGACGACTTCGGCGACCCGAGCTACCTCGAGGCGCTGCGAGTGCTGCTGTGCGCCTATGACGAGGAGGCGCGCTTCAACGACTACGGCCGGGAGGCGTCACGCCACAAGGTCGTCGAGACCCTGAAGAAGCGGCTGCGCGCCGAGCAGGTTTGGAAGGCGAGCCCCGGCCTGCGCGGCGGCGAGATCCGTCGTCCCATCGTGATCTGCGGTCTCGTGCGCACGGGCAGCACCGCGCTCCACTATCTCATGGGCCAGGATCCCGGCATGCAGTGCCTCGAGTACTGGCTGGCCTCGAAGCCCCAGCCGCGGCCACCCCGCGGCGAGTGGGAGGCGAACCCCGACTATCAGGCCTCGCGGGCGGAGATCGACTTCATGTACGAGGCGGATCCCTCCTTGAAGGCGATCCACTTCCTCATGGCCGACGGCCCCGAGGAGTGCCGGCACCTGCTCGAGCAGGGCTTCACCGACGACGGCTTCGAGGTGAACGCCAGCGTGCCCTCCTACTCCCGGTGGTACGCGTCGGCGGATATGCGCCCCACCTATCGGCGCCACCGGGATCTCGTCGCCACCATTGGCTCGACGGAGCCCGAGAAGCGCTGGCTGCTCAAGTACCCCGTGCACATGCGCTACCTGGCCGACTTCCTGGAGGTCTATCCCGACGCCTGCATCGTGCAGACCCACCGCGACCCGAGCCGGGTGCTGAGCTCCTACTGCAGCCTCATCGCCGGCTTCCGCGCCATCTTCGAGGACGACATCCAGCGCAAGACCATCGCGGAGCAGGAGCTCGAGCTGTGGGCCGCCGGGGCCGAGCGCGCCATCGAGGTGCGGGGACGCCACGACCCCAGGCAGTTCTTCGATCTCCACTTCCACGAGTTCATGGAGGACCCGGTCGGCTCGGTGAAGCGCATCTACGCCCACTTCGACCAGGAGCTCAGCGACGAGGGGGAGGCGTGCCTGCGCGGGTGGCAGAATGAGCACCCCCAGCACAAGCACGGCAAGCACGACTACGCGAAGCAGGACATCGGCCTGTCTCGCGGCGAGATCCTGGAGCGCTTCGCCGCCTACATGGACCACTTCGGGATGGAGCCGGAGCAGTCGAAGACCGGCGACGTCGCCTGAGCTTCACTCCCCAGCGACGCGCTTGTCTCGATCACCGAAGCTGCACTCGCTGTCGCGAATATGTCCCGGGTAGTGGGCTTCGAAGGACCTGCACATGGCCGGCCGAGCAAGCCATTGGCCATCCTCGCTGGTGTACAGCGCCTGATCGATGAGCGTCTCCCGGTCCTGGTAGACCTCTCGGATCTCGACCTGCCTCGGATCGATCCCGTCACCCTGGAGATGCTCGACCAGGCCACAAATCGTGTCCGACAAGAAGGTATTGGTGATTTCGACACCTTCGCCCACCTCGACACGAGCCTCGTAGGTAAAGGGAAGCTCCTTCAGATACTTCGACCGGGGACCCAGGATCCGTCGAATCAGCCCCATCGCAGACCTCCTTCGTTGCAGGGGAATGCTAGGGCTTTGTGCGCTCGACCGACACCTGCTCCCCATCGTGTAGAATCCAGCTCCATGACTGACATCTGGCACGAAGACCGGCTGCTGATCGACGGGGAGCTGCGGCCGGCGGCCGCGGGCGCCACCTACGAGAACGTCAACCCCGCCACCGAGGAAGTGATCGGAGGGGCGGCCGATGCTTCGCCCGAGGACGTCGAGGCCGCCATCGTCGCAGCGCGAAGGGCCTTCGACGAAACCCGGTGGTCGACCGACGTCGATTTTCGCGCCACCTGCCTGCGACAGCTCCACGCCGCCCTGCTCGACCATTTCAAGGAGCTTGCGGAGATCACGATCGCCGAAGTCGGTGCGCCGCGCGCAGCCTGCGCCGGGGTCCAGGTCGCCATCCCCAGCGAGTTCCCCGCCTACTATGCAGACGTCATCGAGCGCTTCGAATGGAGCACCGATCTCGGCAAGCGAGACACCATGGGAGGCCCCTGCCTCCGCTGGATCGAACGTGAAGCGATTGGTGTCGTGGCCGCCATCACGCCCTGGAACGTGCCCAACCAGATCAACCTCGCGAAGCTCACGCCCGCGCTGGCAGCCGGATGTACCGCGATCCTCAAGCCGGCGCCCGACACACCGTGGACCGGCCTCGCGCTGGGCCGCATCGTTGCCGACCACACCGACATTCCGGCCGGCGTGCTCAATGTCGTGAGCTCGGCCGATCGGGCCATCGGAGAACATCTCACGACGGACCCTCGGGTCGACATGATCAGCTTCACCGGATCCACCGCGGTGGGCAAGCGGGTGATGGAAGCGGCCAGTGCGAATCTCACGAAGGTCTTTCTGGAGCTCGGCGGCAAGTCCGTGAGCCTCGTCCTCGACGACGTTGCGGACTACGGCATGGTCGCCGCCACCGCGGCCTTTGGCACCGCGTCGGTCTGTGGCCAGGGCTGCGCTCTCTCGACCCGAATCCTCCTGCCGCGTTCACGCTACGAAGAGGGCGTGGCTGCGATTGCCAAGATGATGGGGATCATCGCGGTGGGTGACCCGGCGGCGGACGGCACCCAGATGGGGCCCCTCATCAACCGCGCGCAGCTCGAGCGGGTGGAGGCCTACGTGCAGTCGGGAATCGACCAGGGCGCCCGGGTGGCCTGTGGCGGCAAGCGCCCGGAGAGCGCCGAGCGGGGCTACTTCTACGAGATGACCCTGCTGGCCGACGTCACCAACGACATGAAGGTCGCCCAGGAAGAGATCTTCGGCCCGGTGCTCGTCGCCATTCCCTATGACGACGACGACCATGCGATCCGCATCGCCAACGACTCGATCTACGGCTTGTCGGGCACGGTCTTCTCGGCCGACGAGAAGCGAGCGCACGCCCTTGCACGCAGGATCCGCACGGGAACCATGTCGCTCAACGGGGGTGTCTGGTACGCGCCCGACGTTCCCTTCGGCGGCTACAAGCAGTCGGGGATCGGAAGAGAGATGGGAATCGCCGGTCTCGAGGAGCACCTCGAGCTCAAGTCCTACGCCAAGCCCGCCCCCAGCTGAGCATCGCGCCCGGATCGCGCGAGCTCCTCAGTCTCCCCGTACGTAGCGTTGGCCGAAGTGGGTCATGAAGGCCGCGGCCAGGCCGGCGAGGAGCCAGGCGGGATGCAGGAAGATCGCGAGCAGGGTCCCGTCCAGGACCGACATGCCAGCGATCATGCGGGGGATGAGGGGAAAGGAGTAGGGGACACCCCGGGTGTTCTCGTGGCGCGCCACCGCGCTGACGAGCACGGTATAGAGGAATTGAGCCGCGGCGGCGATCGCGACCAGCGGGAAGAACTCGCCTCCCACCGCCCACGCGGTGACGACGAAGACCATGGCTCGGGTGGCCGCCATGACGAAGACAGCACCCGCGAAGGCCTTGTGGAAGCGGTCGTAGGCGAAGATGATTGCGAGTAGAGCCAGTCCGGGTGCAAGGGCGCTCGCCTCGGGCGCCAGGGCGAGCAGCGCCAGGGCGGCGGTGAAGAGCAGCGCGGTGAGGCGCCGGGCCGCGGCGAGGGTGATCCGACCCGCCGGGATCGGACGGAAGGGCTGGTGCTCGGCGTCCCAGTCGCGATCGAAGACGTCGTTGAGCGCCATGCCCCCGCAGTAGAAGGCCGAGAGCGAGGCAGCCAGGAGCAGCACGACGCCGGGACTCAAGCCGGGACTTGCGCCGGGGCCGGGGGGCACGCCGCACAGCGCCGCCGCGGTGAGGACGTTCATCCACACCGTCGGCAGGTTGCTGACCCTGCAGATCGCGAGCAGGGTCCCGAGGCGCAGTGGGGAGCGCTCCGTAGGTTCCGGGGGCTTCTGCTCGTCGACCGGTGCCTTCGCTGCATTCATGTCCGTCACCACCCCGCTCAATCCTCGAAGATGTGGTCGAGGATGAGATCTCGTACGCCGACGGCGGCGATCTCGTTGCCCTCGAGCAGGCGCGGCTCCGAGGAGACGAGAATGGGCGTGTTGTCGGGCTCGCCGGTCACGATGCCGTGGGAGCCCCTGACGAGAGTCGCGTCCAGGGACGTGAGGTCCATGGTGTAGCGGAATCCGAGGGCCTTGCGGGCCAGGATGCCCGCGACCTTCAGCGTGGGCAAGCGGATCTCGGGGTCGACGAAGAGCTCGACGGGGTCGTAACCGGGCTTGCGGTGGATGTCGACCATGCGCGCGTAGTCGGGCGCAAGGGCGTCGTCGAGCCAGAAGTAGTAGGTGAACCAGCTGTCGGGCTCGGCCAGCAGGACGAGCTCGCCGGAACGCGGATGATCGAGGCCCAGCTCGCGCTTGTCGCCACTATGCAGCACCCGCGCGACGCCGGGGGTCTTCTCGAAGAGCTCGCGCACGCCGGTCAGGTCGCGCTCGTCCTCGACGTAGACGTGGGCGATCTGGTGGTCCGAGACCGCGAAGGCCCGGCTGGAGCCCGGATCGAGGTACTCGAGGCCGAGGTCGACCTTCACGTTGATGTAGCCGGACTCGCGCAAGATGCGGTTGGGATGAACCGGGCGGCTCACGGGCATGATCCCGTACTCGGAGAGCAGGATCACCCGAAGGCCGCGGTCCAGGAAGTAGTCGAGGAGCTGGCCGCAGACGCCGTCGATCTCGCGCAGGTCCTTCGAGAGATCGGAGTCGGGTCCGCTGCGTTGCAGCACGTAGTCGAGGTGGGGCAGATAGACGAGGTTGAGAGTGGGGGCGAAGCGCTCCTCCAGCTCCATGGCGGCCCGCGCGATCCACTCGCTGGAGCGGATGGAGGTGCGCGGGCCCCAGAACTCGAAGAGGGGGAAGGCGCCGAGGCGGTCGGTGAGCTCTCCTCGCAGCTCCAGGGGACAGGCGTAGAAGTCGGGCAGCTTCAGTCCGTCTGCGCAGTAGAGCGGCCGGGGTGTAAGGGTGTAGTCCGCGCTCGTCGCCATGGCGTACCACCAGAAGGTGTTCGCACAGGTGAAGGCCCCATCCCGGCGCCGGGCCACCTCCCAGACCTTCTCGCTCTCCACGAGTCGATTGCTCTGGCGCCAGAGCCAGATCTCGTTGAGGTCCCGGAAGTACCAGCCGTTGGCCACGATGCCGTGTTCCGAAGGGAGCTTGCCGGTGAGGTAGGTGGCCTGGGAGGAGCAGGTGAGCGCGGGCGTGACGGCCTGGATCTCGGCGCGCCGCTGGGCGAAGCGAGAGAGATGGGGTGTGTGCTCTCCGATCAGGGGGCCCGTGAGCCCGACCACGTTCAGTACCACGGTTCGCTGCAAGGGATGGCCCTTTCTATCGTCCTTCGAGGGGACGTCCTTCGAGGTGGCGGCGTGCCCACTCGAGCTCGCGCACGATGTCCGTCGCGACCCGGGGAGACCGGAGTGATTCGGGTAGCACGCCCCAGCTGTAGGTCTCCACCTCGAGGGCGGCATCGGGGGCGAGGTGCGAGAGCTGGGGCAGCAGCGTCTCGAGGAAGGAGCGGGTGGTGCCGCAGTGCCCGAGGTGTTCGGCAAAGATCGGCACGTGGAAGTGCACGCGGCACTCGACCAGGCGCGAGCGCCGCTCGTCGGTCAGCGTCGCGAGAAAGTCGGGGAGATCGGGGTGGCGGGTTAGGCAGCCGTCGTGCCAGCGGGCCACCACCTGGTGGAGGTAGGTGGGCTCGTCGAAGGTCGCGATGGCGTCGAGCTCGTGGGGCAGCACGCGCAGGGCCGACGAAATCTGGACCTTGCCGATCTTGACGCCGGCCGCCCGCAGAAGCTCGAGGCCCGCTTCGGGCTCCTCGAATTCGACCGCCTGGTGGCAGCAGTCGAAGCAGATCCCCGCGAGATCGGCCAGCTGCGCTGGGAGCTCCATTCTCTCGAAGAAGCGCAGTGCCTGGGCGCTGGTCTCGAGGACGCAGCAGGGCTCTGGCTCGAAGGCGAGCACGATGGAGGGCCCGCCGGATTGACGGATCTCGTCGAAGTGCTGCAGGGTCTCGACGACGTGTCGGCGAACGCCGGGCCAGTGCTCCTCGGCGAATCCCGCCGCGAAGGCCACCGGCACCGTCGAGATCGAGCCGACGACGCCGCTCGGGAGCCAGCCCGCGAGCAGGTCGGCGAGGCGACGGGTGTAGTCGACGCGCTCCGGATCCCTCCAGTCGGGCAGGTAGACCGCCTCCTTGACGCTCGTCCCGTGGAAGGGGCCGTAGGGGAATCCGTTGACGCTGAGGACGAAGCAGTCGCTCTCGGCGCACCAGGCGGAGAAGCGCTGGGCCTCCCGCTCGTCGAGCTCGCGGGCTGCCTGGGCGGAGAGCCGCAGCCCGACGGGAAAAGGCGCGTGGGGGGAGATGCATTGCTTGACCTCGAGCAGGTGGGAGTCGAGGTTGGCCCGCACGTCTTTCCACGTTTCGCCCGGATGGATGTTGGTGCAGTAGGTGAGCACGCTCTGGACGACCTCTCGACCTCTCGACCCCTCGACCTCTCGACCCCCGGCTCCGGCCGATTCACCGACCCCGTGCGGCCGCGGGGGAGCGGTCTCGGGGGCTGCGCTGGGCCAGGGACTCTACGCAGCTCTTCATGAGTGGAAGGTCGATGTGATCGACCTCGATCCCGGAGCCGATTCCCTTCAGGAGTGTGATGCAGAGCTTGCCGCCCAGGTGCTCTCGGAATTCCGAAAGGGCGCGTTCGACTTCGAGGGTCCGAAGGGCGGGGTGGTAGAGGTCGAAGCCGACCTCTTCGAGCAGCGCGAGGATCTGCTCCAGCTCCTCCTCCGCGATCATTCCCGCCCGGCGAGAGTAGAGCGAGTCGATCGCGATGCCGATGGCCACGGCTTCGCCGTGGCGGAGCGAGCCCCCCGTCAGCTCCTCGAGCTTGTGTGCGGCCCAGTGGCCGAAGTCCAGGGGTCGAGCCGAGCCGAGCTCGAAGGGATCGCCGCTGGTCTGGATGTGCTCTAGGTGCAGCTCTGCGCAGCGGACGATCATGGACTCCATGGCCGGCGCGTCGAAGCGCGCCAGGGCGTGGCGCGCCTCGTAGAGCGAGCGGAAGAAGTCTGCGTCCCGGATCAGCGAGACCTTGATTGCCTCGGCGCTGCCGGCGCACAGATCGCGCTCGTCCAGGCTGTCGAGCAGAGCGAAGTCGTTGACGACGGCGAAGGGCGGCGCGAAGGTGCCGAGGAAGTTCTTGCGTCCCGCGAAATAGACGGCGTTCTTGACGCCGATTCCCGCGTCGTTCTGGGCCAGGCTGGTCGAGGGCATGCGAATCAGTCGGATACCGCGGTGGGCGGTCGCGGCCGCATAGCCCATGGCGTCGAGTACGGCCCCGCCTCCGATGACGAGCGCGTAGGAATGCCGGCAAAGGGAGTGCTTGGCCACGAGGTCGTGGAACTCTCGCACCTCCTTCGGATCGCGCTTGCAGATCTCGCCGCCGCGAACGATCAGAGGCTCGCGGATCAACTCCAGCTGCAGATCGCTTCTCGCGGCCCAGCTCTCGATGCGGTCGGGAAGCCCCGGATCGGCGGCCAGCAGGCCGGCGTCGATGACCGGAAGGATCCGCTGGGGCGGGGCGCCGCCCCGGGCGAGCACCCCCGTCAGGGTGCAGTTGGAAGGGGAAAAGGCATTTCGAGTGAAGACGACCGGATAGTCGTACGCGACTCGAAATGACTGAAGGATCTCGCGCATGTCTCGAGCCTCGAGGTCGTACCTTCGCGGGCGATTCTCTGGATCATACCGGGAGAGTCGGTATTCCCGCAGGGGCCCGCCCGGGCGATTCGCTCCGGAACCAAGCGCACGGGAGTATGTACACTCGGGTCCGCAGAAGGTGACGGAGGAGCGCGGACAGCGGCTGGAACGCTACACGGGCGCCTGCTCGTTGGCCCGCGGGGATCGGAGGGTCGCGGAAGACGTTGCGGAAGACAAGGGAGGCGGGTCGCGTGATAGCAGGGGCGGCCGAGGCGATCGATGAGTTGCTGGCGCCTCGGCTGGAGGAGAGCGCGGCGGCTTGGCTCGCCCGCGCCCGGGCGGAGATCGCGCAGGGGGTCGACGATTCCCGGCACGCGAGCCGGATCTCCCTGGCCAGTCGCTACGCGCCGCGCGGTGCCGCGAACCCGAGCGCGGCCGAGGTCGCGCGCGCGGGCAAGGAGCTCGAGGGCTGGAATCCCGAGCGCTGGACGGTGCTGGAGCTCGTCCGGGCCGCCCTCGTCCTGGCGCGCTCGGATCTGGAGGCACCCTCCTTCTCGGCCGCGTTCGAAGAGTTCTTTCGCTACGCCGACGAGGGAGAGCTGTGCGCTCTCTACCGCTGCCTGCCCCTGCTACCGGATCCCGAGCGCTTCGCGCCGCGCGCGGCCGAGGGGTGCCGGAGCAACATGCGCTCGGTCTTCGAGGCCGTCGCGACCGACAACCCCTACCCGGCCCGCTACTTCGACGACATCGCCTGGCACCAACTCGTCATGAAGGCGCTCTTCGTCGAGGCGCCTCTCTGGCGTGTCGTCGGCCTCGACTCGCGGCTCTCTCCCGAGCTCGCCCGCATGGCGCTCGATTACGTGGAGGAGCGTCGCAGCGCCGGGCGCCCGATCCCACCCGAGCTGTGGCTGTGCCTGGGGCCCCATGGTGGCGAGCGCGGGCTCGCGGCTCTCGAGCGGGAAGTCGAGGCTGGCGATCTGCGCGGACGTCGAGGCGCGATTCTCGGTTTGATGCGAGCGGGGGCGAAGGATCGCCTCGAGCGCCTCGAAGGGACGGTCGAAAAGGAAGAGTATCCAGAGCTCAGGGACACGCTCACCCAGGCGCTCGCGGGGAAGGTGGACCAGAGTGCCTTCGCGAAGATCGCGGTGAGCGAGTAGAATCATCCGCCCGGGAGCAACGAGGAGCAGTCCGAGCCATGCGCTTCTTCGATCCGCACATCCACATGAGCAGTCGCACCACCGACGACTACCAGGCCATGGCTGCGGCGGGGGTTCGCGCCGTGGTGGAGCCCGCCTTCTGGTTGGGACAGCCCCGCACGAACGCCGGCGCCTTCGTCGACTACTTTGCCAGCCTGGTGGGGTGGGAGCGCTTTCGCGCCTCGCAGTTCGGCATCGCCCACTACACCGCGATCGGACTCAACTCGAAGGAGGCCAACAACGAGGCTCTCGCCAAGGAAGTGCTCGACCTGCTGCCCCGCTTCGCCTTCAAGGAGGGGGTCGTGGCCATCGGCGAGATCGGCTACGACGAGATCACGGCGGCCGAGGAGTGGGCCTTTCGCGAGCAGCTCGAGTTCGCCCAGCAGAACGAGATGGTGGTGATGGTCCACTCGCCGCATCGCGACAAGAAGCGCGGTGTCATCCGATCCCTCGACGTGGCGAGGGAGGTCGGAATCCCGCCCCACATGCTGGTCATGGATCACAATAACGAGGAGACCGTCGAGGCGGTGCTCGAGGCCGGCGCCTGGGCGGCCTTCACGATCTATCCCAATACCAAGATGGGCTCCGAGCGGATGGCCGAGATCGTGAGGCGCTACGGCTCAGAGCGCATCATCGTCGACAGCTCGGCGGACTGGGGCGTGAGCGATCCCCTCTCGGTCCCGAAGACCGCAGCGCTCATGGGCGAGCGCGGGATCAGCGCCGAAGACGTCGAGCTGACCACCTGGTCGAACGCCCTGGACGCCTATGCGCAATCGGGTCAGATCGACGTGGAAGCGCTGCTGCGGGCACCCGCCATTGATCAGACTCGGCTCTACGGTGAAAACTCCGTGCTGCGCGGGCAGGTGCCACGGATCGACGAGCCCGTCACGAACTGAGTCGCGGCTCCCGTCGTGCCGCGCCGTCCGGCAGAGGCCCGGCCATGAGAGTGGAGCCGTGGTCATGCGGAAGAGGGTCATGCAGAAGATGAAGATCGCCTCGCTGGTCATGTGCCTGTTCTTCGTTCTCGCGATCGCGGTTCAGCTCAACGATCCCGACCCGCTGCGCTGGATCGCGCTCTACGGCATCGCAGCTGCACTCAGCGCGCTGGCGGCTCTGGGCCGAGGGCTTCCGTGGCTCACCGCGGCATCCCTCGTCCTCTACCTGGCCGGGGTCGTCTACCTGCTGCCCTCCCTGCCCGACACCTCCCTCGAAGCCTTCTCCTCGATCGGGATGTCGGGCGAGCGCGACGAGCTCGTGCGCGAGCTCTGGGGATTGATCATCTGCGCCGTCTGGATGGGCGTGTTGCTGATGGTGCAATGGCGAAGTCCCAGCGGGGAGTCGACTGTGGGCAATCGGTAACGCACCCCCTGGGAACGGTCGCGATCGTGGAATCTCAGAGTTCGCAGATTGGGGGCTGCGCCTGGGAATTGCGCGGAAGTATCACAACCGTGTGTGGTACGCGATGTCAACTCGATCCCGGCGGCCACGAAGGTGGCATCCGCGCTGTGTGAGTCTGTACCAGGAGGAAGCAATCATGAACGCATGGACATCCACCTTTCGCTCGAATGTGCTGTCGGCCGTAGCCGCGGTCTTGCTTTTCGCACCCGTGGCCGGGGCCGCCATGTTCCGCGACATCGACGCCCTTGGCATCACCGTGAATGACGAGGATGAGATCAGGGGCGAGTTCAACTTGATCGGTGAGGCGGGCGAGCCCGATACAATCACGATTGGCGCTCCCTACCTGTCCACCCCTGCGGTCATCTCCGACGTCCTGGGTTTTCCTGCCGGGACCGGTGTCACCATCCACTCGGCTGTCGTGATGTTCTACATCCGCAACGGTGACAGGGGCGAGGAGGTCGAGGTCGAGATCGAGCTCTTGGGTAGGGAGATCAAGGAAGTCGAGTTCGAGACCTCCTTCAAGGTCCTCGGCAAGACGCTGAACGCCAACCTCAGGGGCAAGATCTCCGAGACCGGTATCGCCGACTACGTCCTCGAGATCGAGGGCCCGGCAACGGTCGATTTCGCGTCCCTCGAGATCCAATCGAACGCGGCCGCACCGATGCCCGAGCCCAGCGCGGCGCTGCTCTTCCTGGCCGGCCTCGCTGTTTCGAGCCGTTCGATCCGCTCGCGCCGCACGCACTGAAGCGCCTCGGATCGCCGGCGCGGACTCCGCACTGGCGATCCGGGTGCGGCGCCCTCGTCAGCCCAGCATGCGCCGGACGGCGCGGCCCATGATCTGCTTGGCCTCGTCGACCTGCGAGCGCCCGGCGGTGAGGCTGATCATCAACGAAAAGAAGAGGTGTCCCAGGATCTGGGCCAGCTCCTCCAGCTCTTCGGGGCTCTCTTCTTCGAGGGCCACGTCGAGATAGGGGATCATGATGGTCTTCTGCCAGAACTCCGGGGCGCTCGCCGAGGGATCGCTCGACGTCATGGCGGCCACGCCTGCCGCGGCGAGATTCAGGTCCTCGGCGGTCGAGTCGAACATGCGGTCGAAGACGGCCGCGACGCGCTCGGCAGAGCTCTCGCCCCGCGGCGGGTCCGCGTGAAGGCTCGCCAGGACCTCCTGACTGCGGGCGCCATGGACCTCGGCGATGAGATGGTCCTTGGAGGAGAAGTAGCGGTAGACCGTGGCGAGGCCGACCCCGGCACGCTCGGCGACGCTCCGGATGGTGACCGCCGCATAGCCGCCCTCTGAGGCAAGCTCCCGCGCGGCCTCGCGCAAGCGTTGGCGGCGCTCGGCCTGGGAGGGGCTGAGACGGCGTTCGAGCTTCAGGGTCTCGTCGCTGGCACTCTCAGAAGTCATTCGATTCCAATAACTTGGGGAAGATCTTGCCGGCCCCTCCGCGCTGGTGTCTCGCCCGTGGCGGCATGACGCACTGTACCCGATCCAGTACAAGAACGCATGTGGAAACATGTTTCCATTCACGCTTCGCCCGAGAGACACTTCCAGTGAGGGCAGTCGAGGGCGAGCACACGGGCGGCCCTTCCCTGGCCGCCTGCTGCGCGGCGCCTGTGCGGCTCAGCCCAGCGTGTCCACCAGGGTGAGCATCGAGCGCAGGCGCTCGTGGTGGCTGTGACCGCTCTCGATGCAACGTTTGTGACCGGCTGCAGCGATCTTCTCGCGTTCCTCTGGATGATCGAGGTAGTAGCGGGTCTTCTCCAGGAGCTCCTGGTCATCGGCGAAGAACTCGGCTTCGATGCCCTCTCGGAAGAGTGCGCAGTGCTCTTCGCTTCTCTCCGCGAGCGTGAATTTCCCGCAGGCCGGGATCTCGACGCCGGGAGGCATCCGGCGCTCGTACTCCGGCCACCCATTGCCCCACACCTTGACGGAAAAGCCTGCTCGGCCCAGGGCTGCAATGCTCCCGGCCCTCTCGTCTTCGTAGCTGCCAATGAAGCCCACGATCCGAAGGCCCGGTCGAAGACGCCGCGCCTCCTCGAAGGTCTCGGGACGGATGCAGTCGACCTTGTCGCACCACAAGATCTCGGGGCTGCTCGATCGGACTGCATCCAGGACTTCGCCATCGAGAGAAGGGTGGTCGACGACCCGGAGGAGTCTGCGCTTCAGCCGACGTCGAAGCCGACCCGCGACGGACGCCGCGGGAAGCGTCGAATCGATCGCCATGAGTGGTACTCCTGCGGCAGGCCTGTCAGCTTAGGACATAGCCCCATAGGGGGGTAGAGTGGCGCAGCGGGGGCGGCAGCCCGTGGGCGGTGTCGCGAAGCCCTCGGGAGGGTAGAATCCGCCGCGTCAGTGAAGGGGAAGCAAGCATGTTGCAGATCGGTGGATTCAGGCCGTGGCGGCTGGCGCTCGGTGTCGTGCTCGGCCTCGCGCTCGCGAGCGCATCCCAGGCCCAGGACTTTGCACGCAAGGGCGGCTATGCGGTGGTGGGTGGAAACTACATGTTGGAGCAGTTCACCAACCCCGGGCGCTTCAGCTTCGGCGACAGCTGGGGGCTGAACCTGCGCCTCGGGTATCGCTATCTGCCCTGGCTGTCGAGCGAGCTCGAGTGGGAGTTCATCTCGGGCTTCGACATCAACGACGGTCAGGACGCCGACGGCAATCCCATTGAGCGCGGCGACTTGAAGATCGACGGCGGGAACATCTCGCTCAACACCAAGGCCTATCTGATGCCCGGCCGCATTCAGCCCTACGTGTTGCTGGGCGTCGGCGCGCTCTACGCTTCGGTGACCAACTTCGGCTACGAGCTATCCTGGCTGCGCAACGTCAACGGGGTCTCGTTCTCCGTGCGCGGCGGCGTCGGCCTGAACGTCTACCTGGGCCATCGCTGGGGCCTCACCGCCGGGGTCAGCTACGTCTTTCCCGTCGGCAACCTCGACAACCTCCGCTACCTGTCCGCGGACGCCGGATTCGAATACCGCTTCTGATCCGCCCAGCGCGGGATCTGGGAGGCATCAATGGGTGGTACCACTCGCTGCATCGACGCGAACCGGGCCGAATGGAAGGACCCGGTCTGCGGCATGACGGTGTCGCGGGAGGACGCACCCCGCACGGTATATCGGGGCCGCGAGTACCGCTTCTGTCGCGAGGGCTGCCGGAGCCGCTTCCAAGCCGATCCCGACGCGTACCTCGCGGCAGGCGAGGCCGCCGCGGACGCGCCGGGAGATCCCGCCGCCCTCTACATCTGTCCCATGTGTCCGGGTGTCGAGCAGCTGGGGCCGGGGACCTGCCCCCGATGCGGGATGGCGCTCGAGCCCGCCGAGCCCTCCCTCGAGATCGAGGAGGACCACTCCGAGCTGGACGACATGAGCCGCCGCTTCCGGGTGGCGCTGGGTCTGTCCCTGCCGGTCTTCGTCCTGGCCATGAGCGAGATGATCCCGGGGCGCCCCCTGGATGCCGTGATTCCGCCGTCGACACGGGTACTGCTCGAGCTGCTCCTCGCCACGCCGGTGGTGCTCTGGGCCGGAGCCCCCTTCTTCGTTCGCGCGTGGCAATCGCTTCGCACGCGCAGCCCGAACATGTTCACCCTGGTCGGTGGCGGCGTGGGCATCGCCTACGCGTACAGTCTCGTCGCGGCGCTCCGGCCGAGCCTCTTCCCCGACGCCTTTCGCCACGAGGGAGTCGTTGCGGTCTACTTCGAGGCCGCCGCGGTGATCACCACCCTGGTGCTCCTCGGCCAGGTGATGGAGCTGCGCGCGCGCAGCCGCACGGGCGCCGCGATCCGGGCGCTGCTCGGCCTCAGTCCCAAGACCGCCCGGCGCATCCGCGAGGACGGGAGCGAAGAGGACGTCGACCTCGCCCGCGTGATGCCCGGCGACCGCTTGCGCGTGCGCCCGGGAGAGAAGGTCCCGGTGGACGGCGCGGTGCTCGAAGGCAGCAGCGCGATCGACGAGTCCATGCTCACGGGCGAGTCCCTGCCCGTCGCGAAGGCGTCCGGCGATCGCGTCATCGGCGCCACGGTGAACGGCCGCGGCGCTCTCGTGATACGCGCGGAACGGGTCGGCTCCGAGACCCTGCTGGCCCAGATCGTGCACATGGTGGGCCAGGCCCAGCGCAGCCGGGCGCCGGTGCAGCGCGTGGTGGACAAGATGGCGGCCTGGTTCGTGCCCGCGGTCGTGCTCGCCGCGCTGCTGACCTTCGCGGTGTGGAGCGCTCTGGGGCCCGAGCCCGCCATGGCCCACGGCCTCGTGAACGCGGTCGCGGTGCTCATCATCGCCTGCCCCTGCGCGCTGGGTCTTGCGACGCCCATGTCGATCATGGTCGCTATGGGGCGGGGCGCCGAGCTCGGGGTGCTCTTCAAGAACGCCGAGGCGATCGAGCTCCTGCGCGGAGTCGACACTCTCGTGATCGACAAGACCGGGACCCTCACCGAGGGCCGGCCCGGGCTGACGTCGGTCATTCCAGCCGAGGGCCGGAGCGAAGCTGAGCTGCTCGAGGCGGCCGCTGCCCTCGAGGCCCGCAGCGAGCATCCTCTCGCCGAGGCGATCGCGCGCGGAGCGCGGGAGCGGGGCATCGTACCCGCCGAGGTGGCCTCCTTCGAATCGCTCACGGGCAAGGGAGTGAGGGGAGTCGCCGGCGGTCGCAGCGTTGCGGTCGGCAGTGCCGGGCTCATGGCCGAGCTCGGCGCCGATGCGTCGGCTCTCGCGGAGCGGGCCGAGCGCCTGCGGGCGGGCGGGCAGGGCGTCGTCTTCGTTGCGCTGGACGGTGCGGTTGCGGGCATCGTGAGTGTCTCCGATCCCATCAAGGCGACGACGCCCGGGGCGATCCGTGCGCTGCGCGCCGAGGGCCTGCGCGTGGTGATGCTCACCGGAGACAGCGAGTCGACGGCGCGGGCCGTGGCGGAGAAGCTGGACCTCGACGACGTAGTGGCCGAGCTGCTGCCCGACCAGAAGGCCGAGGCGGTGAGGCGACTGCAGGAGCAGGGTTGCAGCGTCGCCATGGCGGGCGACGGCATCAACGATGCTCCGGCCCTCGCTCAGGCGCAGGTCGGCATCGCCATGGGGACGGGCACGGACGTCGCCATGGAGAGCGCGGGCGTCACCCTCGTGAAGGGCGATCTCACCGGCATTCTGCGAGCGCGCCGCCTCAGCGAGGCCACCATGGCGAATATCCGTCAGAACCTCTTCTTCGCCTTCGTGTACAACTCCCTGGGCGTCCCCGTCGCGGCGGGCGTCTTCTACCCCGTCTTCGGCCTCCTGCTCAGCCCCATGATCGCCGCGGCGGCCATGAGCTTCAGCTCGGTCTCGGTGATCAGCAATGCCCTGCGCCTGCGCGGCGCAGCGCTCGAATGAGCCGAAGGCTCAGTCACTCTGCGCTGGACTGCTACGATCCCGGCCCAAACGTGGTGTTTCGCATCGACGGGATCTCGGAGAAAACCGTGTCGCTCAGAATCGCAGCTTTGCTGGTCGTGGTCGTGGTGGTGGTCGCCGCGCTCGTCGCCTGCGCGACCTCACCCACCGGGCGTCGTCAGCTCGTCCTCTTCTCGGGGGCCGACATGGACGCCATGGGCTTCGCGACCTTCGACCAGATGAAATCGGAGCTGCCCCAGTCCGAGAATGCGGCCACCAACGCCTATGTGCGCTGCGTGGCCGCCGCGCTCACCGCCGCACTCGAGGATCCCGCCACCCGCACGGGCTGGGAGGTCGTGGTCTTCCAGGACGACAACGCCAACGCCTTTGCGCTGCCCGGCAAGAAGATCGGCGTGCACACCGGCCTGCTCGAGGTGGCGGAGAACCAGCATCAGCTGGCCGCCGTCGTCGGCCACGAGATCGGCCACGTCCTGGCCCAGCACTCCAACGAGCGGGTCTCCCAGCAGTTCGCGACCCAGACCGGCATGTCCCTCGCCCAGGCGGTGGCGGGCTCGGGCTCGGCGACCCAACAGACCCTGCTCGGCCTCATGGGTGTCGGCGCCCAGTACGGCGTACTCCTGCCCTACAGTCGCGCCCACGAGAGCGAAGCGGACAGCATGGGCCTCGACCTCATGGCCCGCGCCGGCTTCCACCCCAACGAGTCCGTCGAACTCTGGCTCAACATGTCCGAGGCCGGCGGCGCCCAGCCTCCCGAGCTCCTCTCCACCCACCCCTCCCACGAATCCCGCATCCAGAACCTCGAGCAGCGCCTGCCCGAAGCCGAAAAGCTCCGCGCCGCAGCCTACTCGGCAGGCAAGCGCCCGCGCTGCGGGCCTTAGGGAAGAGCGGTCGACGGCTTTCGTCGCACCTCGCCGATCCGAAGGAACAATGCGGTCGTCTGCGGATGCAGGGCGGCCTGATCTGGGCACTTGCGTCGGAACCCCGTGCCGCCGCCTCCCGGCTCAGCTCCCGGGGATGGCCGCCGGATCGATCAGTCCTCGACTTCGCCAGCCGATGCGCAGCAGCCAGGTGGCAGCCGGCGCCACTTCGCATGGGCCGGCTCGGCTGGCCGGCAGCTGTCGCTTCCAGCCATCGAACCACCGTCCGGACGAGCACTCGTCCATCCGCGCTGGCGGTGCCTCGCCTTTGAACTCTCGCCAGTGCTTGCGAACATTCAGCAGGACGTAGCGAAGCGCGTGCCGCACCTCTTTGGGTGTTCGCAGGACATGAGCGTGATACGCGCCCTCGAGAATCCGGCCTTCCACCTCGAATATGCGTTGGACTGCATGCGCGATTCGCGTGCCGAGAGAGCGCATCCCGCGGCTCAGCGCATCATGGCTCTCCGCTTCGACGATCAGATGCAGGTGATTGCGCTGGATACTGTGGTGCACGAGCCGGAAGTCACCGCGATCGCAGGCCGCGGCAAATGTCTTGCGAAGCGCTTGCACGAGCCTGCGTCTGCGTAGACTCGGAATACCAGTCCTGACACGCAGCGTGACGTGAACGGGCAAGCAGCCCGAGAATCGCTCTCTTCTCTTCTTGGGGTCGCACCGTCGACCAGAAGGCTTCCTGCCTGCACCCGGTCGTGGTCCTCCGCGCCCGCTGCGCATCCTGTGATCGTGGAATGTCTGCTGCTTCTCTCTTCCGGATGCCATGGCGAAAGGATACCGAAAATCAATCCAAGTGCAACCATAAATCAAGTATACCTTACGGGATTTTCGTAGCTTGAAATTTATATGCCTACAGGGAACCTGCAGCTGTGGATCGTTGGCGAGTCGTCAGGAAAAGACGGTGCGGGGAATGCGTAGAGAGCAAGAGCGATCTGATCCCCCCACGAACCACCTGGAGGTTGTACCCGACGCCCACGCTCATTCCTGCGGTGTCGTGCTCGCTTCAAGCTGGC
>JAFDEK010000016.1 GCA_019310385.1 Deltaproteobacteria bacterium
AAGCGTGGAGATCGCCTGCCTGGATCTGGAAGGGGTGCTGATCCCCGAGGTGTGGATCAACTTCGCCGAGCGCAGCGGAATCGACGCCCTGCGCGCCACCACCCGGGAGATCCCCGACTACGACGTCCTCATGCGCCAACGCCTCGCCATCCTGGCCGAGCACAAGCTCGGGCTACGCGACATCCAGGAGGTGATCGGCGGCATGGCGCCCATGGAGGGCGGCCGGGAGATGCTGGAGTGGCTCGAGGAGCGCTTCCAGGTCGTCATCCTCTCGGACACCTTCTACGAGTTCGCCGAGCCCTTCATGCGCCAGCTCGGCTGGCCCACCCTGCTCTGCCACCGCCTCGAGACCGACGCCCAGGGCATGATCGTCGACTATCGCCTGCGCCAGCCGGACCCCAAGCGTCAGTCTGTCCGTGCCTTTCAGCTCTTGAATTTCCGCTGCATCGCCACGGGCGATTCCTACAACGACACCAGCATGCTCGCCCAGGCGGAGGCCGGCATCCTCTTCAAGCCGCCCCAGAAAGTCATCGACGAGTTCCCCCAGTTCCCCGTGGCGACGAGCTACGACGAGCTGAAGGCAGAGTTCGCGAAGGCCTCGCTGCGGGATCTCTGAGCGGCGGGCGCCGGGCTTTCACCGCTCCGAACACACTCGCTAGCCGCCCGCCCCGCCGCCGTTGATGACGAGGGATTGCCCCGTCACCCAGCCAGCCTCCTCGGAGACCAGATAGACGACACCCGCCGCTACGTCGTCGGCGGTTCCGACTCTTCCCATGGGATAGAGATCCTTGGCGTTCACGTGCCGCAGGAACTCCTCGGGCACCGTGTCGATGAGACCCAGCACGATCGAGTTGGCCGTCACGCCGCTGGGCCCCAGCTCCTTCGCGATCGAGCGCATGAAGCCCTCGACGCCGGCCTTCGCGGCGCCGTAGACGGACGATCCCTTGTTGCCGACGCGCGCCGCGTCCGAGGAGATCGACACCACCCTGCCGAAGCCGCGCTCGGCCATGCCTTCCGCCACCGCCCGCGTACAGTTCATCACGCCGTAGAGGTTCATGTCCACGAACGCCGGCCACAGGTCGCGGGAGGTTTCGAGAAAGGGCGTCGGCCACATCCCGCCCGGCGTGCCGCCGGCGTTGTTCACGAGAATGTCGATGGGGCCGAGTGCCTCCTCGCCCGCCGCCACGCCCGCCGCGCAGGCGTCGAAGTCGGTCACGTCGAAGGGCGCCGCAAAGGCACGGGCTCCCGCGGAATGGATACCGGCCGCGGTCTGCTCCGCGGTCTCCTCTGCGATGTCGTTGATCACCACGGCCGCGCCCTGTGCGGCGAGCGTCCGGGCCACGCCCTCGCCGACGCCGCGACCCGCGCCCGTCACGAGCGCCACCCGTCCCGTCAAATCGAACATCGAGGGACTCCATGGACCAAAGGATGCATCGAAGGATAGGATAGTCACGGCCGTAACGAAGTTCGAGCTATGCTTCGAACTCGGGTTCCAGCGGGCGACCGGAGGAAGACGAGTGACGGCACCCAAGCGCGTCTTCAGCGACGAGGAGCTCAGGGTCGCGAGCATGCGATCGGTCGACGCCCTGGCCGAAGCCCTGGAAGCCGGGGATCGGTCGGCCGCGCTTCGCTTCACCCGGCGGCTGCAGCGCGAGCTGCGCTCGATGCTGGAGAGCTACGACGGCTGGGAGGCTACGCTGCGGAGCGAGATCCTGCGCCTCGGCGGAGAGCAGGACGAACGCGACGCGCTTCGCGAGCTCGAGGATCCCCGGGTCGCCCCCGAACGCTGCAGTGCCGAGCCCGACGCCTTTCTACGCTGGCGGAGCACGGCCCACGAGATCGAGAGCGCCATCGAGGCCGGCGATTCGCACGGCGCCCTCGCCGAGGCGTCGGCCCTCCACGACGAGGCCCTCGCGCGCCACGACCGGGGCATGTCGCGCGTCACCGCGCTCCTCTCGTGGATCGGTCGGCACTACGGGAGCGCGGCCGTAGGGACCGCGCTCGAAAAGGCCATGGGCAGTGGCCTGCTGGGCGACGCGGGCTTCCGCGAGCGTGCCGAGGCCCTCATGCACTTCACCCGGGTTCACCTGCAGCCCTTCGCCCTCACGGAGGACGACGAGAAGCTCACTTTTCTGTGCCCGGTCTGCCCCAGCGGTGGACGTCTTCTGCGCGAGGGCCACTACGAGGCTCCGCGCGGCGGCCTGCGCATCGAAGGGCCGTCGCCGCTCACATGGGGACGCAGCGAGCTTCCTGTCTACTGCTGCCACGAGCCGGTGATGGAGAAGGCCTCGATCGAAGCCACGGGCGTGCCGCTCTTCGTCGTCGACCCGTCGGAACGCCTCGGCGAAGAGCCCTGCCCCACCTATCTCTACAAAGACCCCGCCGACATCCCGGAGCATTTCTACACGCGATTGGGATTGACGAAGCCCGCATCCCCCGAGACCGCCAAGGACAAGCGAGGAAGCGACGGGCGCTAGCGCTTGCGGTGGCTGCGGGAGAGCACCTTCTTGCGCAGGCGCAGGTTCTCGGGCGTGACCTCGAGAAGCTCGTTGTCCTCGATCCACTCGAGGGCGGATTCGATGGTGTGTTTGCGGGCCGGGGTGATGATGACGTTGTCGTCCTTGCCGGAAGCGCGCATGTTGTCGAGCTTCTTGGCCCGGCACAGGTTCACGTTGAGGTCGCCGGGGCGGCGGCTCTCGCCCACTACCTGGCCCTCGTAGAGGCGCTCGCCCGGCGAGACGAAGAGGTTCGCGCGCTCCTGGATCTTGAATATCGCGTGGGGGGTGGACTGCCCCTGCTCGGTGCAGACGACGGCCCCCTCCTTGCGGCCCTCGAGATCGCCCGCCCAGGCCTCGTAGCCGCGAACCGTGCGATAGAGGATTCCGTCACCCCGGGTGTCCGAGAGGAACTCGCTGCGGTAGCCGAAGAGGCCGCGGCTGGGCACCACGAATTCGAGCTGGATGCGGCCCTCCTGGTTGTGCATGTGGGTCATGCGGCCCTTGCGCACCGCCAGCTTCTCCATCACCGAGCCCGCGTAGGCCTCGGGGACATCGATGCTGACATCCTCGACGGGCTCGCTCTTCACGCCGTCGACCTCTCGCTGGATGATCTCCGGCCGCGAGACCGCGAACTCGTAGCCCTCGCGGCGCATGGTCTCGATCAGGACGGCAATCTGGAGCTCGCCCCGACCCGCCACCGAGAAGGTGTCCCGCTTGCCCGTGTCCTCGATCTTGATGGAGACGTTGCCCAGGATCTCCCGCTGCAGGCGGTCGTCGATCTGCCGGCTCGTAACGAACTTTCCCTCCTGGCCCGCAAAGGGCGAGGTGTTCACCGAGAAGTGCACGCGAATGGTCGGCGGATCGACCGCGATGCGCGGCAACGACTCGGGGTGGGCGGGGTCGCAGACCGTGTCGCCGATCTCGATGGAGTCGACGCCGGCGAGGATCGCGATGTCTCCAGCCCTGGCCTCCTCGAGCTCGACGCGCTGGATGCCCCGGGTGCCGAAGAGCTTGGTGATGCGGAAGCGCTCGGTCTCTCCCTGCTCGGAGACGCGCACCACCTGGGCGCCGCGGACCAGCACTCCGCGGTTCACGCGGCCGATCACCAGGCGACCCACGAAGTCGTCATAGGCCAGAGTCACGGCCTGGAACTGGGCAGGGCCCTCGAGATCCACCACCGGTACGGGCACGTGCTCGAGGATCGCCTCCATCAGGGGCTTGAGGTCCGAGGGCGGGTCGGCCATCTCACAGCGCGCCGTGCCGTCCTTCGCCGACGTGTAGACGATGGGAAAGTCGAGCTGCTCGTCGGTGGCGCCGAGCTCCACGAGCAGGTCGAAGACCTCGTCGAGCACCGCCTCGGCGCGCTGCTCGGGACGATCGATCTTGTTGACGACGAGAACCGGGCTCAGGCCGTGCTCGAGAGCCTTGCGGAGCACGAAGCGCGTCTGGGGCATCACGCCCTCCACCGCGTCCACCAGCAGCAGCACCGCGTCCACCATGCCGAGGACCCGTTCCACCTCGCCGCCGAAGTCGGCGTGGCCGGGTGTGTCGACCAGCTGGATGTGGGTGCCCGCGTAGTCGACCGTGGTGCTCTTCGACTGGATCGTGATGCCACGCTCGCGCTCGAGGTCACCCGAGTCCATGACCCGATCCGCCACCTGCTGGTTCTCGCGGAAGGAGCCCGAGAAGCGCAGCATGGCGTCCACGAGTGTGGTCTTGCCATGATCGACGTGGGCGATGATGGCGAGGTTTCTCAGGTCGTTGCGAGGCGCGGGAGTAGACACGGCGATGCAGCCCATCCGGGTTGAAAGGTATTGTCGAAAGATGTCGGGGGTTCCGAGGGGGGATGTCCCGGCCGCAGGGGCGGACTGCCGAAGCTTAGCAGATCCGGGCGGATACGCGAAGTGCCCGACCGGGTCGCCAGCCTGCCAGGCGCGGGCTATGCGCGCGCGCCCGCCACCGGCAGCCAAAACTCCGCGCGTGTGAGGCCGTCCCGGCGTTCGAGGGAGAAGCGACCTCCCTGCCTGGCGAGGACGTGGTCCGCTACCGCACAGGCGAGGCTGCGCCCGCGCAGGCTCTGGCCGCGCCAGTCGATCTGCTCCTCGTCGAGGTCGCCGTCGTCCTCGACGGCGAGGAGCAGCTCCGCGCCCTCCTCCGTGGCGCACAGACGCACCGACCCGCCCGGCGCGACCGCTTCCAAGGCACAGAAGACCTGGGCGACGAGCAGGAAGTGGATCACCTCGGGATCGGCGAGCACCTCCGGCAGACCGGACTCGCTGTCCCAGCGCAGCTTGGCCCCGCGTCCTCCCTGCTCCGCCAGAGTCCGGGACAGGGCGATGACGATCGCGTCCCCCTTCATGGGCAGCGAGATGCTCTTCGTTTCCTCGAGGACGGGCCTCACCAGCGCCAGCAGAGCACTCGAGCGAGCCGCCAGATCGTCCAGCTCCACCGAAGCGAGGGCCAGGGCCTTGGCGTCGAGCTCTTCGTCGATCAGGTGGGCCTGCAGGCGAATGGCCGCCACGACGTTGCCGATCTCGTGGCACATGGCGAAGACCAGCTCCGGGGCCCCAGGAGCCACGTGCCCCTCGCCGCAAGCGCCACTCGACGCGGCTCCACCGCGGGAGCTCGATCCGCCCATTCACCACCTCCCTCGCACCGCCGAGCGCTCACCAGCCCGGGCCGACCAGCATACGCCCATCACCATACGCCCATCACAATACGCCCATCACAATACGCCCATGACCCCAGGGTCAACATGAGAAAGTGCCGTCCAGGACGCAAAATGTGACCCAGATCCCGCGGGCGGGCTCGCTGCGCACGCATCCGGGCCGCGCATACCCCCGGTCTGGAGCGGTGTTATCGTGTCGCGCCATGAGTTCGAAGGTCCGCCTGGACAAGATGTCGCAGACGCTCCACCTCGGGACCTACACCCGCCACATCCTGCTGTGCACCGGCGGCAAGTGCGCCGAGGTCGGAGAGCAGCAGCAGGCGTGGCACTTCCTCAAGAAGCGCCTCAAGGAGCTTGGGCTGGTGGACGTCGAGCGCGCGGTGTTCCGGTCGAAGATCGATTGCCTGCGGGTCTGCGTGGACGGACCGGTGGCCCTGGTCTACCCGGAGGGCACCTGGTATCGGAACTGCAGCGAGGACAACCTCGAGCGCATCATCCAGCAGCACCTGATCGGCGGCCAGCCCGTCGAGGCGCTCGCCTTTGCGCACAATCCCCTGCCCGAGCCCGGCGAGTGATCCCAGACCCATGCGTTGGGCAATGCTGCGCGGTCGCGAGCACCAGAGAATCGGCTCCGTCGAGCTCGTCGCCGAGGAGTCCAGCGCCATCGCGCTCTGCCGCGGCGGCGCCGCCAAGACCTACTCCCATACCGATCCGAACGAGGACGCGGTCCTCTTCGCCAACGGAGAAGGCGGCAGCCTGATCGCCGTAACCGACGGCCACGGCGGGGATTGGGGCGCGGAACGGGCCCTCGACTCCCTGCTCGAAGGCGTGGCCGAGACCTGGACGACGGCCGCGCCGGCCTGTGCCGAGCCCGCCCAGTGGTGCGAGGCCGCCCACGCCGCCATCGAGGACGCGAACGCCGCGATCCTCGCGGGCGCCGCCGAGCTGGGCCTGCCCGCCGCCCCCACGACCCTCTCCATGGCGCTGCTGCGCCCTGCGGAGGGGCTCCTGCTCCACGCATCGGTGGGCGACAGCCATGTGTTTCGCGCACGGGGTGAGCGGGTCGAGGACATCGGCTGGGCCGCACTCCGCCGCAGCCGTTGTTTCTACCTCGGCTACCCACCCGAGCTGGGCGACCGCGAGAAGGCCCGGGTCGCGTGCGAAGACCTGGCGGGCACCCGGGCGCTCCTGCTCGCCACCGACGGCGTCTCGGAGCGCGGAATCGGGCTTCCGGATCCCGCGGCCACCATCGCGCAGCTGCTCGATTCGAGCGCCGGCCGCGCTGCCGAGCAGCAACCCACGGAGGCCTGTCGCGGGCTGGTCGAGGCCGCGCTCGCGGCTCAGCGGCGCCAGCGCGCCGGCGACAACGTCGCCTGCGCGGCCTGGATCCGGGGTCTCTGAGCTCAGAGACCGGCGAGCAGCTCGACCACGTGTTGGGCGATGGCGGGCGCCGAGGTGAGGCCCGGCGATTCGATTCCAATGCAGTTGACCAGGCCGGGGAAGCCCGCGGCGGACTCCTCGGCGATCACGAAGTCGCGAAAGCCCTCGCCCGGACCGGCGAGCTTGGCGCGCACACCCGCGTAGTCGGGAGCCAATGCGCCGTCCTCCAGGGCCGGCAGGTAACGGCGTGCAGCCTCGACGAAGCGCGTCGCCTTGGCGGGATCCACCTCGTACACGGGCTTGGCGACGTATTCGGTGTCCGGCCCGAATCGAACGCGCCCGGCCAGGTCGAGGGTTGCGTGGATGCCCAGCCCCGCCTTCGCGGGCACCGGATAAACGAGGCGGGAGAGCCGCAGGCGCGATCCCGGCGCCAGCGAGAAGTAGTCTCCCTTGCAGGGGTGCAGGCGATAGCCGCACTCCTCGAGGTCCATCCCGGCCAGCTCGGCAATGCGATCGCTCGCCAGTCCCGCGGCATTCACCACCGCGGCGCAGTCCACGCTCTCCAGCTGCCCGTCTGCGGTGCGGCCCAACACCCGATAGCCACCGCCGATGGTCTCGATCGCCTCGACCCGGCAGCACAGGAGCAGCACGGCATCGTGGGCCTCGGCCTCCGCCTGGAAAGAAAGCGCCAGGGCATGGGCGTCCACGATTCCGGTCTCGGGGGAGCGCAGGCCCGCAACGGCTCGCACGTCGGGCTCGAGGCGCCGGATCTCCGCCCCGTCGATCAGCTCGAGGCCCGGCACGCCGTTCGCGCGCGCCGCCTCGCACAGCTTTTCGACGGTCGCAGCCTCGGCCTCCTCGGTGGCCACGATGATCTTGCCGAGACGGCGATGAGGAATGCCATGCCTTGCGCAGCGCTCGTAGACGAGCTCCCGGCCCGCCGTACACATGCGCGCCTTCAGGCTGTTCTGCGGGTAGTAGATTCCCGCGTGGATCACCTCGCTGTTGCGGCTGGTGGCCCCGCGCGCGATGCCGTCCTCGGCTTCCAACACCAGCACGGAGCGACCGGCGCGCGCCAGCGCAGCCGCGGCCGCGAGGCCTACGATGCCCGCACCGATGACCACGACGTCCTGGTCGGGACGCGCTCCTCCCTTCCGCCCTGTCGTCCCCACTCCCGTCTCCCTGCCATCCCCGCTCACGACGCGGCCGTCCTCTTTCTTTCGGAAGAGGGCAAGGAGAAGACAAGATGAAAGAAGGCCTGACGCTGGCCCTTGGACCCGAACGCGAGCAGCCCCGCCGAGAGGAGCAGGTAGAGGGCCACGAAGCCCCAACGAACGGCGGTGCTGGGAAAGAAGAGCTGCGCCGCGAAGAGCGCCGCGAGCACGAGGGCTTCGCGGCGCGTGAAGCGCAGGTCGCTGATCACGATGGCGGCGAGCAGGGACTGCGCCGAGGTGAGCCAGAGCTCCGCGGTCTGCCGGGGGTCGAGAGGCAGACCGCCCAGGCCCCCCGCCGAGATCGCGAAGGCGATGGGGATGGCGCCCACGAGCAGGGTCCACTGGTTCACCTTGGACGACACCAGCGCGCCCATCCCGATGGAGCCCCGCAGCTTCCACGCAAAGAGGACCGCGACCACGAACTCGGGCGACTCCGAGGCGAGGGGCGCCAGCCACTGCACCAGAAGGAACTCGTCGATGTCGTAGCTGCGGCCCACGTGGACGAGGCTCTCGGCGAAGGGCTCGGCCGAGACGTAGATCGCGAAGCCCGCGAATGCGAAGAGTATCAGCGCCCAGAAGCGGCGGCCCACCGCCGAGAAGTGGTGATCGATGAGCATCGGCGGACCTGCGAGGTCGGTCTCGAAGCTCTCTCCCTTCATCGCGCTCCTCACGTAGAGCGCGAAGAGGCCGAGCAGGATCGCCCCGTCCAGCAGGTTGATGGTGCCGCTCAGAGGAATCAAGAAGGAGTAGAGAGTCGCCCAGATGAGAAAGCGGATCTCCAGGCGCTGGCGGGGATGAATCTCGAGCTCGTCGCTGCCACCGCGCCAGCAGGCCACCAGAGCGACGGCCGCCCAGCCGAAGCCGATGAGCAGCCGGTTGGCGCCGGTCATGTTCGCGACGGCGTAGCCCGCGTAGCTCGGATCCTTACCCGCCGTCCAGGCAAAGTGGAGATCGATGGCGTACTCGGGCAACACGCCCACCAGGGCGAGCACCAGCAGGGCCAGGGACTGGGGGATGTCCTGCTCCGCGATCTCGCAGGACCAGGAGAGCATGAAGGCGGCGCCCAGGATCGCGCAGCCCCCCAGCACCACGATCCACTCGGGCTGAATCCCGAGGCCGCCAAGGCCGTGGGCGACGGTCCAGGGAATGGGAAGGGCGATCCCGAGGGCGAACCAGAACAGATCCCGCCGACGAATGTGGCGGATCTCCTCCTCCCCGGAGTTCATCCGATGTCGTCGCCGAACTCGCGCCGGAAACGATCACGAAAGGCGCCGAAGTCGTGCTCGATGGCCTGGGGCCCGGGCAACGCGACCTTGAGGGCGCCGAGCAGGCTCCCCATGCGGGCGCCGACCTCGAGGGGCAGGTCGTTCAAAACGGCATAGAGGATACCGGCGCGATAAGCGTCGCCGCAGCCGGTGGGGTCCACCACTTTTTCAGCGACGACGGGCGGAATCTCGCTGCGCTCCGACTCCAGGCGGACTCCGTTCTGGAGCTTCCCCCGGCGCACGAGGGAGCCCTTCTCACCACGGGTCACGATGACGGCGCCGGTGAGCTCCGCGATGCCATCCTCGTCGAGGCCCGTCTTCTCCAGGGTGAGCGCCCACTCGTAGTCGTTGACGACGTAGACCGACGCCCCTTCCAGCATGCCGATGAGCTCGTCGGCCTCGAAGATGGGCATGGCCTGGCCGGGGTCGACCACACAGGGGATGCCCTGCGCCTTGAGCGACGCCGCGTGCTCCAGCATGGCCTGCTTGCCGTTGGGGGCGACGATTCCCACGCCGAAGGACTCCCCGACTCGAGAGATGGGCGCTTCGTGGGCGCGATCCATGGCTCCCGGATGGAAGGAGTTGATCTGATTGTTGTCGAGGTCGGTGGTGATGAAGCACTGCGCTGTGTAGGTGTCGTCGAGGACCCGGATCCAGTCGCGACGGATACCGTGGCCGTCCATCCAATCCGCGTAGGCGCCGAAGTCGCTGCCCACGGTGCCGAGCAGGATCGGGTCCACGTCCAGCACACGCAGGTTGTAGGCGATGTTCGCGCCCGTCCCGCCGAAGCGCTTCTCGAGGGTGGGGACGAAGAAGGACACGTTGATGGTGTGGATCTTGTCCGCCAGGATGTGATTCCTGAAGTGATCATGGAACACCATGATCTGATCGATGGCGATGGATCCCGTGCACAGAACAGACATCTCGAACCTCCGGATCGCGCAGTCTCGCGGGCTGGGCACCCGGCGTCAATGGCGGCGGCGGCGAGACGGGTGGTAGAATAGCCGGATGCGCATTCTCGACCTCTTCACGCCTGGGCGGCCCGCAATCTCCTTCGAGTTCTTTCCGCCCAAGACGGACGGGGGCTTCCGTAGCCTTCCCCGCACCATCGAGGACCTGAAGCGACTGGATCCATCCTACGTCTCGGTCACCATGGGGGCCGGCGGCTCCACCCGCGCCAAGACCGTCGACCTGGTCACCCAGATCCAGCGCGAGATCGGGATCACCGCCATGGCGCATCTGCCCTGCGTGGGCTTCGAGCGCAGTGAGATCGCTGCCCTCCTCGACCGCCTCGAGGAGGCGGGGATCGAGAATGTGCTCGCCCTGGGCGGCGACCCGCCCCGGGACGCCGCCGACTACGTCCCTCCCGCGGACGGCTTCGCCCATGCCAACGAGCTGGTGGCCTTCATCCGCGCCCGCGGTCCGCACTTCTGCATCGGCGGCGCCTGCTATCCCGAGGTCCACCCGGCCGCACCCAGCGCGGATGTGGATCTCGACCATCTCGCGCGCAAGGTCGACGACGGCGCCGACTTCCTCATCACCCAGCTCTTCTTCGACAATGGGAAGTTCTTCGACTTCGTCGAGCGGGCCCGGGCCCGGGGCATCGAGGCTCCGATCGTGGCGGGAATCATGCCCATCACCAGCGTCGCGGGGGTTCGCCGCATGACCTCGCTCGGGGGCGGCCAGCTGCCGGCGGAGCTGGACGAGGAGCTCTCGCGCGTGGCCGAGGACGAGGCGGCGACGAGAGAGCTCGGGGTGCGCTGGGCGACGGCGCAATGCCGGGAGCTCATCGACGCCGGCGTGCCCGGCATCCACTTCTACACCCTCAACAAGTCCCCGGCCACGCGCCAGATCCACGAAAACCTGTTCCGGAGCTGAGGGCTCGAAGGTGCCGACGACTCACGACGATCCGAGCGTCCCGGGGCGCCCGCTACGCGTGGCGGTGTTGCTCTCGGGCGGGGGAACGAGCCTCGAGAACTTGCTCGAGCATATCGACGCGGGGCGGGTGTCCGCGGAGGTCGTGCTGGTCATCTCGTCCAAAGAGAGGGCCTTCGGTCTCGAGCGAGCGCGCAGGCGAGGGATTCCCGCCGTGGCGATCTCGCGCAAGAAGCTGGGGGATTCGGCGCGCTTCAACGACGCCCTGCACGCCGAGCTGGCGAAGCACGACGTGGACCTGATCGCGCTGCTCGGCTTCCTCTCCCTCTTCGAGCTGCGCGGCCGCTACGAGGGGCGGGTCATCAACGTGCACCCCGCGCTGATTCCGGCCTTCTGCGGTCACGGCTTCTACGGCGACCGCGTCCATCAGGCCGTGCTCGCGGCGGGGGTAAAGGTGTCCGGCGCCACCGTCCACTTCTCCAACGACGAGTACGACCGCGGCCCGATCATCCTGCAGGAGGCCGTCCCCGTCCTCGAGAGCGACACCCTCGAGCGCCTGAAGGCCCGGGTCATGGCCGCCGAGCGGCGCATCGTCCCCGAGGCGATCCGCCTCATCGCGGAAGGGCGGGTCCAGGTCAAGGACAGCCGCACCTGGATCTCCCGCTGACGATCCCGACGAGGTGAATATTCACCCACGTCCCAATTCTTCTTGACGGGTGGCGAATAAAAGACGAAAGTGAGGATATGCCCCCCCTATCCTCCTCTCGCTCCGTGAACCGGGACACGAACCTCGACGCCCTGCTCTCGGACCTGGGCGGCAGGGTTCGGCGCGGAGAGGCCGTCGCGGCCTGCTCCGCGCCCCCGCACCGGCAACCCACGGGCCTCGCCGACATCGACCAGCTGCTGGAAGGCGGCTTCCCCTCTGGCCACCTCTGTGAGATCGCCGGTCCCTCCTCGTCGGGCCGGACATCCCTCGCCATGGCGCTACTCGCCTCCACCACCCGGGCGGGAGAGTGCGCCGCCCTGGTCGATGGTGCCGACGCCTTCGACCCGGCCTCCGCCGAGGCCCTGGGCGTCGTCCTCGAGCGCGTGCTCTGGGCCCGTCTTCGGCCTCGTCGGGCCTTATGCGACGAGCCGCGTCGGGCTGTACGTGACGAGCCTCGTCGGGTTTTACGTGACGAGCCGCATGAGGTCCGTTTTCAGCCGCATCGGACCTTGCGTGACGAGCCGCGTAGGGCCCTGCGCTGTGCCGAACGCCTGCTCGAGACCGAGGGCTTCCCCCTCGTCGTGCTGGACCTCACCGGACGGTATTCGGGCGTTCCCGCGGCCTCCTGGATCCGTCTCTCCCGCCTGGCCGCGGCGAGTGGAAGTGCCCTCGTGCTCCTCTCCACGGAGCGCCTTGCGGGGTCTCGCGCCGAGGTCGCCCTGGAGATGCAGCCGGCCCGGGCCCGCTTCACGGGAGAGCCCGCTTTGCTCGAAGAGCTCGAAATCCAGGCGGTGCTCGTCCGGCACCGGTCGACTTCCCGCGTCCGTTCCGCCCGGCTTCGCTTGGAAGCCTCCACCGCGGAGCCCCGGGCCAGTCCCGGCGAAAGTCTCGAAGAAACATCCAACACCTGATCCCGGTCCCCCCTTCTCGGCCCCCATTCCCGCCCCCCACTCCCTCCCCCCCATGCGAATCGCCTGCCTCCTCGTCCCAGATCTGCCCCTGCGCGCCGAGCTGCGCGCTCACCCGGAGCTTGCGGGGACTCCCCTCGTCGTGTCCTCGGGCCCCGAAGCCCGCGCCGAAGTCGTCGCGCGCTCCCCCGAAGCCGCGGCCGCCGGAATCCAGCTGCGTTGTTCCATCGCCCAGGCGCGCTCCATGTGCAGCGAGCTCCGATCGGTCAAGGCCTCCCCAGCCCTCGAGCGAGCCGCCCGGGAGACGCTCCTGGACGTCGCCCTCTCCCTCTCGCCCCGCGCCGCTCTTGCGCCTCGCGCCGCGGGCGTCTTCGCCAGCGCAGGAGCCGTGTTCCTGGACGCCTCGGGGATCCGCTCCCTCTTTCCCTCGGAGGCGGGCTTCGCCGCCGCCCTCGGTGCCCGGGCCGAGAAGCTCGGGCTGCCCGGCGTGGTCGCCATGGCGTGCTCGCGCAGCGTGGCGCAGCTCGCCGCCCGGCAGCTCGCCCTCGCGGCACAGCTGCAAAGGCAGGAAGCCGTCACCTGCATCCTGCCCCCCGGCTCCGAGGCCGACTTTCTCGCGCCCCTTCCCATCGACCTGCTCGATCCGGGCGATGAGCTCGCCCAGACCCTGACCCGTTTCGGTGTACACTCGGTGAGCGACCTGCTGCGCCTTCCCCGGCGCGGTCTCGCCCAGCGGCTGGGCCCCGAGGTACTGGAGCTGATCGCCCGGGCCCGGGGCGAGGAGAACGAGCCGCCCCTTCCCCAGCCCCATGCGACAGACCTCGAAGAGGCCATCGACCTCGAATATCCCATCGAGCAGCTGGAGCCCCTCTCCTTCGTGCTGCGCGGCCTGCTCTCCCGCCTGGGCGAGCGCCTGGCCGTGCGCGGGCTGGCCTGTGCGTCCCTGGACCTCGGCCTCGACCTTTCCGGTAGAGCGGCCGACGGAGGGCACGATGCCCGGCGCATCGGCACGGCAGCACCGACCCGAGACATCCGCGTCCTGCTACGCCTGATCTGCCTGGATCTGGAGCAGAACCCACCGCGCGCTCCCATCGAGGGGCTCTCCCTGCGCGCCCTGGGGCTTCCCCTGCGCAGCGATCAGCTGGATCTGTTCCGACCGCGGGGGCCCGACCCCGTCGCCCTGGATCAGGCCCTGGCCGAGCTGGAATCCCTGTGCGGAGCGGGACAGGTCGGCGCGCCGGCCACATCCGATGACCATCGACCGAACCTGTTCCGCCTCGAGCCCTTCTCTCGCAGCCCCGCAGGGCATTCCAACACCCCACCGAGGACTCGATCCGGCGGCTCGGCGCCCCAAGCCGCCCACAGCCCAAGCTCCCGGCTGGCCGTACGGGCGCTCCGCCCTCCCGTGAGAGCGGAGGTACGCCTATGCGGGGGGCATCCCACATCCATCCGCAGCGCGGTCACGAGCGGTCGGATCCTCCACGCAGCCGGGCCCTGGCGTACGACGGGGCGCTGGTGGTCCGAAGAGGAGCGCTTCGCCCTCGACCACTACGACATCCAGGTCAGCGACGGAACGATTCTCCGCCTTTGCTTCGATTGGGTGCGCCGGGACTGGCAGATCGACGCGATCTACGACTAACATGCAACCACCGCGACTCGTCGAGACCGGGAAATTCACGGGAATTTCTCGGGAATCCCGACTCCCAGTCACGCGTGTCACGCGTGACAGACACCGATCCAGCGACCCCGAAACCCCCGGGCGCACCCGAGCCAGGCGCCTCGCCACTGTCTGCGCTGCCGATCTCTCCGCCGCCATCACCGACGTTGAGCCTTCAGCGCGCACCGCAGCGATGCAAATCACCTAGGGAAGGAAACAGGGCTGTATGACTGCAACGCAGAATCCCAACAGGCAGGACCACCGACTCGCCTTCTTCCGCGGCTTCCTGAACCGACCCAAGGAGGTGGGATCCATCATTCCCAGCTCGCGCTTCATGGAGAAGCGCATCGTGAAGACCGCGGATTTCCAGCATGCGAAGGTCGTCGTGGAGCTCGGCCCCGGCACCGGAGGGACCACCAAGGCCTTCCTCAAGCACATGCGCCCCGACGCCAAGCTGCTCGCCATCGAGCTGAATCCGGACTTCGTCGAGCTGCTGCAGAAGACCATCCACGACCCACGCCTCATCGTCCATCAGGGAAGCGCGACCGACATCCCCAAGGCGCTGACGGAGTATGACCTCGGGAAGCCCGAGGTGATCCTCTCGGGCATCCCCTTCTCCACCATGGAGCGCCAGCTGGGCCTCGACATCCTGCGCTCGGCCCACGAGAGCCTCGCTCCCAACGGCCGCTTCGTCGCCTACCAGTTCCGCGACCGTGTGGAGCGCCTGGGGCGCCACGTCTTCGGCCGGGCACACGTCCAGACCGAGCTCCTCAACGTGCCCCCCATGCGCGTCTATCGCTGGTACAAGGATCCCCTACCGGCCTGACCCCGCTCACTCCTCCGGGTCCCGGGCCTCTCCGCGCTTGATCTGCAGAGACAGTCCTGCGCGCTCGGCCCGCCCCTGGCTGGCCCGCACCACTGCACCCGAGCCGAAGCGATCGGCGATCTCGTCGAGGGCGCGGTTGAGCTCGCGGCGGCGCTGGCGCTCGGGCGCCTCTCCGAAGAGGGGGAGCTGGTCGGGACCTTCCCCCTGGATGCCCGCCACCCCCACGCCCAGCAGGCGCACGGGCTCGCTGAACGCGGGCTCGTGGAGCAGGCGAATGGCCTCCTTGGCGATCACCTCACCGTCATCGGTGACCTCGAGCAGGGTGATCCGCCGACTGCGGGCCGGATAGCCGCGCGGCCCCGGAGCCCTGCGCCGAGCGGGACGCCACTTGAGCACCACCGTACGGGCCCGAACGCCGTCGCGGCGCAAGCGCCGGGCGACCGATTCCGCGTGGGTCAGGATCGTGGCCTCGAGCACGGAAGTGTCGGCGACGTCTCCTTCGAAGGTGTTCTCCTCGCTATAGGAGTGAGCCTCCCGCAAGGGCTCGACCTCACGCAGATCCTCGGCACGAGAGAGGCGCGCCACCTCGAGTCCCCAGTCGCCGAGCAAGGCCCGCAGGCGCTCCGGATCGGCCCGCGCCAGATCGCCGATCCGCGTCAGCCCCGCCGCCTCGAGGCGCGCCCCCGCCACCGGGCCCACACCCCAGATGCGGCGGACCGGAAGGGGATCGAGGAAGGCCCGCACCTCCTCGGCTCGCACCATCAACAGACCGTCGGGCTTGGCAAGATCGCTCGCGATCTTCGCCAGCATCTTCACGGGCGCAATGCCGACCGACACGGCAAGGCCCGTCTCCTGCCGGACCCGAGCACGCAGGCGCGCCCCCACCTCGGCGGGCGGGCCCAGCAGGCGCTCGGTCCCGGTGAGGTCGAGGAAGGCCTCGTCCAGGGAGAGCCCTTCGACCCGGGGCGAGAACTCCCCGAAGATCGCAAAGATGCGACGGGACTCGCGCGCGTAGCGCGCCATGTCACCGCGCAGGAAGACCAGCTCGGGGCACAGCCGTCGCGCCTCGAAGGAGGGCATGGCAGAGCGCACCCCGAAGCGGCGCGCCTCGTAGCTCGCCGCCGCCACCACGCCCCGAGCGCTGCTCCCGCCGACCACGACGGGCCGACCCCGCAGCTCCGGGTGGTCGCGCTGCTCCACCGACGCGTAGAAGGCGTCCATGTCAGCGTGCAAGATCGTGCGCGAGGCGCCCACGCGCCCCTCCTTCGCTGCAGACCGTCCGCGAGGCCCCATGCAGCCGGTCTCTCTACAAGCCCTGGTGCGGATCGTCGGAGAGGCTCCGCACCACCTCCGAGGCCGCGCGCATCCCGCTCGTGAGGGCCCCTTCCACGTAAGGTCCCACTAGGTAGTCGCCACAGAAGGCGAGACGGGCGGAGCGATCCGCGCGTCCCAGGAAGCCAGTCAGCCCCTGCAAATGGCCCGGGGCGAAGTGCGGCAGCATGGCGGGCCAGCGATGAACGACGACCTTGCGAGGCGAGAGACTCCCGAGCGGCGTACGGGACAGGTTGTCGAGCACCAGGCCTGCTACCTCCCCGTCCGCGGCCCCCCAGACCCGGGACGTAGCTGCCTCGCTGAGCGTCGCGCGCAGCAGCCCCGCACCGGGCGGCGCGGCGCCGCCCTTGCAGTGTTCGGCCGCGAGGCCGTAGAGGTCGGAGCCCGGTCGCCGGGGGAACGCGACACCGCAATGAGTCAATGCGGCAGGCGCTTCGTCGAGGAGCAGGTGTGCGACGATGCCGCGGGTGTAGCGCATGCCCTCGAAGAAGCCGCGCTCCCGGGGCGTGAGCTTGGGACACAGCTCCGCGACGGCCGTACCGGGAACGGCGACCACGGCGGCGTCCGCCACCACGCTTCCCTCGCGCCCCTCGCGGCCCCCCACCCGGTAGCGAACCCGGGCGCCGTCGGTCTCGGTCTCGACCGAAGAGACCAGGCAGTCGGTTCGCACGGACACTTCGCGCGCGAGGGCGGCGGTGAAGCGCCCGAGCCCCCCGTGCATGGCCTGAAGCTGGGAATCGCCCAGGGCCAGGCGCAGCACCAGCAGGACGAAAGCGCTGGAGAGGCTCTCGATGTCGCTGTCGAAGGTGGCGGAGAGCATGGGGCCGATCCACTCGTCCCGCGCCTCGACGCCCGCGATGCGGGCCAGGTAGCCCGCGGCGTCTTCGACGTCGAGGCCAGCCGCGCGCTCGGGCCGCAGCGGATCCAGCACATCGCGGTGACGCAGTAGCTCGACGGCAAGACGCCCGAGCCGGAGCTTCGCACCCAGGGAGAGCAGCGGAGACCGGAGGATGCGCCTCGAGTCCGCCCAGTCGGCATCCTCGAAGCGGCCGTTGTGAAACACCGCGTTGCCGCTGCCGGCTAGAGGCTGGATCGCGCCCTCGAGCCCCAGGAGACCCGCCACCCCGTGGAAGCCGCGGTAGCCGCTGGTCACGAGGCGCGCGCCGCGTTCGAGCAGGTAGTCGCCCTCCCGCTCGCTGCGCATGCGCCCACCCGCCGTCGCCTCGCTCTCGAGTACCTCGACGTCGTGGCCGGCGCGCACCAGCCGCCACGCGCAGGTCAGCCCCGCCACCCCGCCGCCGACCACCACGATCGAAGCCATGGCTAGGCCCCCTCCGCTACGCCGGAAGCCGCGCCGCGCACCGCGGCCAGCAGGTCCTGCACGATCTTCAGCAGGAGCTTGGGCGAGAAGGGCTTGCGCAGAAAGACCCCGCCCCTCGCCTCGACCTGCGTCCGTATGGCGTCGTCGATGGTGTCGCCACTGGTGAGCACGACAGGCACGCCGTCGTGGCGGGTGACGAGACGATCCAGCAGCTCATCGATCCCTCTGGGCGGGAGGATGACATCCAGAACCACGAGGCGGATTTCGTCGTGATGGGCTTCGAGAATCGCCATGGCCTCATTGGCATCCGCGGCGGAGAGCACCCGGAAAGATCCGCGCTCGAGCACCCGCGTCATCAGGCGCAGCAGCTGGGGCTCGTCGTCGACGACGAGCAGCGTCGTGGATGCGCTCTCTTCGCTGGACACGGCTGGATGATAGTGCGGATGCGGCCGCGATCGGAGGGGAAAAGCCCGTCGATCCTGGTAACCCCTCTCGATGTTATGCTTTTGCCCGGTTACGGGGCCGGAGTCGGCCGCAAAGGAAGACCGGGAAGGCCGAGAACCAGGGAGCAAGAAGAGAAAGGGAGAAGATCGATGAGATCGTTTCAGGGAATCTGCCTGCCCGCGCTGCTGGCCGTCACGCTCGGCATTGCTCCTTCCCTCGCGGCAGGCGATGTCGCCAACTGGGACCAGGCGAAGGTGACCGAGCTGGCGGGGCAGTTCGCCAAGGACGCCCAGAAGGCCTACGACGCGCTGTATCGACAGGGCAGCACCAGCGGGGCGAGAGGCTCGGGCCAGGCCTTCACGTACAACAAGCTCGTCGACGGCGTGCGCCTCATCGCCTCGGAGGCCCGGCACCTTCACGCATCCCTCGAGAAGGGTAAGGATCACGATTCCACCTACCACACCTTCAAGCGCATCGCGGAGCTGGTACACGACGCCCAGGTAGACGTGCGCTTTCTCTTCGTCGAGCACATGACCCAGGAGAAGATCGACACGGCCGCCGGGAGCCTGCAGGCGCTCGCCGCCTACTACGACCCGGGTGCCATCCAGATCCCGAAGCGCAGGAGCCAGGGGGACTGATCCCGAGTTCGGGAAAGCGAAGCACGCGATCACGCGGCTCCCCGAAGCTGCTCGATTTGCCTTGATCTCTCTTCTTGTTCTGGGGCCTTCTTGACCTGGGCCCCTTCTTGACCCGGGGCGAAAACAAGACGAAAATCGAGGCATGTGCCCCGTCCCCCCCCTGCGTCCCGCCGCCACTCGGGACTCCTCTCGGGACTACTCTCGGGACTACATCGAGCTGCGCGCGCGCAGCGCCTTCTCCTTCCTCGAGGGCGCCTCGGAGCCCGAGGATCTGGTCGAGCGGGCGGCCGAGCTCGAGTACCCCGCCCTGGCCCTGGCCGACCGCGAAGGCGTCTACGGCGGGCCCCGCTTCCACCGTGCGGCGGTCGCCGCGGGGCTGCGCGCCATCCAGGGTGCCGAGGTCACCGTCGCTCCCGCTCCGGCTCGCGAGCGCCCCACCCCTGAAGAGCAGCCATCGGGCCGCCTGCTCCTGCTCGTCGAGTCGCCCCGGGGCTGGCGCAACCTGTGCCGGCTCCTCACCCTCGGCCATCGCGACGCGCCCAAGGGCGAGGCTCGGGTCGCCTGGGAGGACGTCGAGGAGCACGCCGGCGACCTCACCGCCCTGGTGCGCGGCAACGCCGGTCTCGCTCCCGCCTTCCTCGACCGTGCCGTGGGGGTCTTCGGCAGCGCGGCCAGCGGGAGCCCGCCCGGCCCGGGCCGCTGCGGCCTGGGCGAAGCGGGCAGGCTCTGGGTCGACGTCTCACGCTCCCTGGAGCGACGGGCCGAGGTCGCGACGCGACGGGCTGCGGCCCTGGCCGAGGCCGCCCGGGTTCCGGTAGTCGCCACGGGAGACGTGCGCTGCGCGCGCGCCGCAGAGCGCAGCCTCCTCGACGCCCTCACCTGTCTACACCACAAGACCACCCTCGACCGCGCGGGACGACTGCTCCTGCCCAACGGCGAGCGCTTCCTGCAGGGGCGCCGGCAGATGGCCGGGCGCTTCGCCGACCGGCCCGAGTGGGTTCGCGCCACCCGCGCCATCGCCGAGCGCTGCGCCTTCGGCCTCGAAAAGCTGGGCTATCGCTTTCCCGACTACCCGCTTCCAGCTACCTGCACGAGCCAGGATGAAGTCCTCGCGCGCCTCACCTACGAAGGGGCGCGGGGCCGCTACGGAAGTCCCCTGCCCCCCCGCGTCCGCCGACAGCTCGAGCACGAGCTGCGGGTGATCGCCAAGCTGGGACTCGCGGGCTACTTCCTCATCGTTCACGACATCTCCTGCCATGCCCGGGAGCAGGGGATCCTGGTACAGGGCCGGGGCTCGGCGGCCAACAGCGCCGTGTGTTACGCCCTGGGCGTCACCGCCGTGGATCCGGTGGGGATGGAGCTTCTCTTCGAGCGTTTCCTCTCCGAAGAGCGCGGCGAGTGGCCCGACATCGACCTCGACCTGCCCTCGGGCGAGCGGCGCGAGCGCGTCATCCAATACGTCTACGGCAAGTACGGACCCCACGGCGCGGCCATGACGGCCAACGTCATCACCTATCGCACCCGGCTCGCCGTGCGCGAGATGGGCAAGGTGCTCGGCATGGAGCCCGACACCGTGGACCGCCTGGCGAAGCTGCTGGCGAGCCTCGAGCACCGGGACGACAGCCGCGGCAACGATCCGGAGGATCTGGCCGATACCCTGCGCCAGGCCGGGGTCGACCCCAGGGCCCAGCGCACCGCCCAGCTCATCGCGCTGGTGGAACGGGTGCGGGGTCTGCCTCGGCACCTGGGCCAGCACAGCGGCGGTGTCGTCATCGCCCGGGGGCGCCTGGACGAGGTGGTCCCCATCGAGCCCGCCAGCATGCAGGGGCGCTCGGTGGTGCAGTGGGACAAGGACGACTGCGCGAGCCTCGGCATCATCAAGATCGACCTGCTGGGGCTCGGCATGCTCGCCGCCCTCGAGGAGACCCTCCCGCTCATCCGCGAGCACGAGGGGGTGGAGGTCGACCTCGCCCACCTGCCTCCGGATGATCCAGCTACGTACGCGATGATGCGTCGCGCCGACACCATCGGTGTCTTCCAGATCGAGAGTCGCGCCCAGATGGCCACCCTGCCCCGCTTGAAGCCGGCCTGCTTCTACGACCTGGTGGTGGAGATCGCGCTCATCCGTCCTGGCCCCATCGTGGGCCAGATGGTGCACCCCTACCTGGCGAGGCGCGCCGGCCAGGAGCCGGTCACTTATCCCCACCCGGATCTCGAGCCCGCGCTGAAGCGCACCCTGGGTGTGCCCCTCTTCCAGGAGCAGATCCTGCGTATCGCCATGATCGCCGCGGACTTCAGCGGCGGCGAGGCCGAGGAGCTGCGCCGCGCCATGGGGTTCAAGCGTTCGGCGGAGAAGATGGTGCGCATCGAGCAGCGCCTGCGCGCGGGCATGACGAAGCGGGGCCTGTCCCGGGAGGCCCAGGAGGACATCGTGCGACAGATCTCCTCCTTTGCGCTCTATGGCTTCCCCGAGTCCCACTCGGCCTCCTTCGCCCTCATCGCGTACGCGTCGGCCTGGCTCAAGTGTCACCATCCCGCGGCCTTCCTCGCGGGCCTGCTCAACGCCTATCCCCTGGGCTTCTACAATCCCGCCACCCTGGTGAAGGATGCCCAGCGCCACGGCGTCGAGGTGCGGCCCATCGACGTCACTCGCTCGAGCTGGAAGTGCGGCCTCGAGAGCGACACCGAGAGCGGTCAGCCCGCCCTGCGCGTCGGCCTACGCTACGTGGGAGGGCTGCGGCAGGACTGTGCGACCGCGCTGGTGGCGGAGCGGTCCCTGCAGCCCTTCGCGGACCTCGGCGACCTCACCCGGCGGGTAGCCTTCAAGGGTGCCGAGCTGGGCGCCCTGGCCGAGCTGGGCGCCCTGGCGGGACTGCGGGGCAGCCCCGCGCGCGACGAACGGCGCGCCGCCCTGTGGCAGGTGGCCGCCCTCGAACGGGATCCCCACTCCCTCTTTGCCGGCCGCGCTCCCGCCAGCGAGGAGGGGGCGAGCTCTCCCCTGCGCGAGCTCTCGCCCCTGGAGCGCACCCTGGCCGACTATCGCCTGGCGGGCCTCACCCCCGGCCCCCAGCTCCTCGCCCACCTGCGCGAGGACCTGCGCCAGCGCGGCATCCTCTCCGCCTGCGAGCTGAAAGCGGTGCCCGACGGCCGCTTCGTCCGCACCGCGGGCCACGTGGTCGTTCGCCAGCGCCCCGGCTCGGCCAAGGGCTTCACCTTTCTCACCCTGGAGGACGAGACCGGCACCTCGAACGCCATCCTCACCCCCGCCATGTTCCGGCGCTTCCGCGTCCCCATGGCGAGCGCCCCCCTGCTCGAGATCGCAGGCCCCCTGCAAAACGCCGAAGGCGTCATCCACGTACGCATCCGCCACCTCCGCCCCCTCCAAATCCCCCCCTCCGCCCCCCTCCCCCAACCCCACAACTACCTCTAACAACGCAAGGGGAGGGGACGGTCCTTAACGCAAGGTGGGGACCTTCTTTCGGATGCAACGCCGCGTGACGAATGAACTTCGGAAAGAACGTCCCCCCGATGCTTCCGTTAAGGACCGTCCCCTCCCCTTGCGTTACGCGTGCGAGGGACGTTTCTTCCGATCTGACGCTGTGTCACAACGGAAGGTCGGAAGGAACGTCCCCTTATTTTGCTATCATGGTGGATGCGGAGGGGGGCCACGGAGGGACGCCATGGCGCTCAACAAGCCCAGCATCGGCGAGAACGAGTCAGTCACCCGACTGCAGCTGATCCGGCGCAAGCTGGCCGAGATGAGAGGCGCCGAGCAAGGCCGTAAGCTGGAACGCGAGCGGCAACGGGTGCTCCACCACGATATGTGCCCCAGCTGTGGCTCGCGCCTGAGCAGGGCCCGCTACCGCGACCGAAGCATTGCGCGCTGCGGCGATTGCCGCGGCGCGTGGCTGAGCGAGGAGGACCTGCTCGGCCTCGTGGGACGCGATTGGCACACCCTGCGCGACATCGAGCGCTTCTTCGAGAAGGTGAGTCACGCGACACCCATCTCCGAGCTGTGGCCCTGGGACGCCCCCGCGAGCCCCGAGCACGAAGATCAGCCGGAGCGCTGACCGGGCGCATCACTCCACCGCTTCACTCCACGAAGGGGAAGGCCGCACAGGCCCCGTCGGCCACGCTTGCGTACTCGGCCTCCGTCATGCGCCCGCTCCAGCGAACGAAGTCGGCGTAGATCGCGCAGCGCTCTGCCCAGCTCTCGAAGCGATCGTCCCGAGCCACCTGGGCGATGACTCCTTTCCGCGTCACCGAGTCATTCGACATGCGCAGGCCGCCTCCCGCCTGGGTATCGAGGACGAGGAACTTGCCGGACCCCTCCGAGCTCTCGTTCCAGGGATGCCAGCGCGGCAGATTCCCCTGCCTCCCGCCCAGGGGATCGCCCGTGTAGGCGAACTGCGACCAGTAGGACATGATGGCCCGGGAGAGCTCCTCGGCCGCCGGCCGGCGCTCCTCGTCCCACAGAAAACGGTTGGCCGGCCCCAGATCGAGGCCGCCGAAGACGAAGGGAATCTCGAGGCCGTGGGCCGCGCCGACGAGCCGCGAGAAATCGAGCCAGAGCAAGCTCGGCTGCTCGTCCCAGTCGAAACGGTAGGCGAAGACGCTCGGGCCCTGGGAGGCCCGCATTGCGGCCGCCGGCTCGTCCACGCCACCCGCCTTCCACATGAGGCTGGGATAGCTGGTTTCGAGCTCGTAGCGTCGCTCGTCCTTCAGCCACACCGGCAGCGCGAAGACATGGGCTACGTGCTCCGAGCTGAACAACGCGAAGGTCTTGTTCTCGTCCCGGTTCGTCCCGAGGATCGCGGGCACCTGGTTGTGACGCCCGCTGCGAAACACCTCCAGCGGTTCCTCCGCCGGCAGCACGGCACCGTCGCGGAAGAGACGCGGCGCGCGGTACATGCCGCCCAGTCCACTTCCCTCATACACGCCCAGCACCTCGCCCGCCGGCTTGTCGCGCAGGTAGCGCGCCAGCTTCGCATGGCCCCATTGCTCTGCGAGGGCGCGGGCGGCGGCGCGGTCGCTCGCGCTGCCGTCACGCACCATCAGCTCGGCGACGACCTCGCTGGAGCTGAAGGCATCGCCCGGTGCGTCCGGGTCGGCGGCGGGGTTCTCGCCCTCCGCCACGGTGGAGGTCCAGGTGCCGCCGCTCTGGGAGATGGCCCGCTGGAAGAGGCCGCGCGCCCGCGGCGACAGCAGGAGCGAGTAGACGTTCAGGCCGCCCGCCGACTCGCCGAAGATCGTTACCCGCTCCGGGTCGCCTCCGAAGGCAGAGATATTCTCCCGCACCCACTCGAGGCCCCGCACGAGGTCGAGGGTGCCGTAGTTGCCCGAGCGGTCGTCGACGCTCGTTCCGCCCCCTTCGGCGCTGCGCAGGGCCGGGTGCGCGAACCAGCCGAACACCCCGAGGCGGTAGTTCAGGGTGACGACGATGACCTCCTCGCCCAGGGCAAGGAGGCTGCCATCGTAGGGGTCTGCGCGACCGACGGTGTTGCCTCCACCGTGGATCCAGAAGAGCACCGGCAGCCGGGCCCCGGCGCGCGGCACGGCGCCTGGCTCGAAGCGCGGCGCAAAGATGTTGAGGTAGAGGCAGTCCTCACTGCCGGCCGGTTCGCTTCCGTCGGCTCTCGGGTCGCCGCTCATGGGGCCGGCGAACTGGACACAGGTCGCTCCGAATGCCAGAGCTTGACGCGTCCCCTGCCAGGGCTCGGGCGGCCGCGGGGCGCGCCAGCGCAGCGGGCCCGAGGGCGGCTTTGCGAAGGGAATGCCGCGCCACACGTGTGCGCCGAGCTCGTTCGAAAAGCCAAGCACGGCGCCGCCCCGGGTCTCGCGCAGTGAGCTCGGGTCCACGACCGACGCCGGCGACTCCCCGTCGCCCCCGCAGCCGGGCAGGACCAGGCTCCCGAGCAAGAGCATAAGCGGGAGGACAGGGTGCCGAAAATGAAAGCAGCGAGGGCGGAACGAGGGGGAACTCGACACGGGTAGAACCTCCGGGTACCGAAAGTACGAGGCTCTACGCCTAACGCAAGCATCCGCTTTGCCTCTCGGGGCGAGAGCCCTACAATGAGCGTCCATGGGCACAAGAGAAACCGGAGCGACCCGCCGCGAAATCCTCGAGCGGCTCAAGCGGGAAGGATCTCGAACGGCAGCGGAGCTGGCTGAGCCCCTCGGCGTGAGCACCGTTGCGGTGCGCCAACATCTACAGCTGCTGGCCAAGCAGGAGCTGGTCTACTCCGAGCCCGAGAAGCAGCCCGTGGGGCGGCCGGTCCACCGCTGGTTTCTGAGCGAGAACGCCCTCGCCCTCTTCCCCGACCATCACGGCGCCCTTGCGGCGGACCTCCTCGCGGCCATCGACGAGAAGCTCGGCAGCGAGGCTCTGCGCTCCGTCCTCGACGAGCAGACCGAGCGCACCCTTCGCCGCTACCGGGAGCAGATACCCGACTCCAACGCTCCCCTGGAGCGCCGGGTGCAGGCCCTCACTGCTCTTCGAAGCGAAGAGGGACACATGGCGGAGTGCGTCAAGGAGGATGAGGACCACTGGATCCTGATCCAGAACCACTGCCCCATCCATGCCGCTGTGACCACCTGCCATACGGTGTGCGAATACGAGCCGCGCCTCTTCGCCGCCGCCCTGGGCGAAGGCGTCCGGGTAGAGCGAACCGAAGCTTCAGAGCGCGACGGCCACCGCCGTTGCAGCTACCGGATCACCGACACTCACGACTCCGGCGACGCCTGACCGGGGCGAGCGCCCTCCCTCTCACTGCCCCAACGCAAAGGCCACCAGGGCATCCCCCAGGCGCGTGCCGACGCGACCGTGCCCCCCGGCTGAGATCACCACGAACTGCCGGCCGCCCGGACGCACCCGATAGCTCATGGGCGTGGCCTGTCCGCCCGCCGGCAGCCGCCCCTTCCACAGCTCCTCTCCCGTCTCCGCGTCGAAAGCGCGCAGGTAGTCGTCCATGGCGGCGCCGATGAAGACCAGACCCGATGCGGTGACCAGGGGCCCCCCGCTGTTGGGCGTGCCGATCTTCCACGGGATCGGAAGGGGCAGAAGATCCCGCACGCTGCCCAGCGGCACCTGCCAGCGTATCTCTCCCCGGCGCAGATCGACTGCGGCCAGGGTGCCCCAGGGAGGCTTCACGCAGGGCACGCCGAAGGGCGACAGAAAGACCTCTCTGCGCATGCCGTAGGGCGTTCCCTCTTGAGGCGAGATCTCGACACCCGGGTCGGCGGCGTCGCGCCGGGCGAACTCCTCCGCGGGGAAGAGCGTGACGATGAAGGGCACGTGCATCGTATTGGCGAAGACGAGCTGCCGCTCCGGGTCGAAGGCCACGCTCCCCCAGTTGGATCCACCCCCACTGCCCGGCAGGTTCAGGCTGCCCTCGAGGGAAGGTGGCGTGTAGATGCCTTCGTTGCGCAGGCCACGCAGACGATCCCGGCAGCGACCGCGATCCCAGGGCGTCAGGCCCCAGACATCCTCGCTGCTCAGCGAGTGTGGAACCAGGGGCGGCGGCATCACGGGGAAGGGCTGGGTCGGCGAGAGCTGCTCGCCGGTCACGCCGTCCTGGGGAACGGGGCGCTCCTCCACGGGAATGAGCGGCTCGCCGGTCTCTCGGTGCAGGACGAAGAAGAGCCCCATCTTGGTGGCCTGGATCACGGCGGGAACAAGCTCGCCGCCGCGCTCGAGGGTGGCCAGGGTGGGCTGCGCGGGGACGTCGTAGTCCCAGACGTCGTGGTGAACGGTCTGGAAGCTCCACACCACCTCACCCGTCGAGCCGCGCAGGGCCACGACGGAGCTCGCGTAGAAGTCGCTTCCCCGGCGCAGGCCGCCGTAGTAGTCGGGAGCGGTGTTGCCCGTCGGCAGGAAGACGAGGTCCCGCTCCTCGTCGACGCTCATGGGCGCCCACACGTTCGCGCTGCCGAGGACATAGCCTGCGCCGCTCGCCTCCTGCACTGTGGGGGGCTCGTAGCCCTGGGGCAGGGGATTCCAGGCCCAGCGCAGCGCACCGCTGCGCGCGTCGTAGGCGCGCACGACGCCGCTCGGCGCGCTCATTCGCTGGTTGTCCGCGACCGCGGAGCCAACCATCACCAGATCGTGAATCACGGCCGGCGGCGAGGTCACCTGATACTCCCCGCGCCAACGCGTCTTCCCGACACCGCGCTCGAGATCCACCTCGCCCCCCGAACCGAAACCAGCGCAGGGCTTTCCCGTGACGGCGTCGAGGGCGATCAGGCGTGCGTCGTTCGTGGCCGTAAAGATCCGGCGCCGACAGGGCTGCTCGGAGGCGGATGCAAGGCGAGAGTCCAGCCACGCTGCCACGCCGCGGCAGACCAGTTGATTTGCGTAGTGCCCGGAGAGATCGATCTTCGGGTCGTAGACCCAGCGCTCCTCGCCGGTCTCGGGATCCAGGGCATAGACACGATTGAAGGGGCTACAGCTGAACAGGGTTTCGTCGACAAGGATGGGCGTGGCCTGATAGGCGCTGGTCGAGGAAACCGCTCCGCTCCCATCGGAGAAGTCACCGCTGTGATGAACCCAGACCTGCTCGAGATTCCCGAGATTGCTCCGATCGATCTCCGCCAGCGGGGCGTAGCGCAGGCCCGCGCCGCCGCCGTAGGCCGGCCAGTCACTGGCGCGCCCGCCCGCGCTGTCACGCGGAGGGGCCTCGCCGGACCCACAGGCAAGGACGCTGAGCGGGATCCACAGCCACAGCCACAGTGCCGCTTGATTCATTGGAACCATCCGCCGCGTCGCGTACTCGTACGAAGCATGGAAAGAGGCTATCGCGCTGGCACCGGGACATCGCCCTTCCATCGGGGCCAATTCTCTCATCACGGCAGCGGGATTTCGTTGCCAGATGACTCTTCGTCATGTATGCTGCCGCGTCATCGGAGTACCCGACGCCGCCTCGCCCCCGCTCCGAGGGGATGCCGAGCATCGTGTCCGGGCTCTCTTGTAGGCCTTTGGGGAGGCCGTCCCGGTGATTTTGCGGCTGCTGCGACCGCGGTAGCTGCTTCGAGCGCAGCCCCGCTCTTGAACATCGCGCCCATCGCCCGCCAGTGCTGGGCTCAGCCCCTTCGGGCGGCCATCGGCCCAGGCCGAGGTCGACCCACCTCGCAGGAGATCAGGATCCAATGAGCACGACGCGCCTGAGCGCACTCGACAGCACCTTCATCTTCGGTGAATCCCAGCGCATCCCGCTCCACGTCGGTGGCCTCTCGGTCCTCGAGGCGGAGCCCCTTCTCGACTCCGAGGGACACCTCGACATCGAGGGCGTGCGCGCCAGGATCTCCGAGCGCCTTCACCTGGTGCCGCGCTTCCGTCAGAAACTCGTACACGTGCCCTTCGACCAGGGGCGACCGGTGTGGGCCGACGACGAGAGCTTCAACATCGACAACCACGTCCATCTGACCGCGCTGCCGCGCCCCGGGAGCCGGGGCCAGCTCTACGCGCTGATGGGCCGGCTGCAGTCGATCCAGATGAACCGCACGCGGCCGCTCTGGGAGATGTGGTTCGTCGAGGGCGTCGACGGCGGCAAGCAAGTCGGTCTCATCACCAAGATTCACCACGCCATGGTGGACGGACGCTCCGGGGTCGAGCTCGGAACCCTGCTCTTCGATCTCACTCGGGAGGGCGCCGACATCGTGCCGGAGCCCTGGGAGCCCAGGCCGACGCCGAGCGCCGCGAGCCTGCTGGCCCGTGCCGTGTCGGACCGGGTGAGCGATGGCATCCGACGCAGCAAGAAGCTCGCCGACGCCGTGCGGAACCCCGCCAAGCCCCTCGGTCACCTGAACAACTTCGTGCGCGCCCTCGACACCATGGCGGGCGAGATCGAGTCCCTCAACTTCAACCAGCGCGTGAGCTCCTTGCGCAACTTCCAATCCGTGATCCTGCCCCTCGACGAGGTCCTGGCGGCCAAGCGTGCCTACGGGGTAACGGTCAACGACATCGTGCTCGCGGGGGTGACGGGCGCCCTGCGCCGCTACTGCTCCCACCGCGGCCTCGACCCCTCCAGGATCGAGCGCGTCAAGGCCATCGTCCCGGTCGACATCCGCGAAGAGGGCGATACGGAGATGGGGACCAAGGTCGCCTCCCTCATCGTCGACCTTCCGGTGGCGATCCACGACCCCATGGAGCGGGTGGAGCGGATCCACCTTCACTCCCAGGATCTCAAGGCGAGCAACCAGGCCGACGGCACCAAGATGTGGGCGCGGGTGACCTCCTTGATGCCGGTCCCGCTGCTGCGCGTAGGCTCCCTGCTCCAGTTCCGGGGTCTCATGAAGGGCACCAACCTGCTGCTCTCCAACGTACGGGGCCCCGAGACCGCCTTCTATTGCAATGGCGCCGAGGTGAAGGAATTCGTCCCCTACTTCGGCCCCCAGGACTACGTGGGCCTCAACGTCACGGTCTTCTCCTACAACGGAAAGCTCCAGATCGGACTCGCGAGCGACCCCCAGCTCATGCCCGATCTCGGCGTCTTCGCCGACTCAGTGCGCAAGTCCTTCGCGGAGCTGAGCAACCTCGCCGAATCCATCTGCTAACCCCTAACGCAAGGAAGGGGACGGTCCTTCCACCTTCCGTTACGCCCTTGCGCTTCGATACGCGGGTAACTCGGGCCCGTTCTAACGGAAGGCCAAGGACCGTCCCCCCCCCTTCCGTTACGCGACTGTGGGGCGCTAGGTTGTTGGGATGGGGCGCATCCTCGTTACCGGTGCGGCCGGGCAGATCGGCTCGGAGCTCGTGCCCGCGCTGCGGGAGCGCTATGGGGCCGATCGCGTGGTGGCCTCGGACCTGCGCATGCTCCCGGCCGGCAGCCCGGCGGCGGAGGGCCCCTTCGAGGTCGTCGACTGCGTGCACGTGAGCGAGATCGAGGCCGCCGTGCAGCGTCACGAGATCGACGCCATCTACCATCTGGCGGCGCTGCTCTCCGCCGTCGCCGAAGAGCAGCCGCGGGTCGCCTGGAACGTCAACATGGGCGGGCTCTACCGGGTGCTCGAGGTAGCGCGCCAGCACGGCTGCGCGGTCTTCTTGCCCAGCTCCATCGGCGCTTTCGGCCCTACGACGCCGCGGGAGGCGACGCCCCAGGACACGCTCCAGCGCCCCACCACCATCTACGGCATCACCAAGGTGAGCGCGGAGCTCCTTTGCGACTATTACCACCAGCGATTCGGTCTCGACACGCGCGGGATCCGGCTTCCCGGACTCATCTCCCACGTGGCGAAGCCGGGCGGCGGCACCACGGACTGGGCGGTGGAGATCTTCTACCAGGCAATCCGCTACGCACACTACACCTGCTTCCTGCGGGCCGACTGCTGCCTCGACATGATGTACATGCCGGACGCCATCCGGGCGATGATCGAGCTCATGGAGGCCGACCCGGACCGCCTGATCCACCGCAACGCCTTCAATCTGAGCGCCATGCACTTCACGCCAGAACGCCTCGCCCAGGAGATCCGGCGACATGTCCCGGACTTCGCAATCGATTACGATGTGGATCCCGTCCGCCAGGCTATCGCGGACTCGTGGCCCGCCTCGGTCGACGACAGCGCCGCCCGGGAGGAATGGGGCTGGCAACCGCGCTACGACATCGCGAGCACGACGCGAGACATGCTCGAGCGGCTGAGAGAAAAGCTGCGCCCGGCGCGATGACTCTGGAAGTGCGAAGCACTTCCCGGTGAGGAGATCCTCCATGCCCGTCGACCGCCTGGCCCACGCGTTGCGAGATGAGCTCGCAGAGCTCGAGCGGACGGGAGGCCTCAAGGGCGCCGAGTCGGTCACCGTCGAGGTCGTCCCGGCCTCCGGCCCGCGCGGCCCGCGCTACCGCATCGCGGGCGAGGGCAAGCGCCTTTTCCTGCGCATGAACTCCAACGGCTATCTCGGCATGGCTCTGCGCGAGGAGGTGATCGCCGCCGAAGAAGAAGCCGCTCGCCGCTTCGGCGCGGGGCCCCAGGCGGTGCGCTTCATCAGCGGCACCCACGCGCCCCATGTCGAGCTGGAGGCGAAGCTGGCGGCCTTTCACGATCGTGCGGCCGGCATGATCTTCAGCTCCGCCTACGCGACGGTGATGGGGGTGCTCCCGCCCCTCGTCGGGCCCGAGACCGCGGTGATCAGCGACGCGCTGAACCACAACTCCATCATCAACGCCATGCGCCTGGCCCGGCCCGCCGAGAAGATCGTCTACGACCACCTGGATCTTTCCCAGCTCGATGCGGCACTCGCAGGTGCGGCCGGGCGCTGTCGCCGGGCCATCGTCGTGACCGACGGCGTCTTCAGCATGCGGGGCGACCACGCGCCCCTCCATGACATCGCCGAGCGCGTGCGCGCCTGGGACGAGCACTTCCCGGAGAACGCGCTCCTGCTCGTGGACGACTCCCACGGCGTCGGCGCCCTGGGCGAGACGGGCCGCGGCAGCGAGGAGCACTGCGACGCCCGAGCGGACCTCCTTGTCGCCACCCTGGGCAAGGCCCTGGGCGTGAACGGCGGATACGTAGTGGGCGAAGACGACCTGATCGACTACCTGCGCGAACGCTCACCCTTCTACGTCTATTCCAACCCCATCACGCCCGCCGAGGCTGCGGCAGCCGGCCGGGCCCTCGAGCTTCTCGACGGCGAGACTGGCCGCGGCTTGCTGACCCAGCTTCGCAGCGTGACGACCCGCTTCGAGCAGGGCCTCGTCGCGCTCGGCTACGAGACGATCCCGGGCCCCCATCCCGTGGTTCCGCTGCTGGTGCGCGACACCGCGCGCACCCGGGCCTTGGTCGCGCACCTGCGCGAGCACGGCGTCCTCGCCACGGGCCTCGCCTACCCCGTCGTTCCGAAGGGCGACGAGGAGATCCGCTTCCAGCTCAGCGCCGAGCACACCGCCGCCGACGTCGACGAGGTTCTCGAGGCCCTCGCCGCCTTTCCCGGCCGGTCGAGCTGAGGAGCCCGCCCTCCCTTTCCTTTTGCGCTCGCGCTTCGACGGTCACCAGCTCGGTCCCGAAATAACGCAAGGTCAAGGACCGTCCCCCCCCTTCCGTTAGGGGGGTCAGCCTTTTACGTTTCCTAGGGGAGCGAGGTGGGCGCCGCGCCAGGCGCCGAGGACGCGACCGCAACTCCGGGCACGCCGCGCCAGAACGCGAAGAGCCCCGACACCTGAACGGTGCCGGGGCTCCTCTAATCACTCTGGGCCGAGGCCGGGCTACATCATGCCGCCCATGCCACCCATGCCGCCCATCCCACCCATGTCGGGCATGCCGCCACCGCCGCCGCCGCCGCCCTTCTCATCGGGGATCTCGGCCACCATGGCCTCGGTGGTGAGGATGAGCGCGGCCACGCTGGCCGCGTTCTGGAGGGCCGTGCGCACGACCTTGGTGGGGTCGATGACGCCGGCCTTGTTGAGATCCTCGTAGACCTCCGTCGCGGCGTTGTACCCGAAGGCGCCCTTGCCCTGCTTGACCTTGTCGACGACCACGGATCCCTCGGCGCCGGCGTTCTCGGCGATGCGCCTCAGGGGCGCCTCGATGGCCCGCCGCACGATCGCGACACCGGCCGCCTGCTCCTCATCCAGGTCGTCGAGCTTGTCGAGGGCCTTCTGGGCGCGCAGCAGCGCGACACCGCCGCCGGGCACGATGCCCTCCTCCACCGCCGCACGAGTCGCGTGCAGGGCGTCCTCGACCCGGGCCTTCTTCTCCTTCATCTCGGGCTCGGTCGCAGCGCCGACCTTGATGACCGCGACGCCGCCAACCAGCTTGGCGAGGCGCTCCTGGAGCTTCTCCTGGTCGTAGTCCGAAGAGGTGGCCGCGATCTGGTTGCGGATCTCACCGCAGCGCCCCTCGATGTCCTTCTTGCCTCCGGCGCCGCCGATGATGATCGTGTTGTCCTTGTCGATGACGATGCGCTTGGCCCGGCCGAGATCCTTGACGGTCACGTTCTCGAGCTTGAGGCCGAGCTCTTCGGAGATCACCTGCCCCTTCACGAGCACCGCCATGTCCTGGAGCATGGCCTTGCGGCGATCGCCGAAGCCGGGTGCCTTGACGGCCGCCGCGTTGAGAGTGCCCCGGATCTTGTTCACCACCAAGGTGGCGAGAGCTTCGCCATCCACGTCCTCGGCCACGAGGAGCAGGGGCGAGCCCTGCTTGGCGACCTGCTCGAGCAGCGGAACCATGTCCTTCATGTTCGAGATCTTGCCCTCGTGGAGCAGAATCACCGCGTCTTCGAGGACCGTCTCCATGGCTTCCGGGTCGGTCACGAAGTAGGGCGAGAGATAGCCGCGGTCGAACTGCATGCCCTCGACCACTTCGAGCTCGGTCTCGAGGCTCTTGCCCTCCTCGACGGTGATGACTCCCTCCTTGCCCACCTTGTCCATGGCGTCGGCGATGGTGCCACCGATGGCGACGTCGGAGTTGGCCGAGATCGTACCCACCTGGGAGATTTCCTCGGCGCTGCGGGTCGGCTTGGAGAGCTTGGCGAGCTCCTCGGCCAGTGCGGTCACGGCCTTCTCGATGCCGCGCTTCAGCTCCATGGGGCTCATGCCGGCCACCACGAGCTTGCTGCCCTCGCGCACGATGGCATCGGCCAGCACGGTCGCCGTCGTGGTGCCGTCGCCGGCAACGTCGGAGGTCTTGCTCGCGACCTCCTTCACCATCTGGGCGCCCATGTTCTCGTACTTGTCCTCGAGCTCGATTTCCTTGGCAACGGTCACGCCGTCCTTGGTGACTGTCGGAGAGCCCCAGCTCTTGTCGATGATTACGTTACGGCCCTTGGGCCCGAGGGTGACCGCCACGGCCTGCGCGAGCTGTCCCACACCGGAGAGCATCTTGGTCCGCGCGTCCGAATCGAACAAAACTTCCTTCGCCATTCTCGCTTTTCCCTTCTTGGCGGACTCACTGGCGCCCGCATTGACTGGTGGATGACTGTCTTCCTGCCGTCGCCTTCCTGCCATCGACCGGATGGGCGACCGAAACCCCTGTTCGTCCTGCCTGGTAGCGCCGGGCCGTGAAGACGCCCCGTGCCCTCCCCCGCCGGGGAGCGAGGCGAGAATCCTCGACACCCGGGCTGCCGGTGCAAGGGGTGCCGCCGGATTTTTCGCCGGAGCGGGCCCTCATGCACAATCCGGGCTAGGCGAGGAAGTCCCGCACCTTCGAGCTGAGCCCGTCCGGAGTGAAGCCAAATTTCTCGGCAAGGTCGGCCGCCGGGGCCGAGGCGCCGAATCGGTCGATCCCGCAGACCAGGCCGCGCCGGCCCACCAGGCGCCGGAAGCTCTCGCCGCGCCCCGCCTCCACGGCCACCGCGGGCACGTCGTCGGGCACCAGAGCCGTCTGATAGGCGTCCGGCTGGCTCTCGAAGAGCTCGAGGCAGGGAACCGAGACCACCCGGGCGCGGATCCCCTCCCCGTCGAGCTTCGCCGCCGCGTCACAGGCCAGAGCCACCTCGGACCCGCTCGCGAGCAGAACGACGTCGAGGTCCCCCTCGGGCTCACGCACCGTGTAGGCCCCCTTCCACACCTCCTCCAGCTCGAATCCGGCCGCGCGCTGCAAGGCGGGCAAGGTCTGCCGGGTAAGGGAGAGCATGGCCGGCCCTTCGGCGCGCTCCAGGATCCACGCGTACGCCATGGCGGTCTCGATGCCATCCGCGGGGCGAAAGACCGTGAGCCCCGGAATCGCACGCAGGGAGTCGAGCTGCTCGATGGGCTGGTGGGTGGGACCATCCTCGCCCACGAAGATCGAGTCGTGGGTAAAAACGAAGATCGAGCGCAGCTTCATGAGGGCCGCCATGCGAATCGCGGGCCGCATGTAGTCGCTGAAGATCAGGAAGGTCCCCGAATAGGGAAGGAAGGTCCCGTCCAGGGCGAGGCCGTTCGTAACGGCCGCCATGGCGTGCTCACGCACTCCGAAGTGGACGTTGCGTCCGGCGTAGAAGGCACCCGGGCCTCCGACCACGCCCACCTCCTTCAAGATGGGCGGTGCCGCCGAGCCGGCCAGGTCCGCCGAGCCGCCCGCCATGTAGGGGACGAGCCCCGACAGCTTCTCGAGCACGCTGCCCGAGTGCTTGCGGGTGGCCGCGTCGACGTCCATGCCCTCGGCCAGGCGGGCGCCGAGGCCCTGGGGAAGCTCGCGCCGGCGCGCGGCGTCCCACGCCCGTGCGCGCTCGGGCTGCGCCTCTCGCCACGCGGCGCTATGGACGTCGAGGGCCTCGCGCTCGGCGCGCTTGGCAGCGCTGCGCTCGGCAAAGTAGGCGGCCACGTCCTCGGGAACCAGGAATTCGGGCTCGAGGGGCCAGCCCGCCTTCTCCTTGCTGCGCGCGATCTCCTCGGCGCCCAGAGGCGAGCCGTGGGCCTTGCTCTTCCCGGCCACGGCCGGACTCCCCAGGCCGATCACGGTGCGGGTAATAATCAAGGAGGGACGCTCGACGTCGCTCTTGGCCTCTTCGAGGGCGGCGCGTAGGGCGGCGTGATCCTGGCCGTCCAGGGGTCCCAGCACCTGCCAGCCGTAGGCCTCGTAGCGCCGGCCCACGTCCTCGGTGAAAGCGAGGTCCGTGCCACCGTCGATGGTGATGGAGTTGTCGTCGTAGAGGAAGATCAGGTTGCCGAGCTTCAGGTGCCCGGCCAGGGAGCTCGCCTCCCCCGAGATGCCCTCCATGAAATCGCCGTCGCCCGCGATGCCGTAGACGAAGTGGCCACCGGGCGCTCCCGTGCCCTCGTCCTCGCCGCCTCCTCCTTCGGCCCCGCCGAACTGGTCCCGGGCCATGCGGCCGCCCAGCGCCATCCCGACGGCGTGGGAGATCCCCTGGCCCAGGGGACCCGTGGTGATCTCGACGCCCTCCGTCTCGCCGTACTCGGGGTGCCCGGGCGTCTTGGAGTCGAGCTGGCGGAAGTTCTGGATGTCCTCCTCGCTGAGCCCGAAGCCGTAGAGGTACAGCAGCGAGTAGAGCAGCATGGAGGCGTGACCGTTGGAGAGCACGAAGCGGTCGCGCATGGGCCAATCGGGATCGCTGGGGTCGAAGCGCAGCTGGGAGTCCCAGAGCTCGAAGGCGGGCCCGGCCAATCCCATGGGAGCACCGGGGTGGCCACTATTGGCACGCTGGACCGCGTCGACGGCCAGGAAGCGGATGGTGTTCTCGATCCGTTCGCGCAGCTGGGGGGTGAGTTCGATGGCCATGGATCCTCTCTGGCTCTGGGAAGCGACCGTGAGGCGGCGGGGGTCGGCCTGCCGGACTTTACATTGGATGCCCCGAATCGGGAAGCGCGAGAGGGCGACCGGCGCTCACTTCCCCGCGCGTGCCCCGAGGCGGCTGCGGCCCAGCTCCTCGAGGGCCTCGGGGGCCGGAGGAAAGGCCGCAAAGACATTGAGGGAGTACTGCTCCCGGCGCTGTCCCCGGTAGTAGTCGCCCGTCGGCCCCTCGGGCCTGGCGATCTCCTCGGCGTCCACCTCGAGGCGCAGATAGCGGGTCGAGCCTTCCCCCAGCTCCAGGGGAATGGAGTTCCAGCCTGCCGCCCAGGGGAGCGCGCCGCCCCAGCGCATCGCGAGCTCGTGACGTCTGGGGGTGAGGACGAACCACAGGTACTGGCGATTGCCGATCTTGCCGACCCGCTCGCCGTCCAGCTCGAGGACCACGGCCCCGCTGGATGGCAGCCGGTCCTGGCGGTAGACGTAGAGCAGGGCGCGACCCGGTCCCGGCGCCGCCAGCGCGCTGAAGGCCGGACCGGGATCGGGCGTCGAGACGCAGGCCGACAGCAGGGCGGCGGCCAATCCGAGGAAGAGCGCGCCGCGGACTCCCGAGTGATGTCCCGTCGTTGTCACGCTCTCCCGCCGCTCCTCGTTCGGGCGCCCCCCGCTGGCCGGCGGGTGCACGGGCGCACGATAGCGATCCGCCGGGTGGCCGCCCCGCCCGGGCGGGCCGGCACCCTGCCGAGGCCTCGCCGGCGACCCCCCGTGGGCGGCGGCGGCGGGCCGCTTAGCTTCGATGCCGTGCTCTGCTACGAGCAGGCTCGGCCGGCGACTCGGCCTGGGGCTTCGCGATACAGAGCATCGTCACCCACTACATCATCACCTACGGCAGCGACGAGCAGAAGCAACGCTGGCTGCCGGGCCTCGCCTCGGGCGAGCGCATCGCGGCCCTCGCCATGACGGAACCCGGCTGCGGATCCGATCTGCAGGCCATCTCGACGTTGGCTGAGCGGGACGGCGGCGAGCGCCGCCTCAACGGATCGAAGACCTTCATCACCAACGGCCAGCTCGCGAACCTCGTCTGCGTCGCAGCACGCACCGGAGAGGCGAAGGGCGGGAGGGGCGTCTCCCTGGTCTTCGTCGAGACGGAGGACGCCCCGGGATTCCGGCGAGGACAGAACCTCGAGAAGATCGGCATGAAGGGGCAGGACACTTCCGAGCTCTTCTTCGAAGATCTACGGGTCCCGGAATCGAACCTGCTCGCCGAGGCCAAGACCAAGACCGAGGTCCTGCGCTCCTTCGTCAATGACTGTGTCGAGCGCCTCGACGCCGGCAGCCTCGATCCCGCGACCGCCTCCATGGCCAAATGGTGGGGCAGCCAGATGCAGTGCGAAGTAGCCGACGAGTGCCTCCAGCTCTTCGGGGGCTACGGCTACATGGCCGAGTATCCCATCGCGCGGCTCTACTCCGACGCCCGGGTGCAGAAGATCTACGCGGGCGCCAACGAGGTGATGAAGGAGCTGATCGCGCGATCCCTGGACACCTGAGGAGCGCCGTCGCGCACGAAAATCGCGCGGGCGACTCAGGGCGCAGCGCGTGGTTGGTAGGGCAGCCGGAAGAAGGTGACGTAGAGAACCGGCACGACCACGAGGGTCAACACAGTCGCAAACCCCAGCCCTGCCATGATCGTCACCGCCATGCTCTGGAAGAACAGGTCGGGCAGCAGGGGGATCATTCCCAGGATGGTGGTCAGCGCTGCCATGGAAACCGGCCGCAAACGGCTAACGGCGGCACCGAACACCGCCTGGTAAGGCTCCGCTCCCTGGCCGCTTTCCACGGAAATCTGGTCCATCAGCACGATGCCGTTCTTGATCACCATACCGGACAAACTGAGCATCCCGAGCAGTGCCATGAAGGAAAAGGGCTTGCCTGCCAGCAGCAGGCCGCAGGTGACGCCGATTACTGCCAGAGGCACCGTACACCAGACCACGACGGTTTTCTTCACCGAATTGAATAGCAACACGGTGATGATGAACATGGCCAGGAATCCCATTGGCAGGGTTCGAAAAATCGGCTCCTTGGCGTCGTTGGATTTCTCGAATTCGCCGCCCCACTCCAGGCTGTAGCCCTCGGGCAATGCAAGCGCTTCCACCTGCGCGCGCAACGCATCATGCAGGTCCGTCACAGTCCCGTCGTGCGATGGGTGGGGGTCCATCATGACAGTGATGGTTCGCCTGCGATCCCGGCGTACGATCAACGCATCCTCCCACTCCACGTTGAAGGCAGTCACCAACTCCGTCAGCGGCATATAGGCGCCACCGACGGGGCTCCAGACCTTGATCTCTTCCAGTGCGCCGACTTCATTGCGCTCCAGCTCCGGAGGGCGCAGGATGATGGGTAGCAACCTGGTGCCGTCCCGATACAGGCCAATCCGTTTTCCGGCAAAACTGGTCAGCAGCGCATCATCGATATCTCTCTTGGAGACCCCAGCGCGGCGGGCCTGGGCCTCGGAGAACTGGGGGCGCATGACTTTCTGCCGCGAGCGCCAGTCGTCGCGCACGGCAAACCCCGCCACCTGCTGCCGGTAGATGTCCCGGATCTGCGTCGACAGATTGCGCAGCACTTCCGGGTCGGGACCGCTGATGCGCGCTTCGATCTTGCCGTCCGGCTGGGGACCCACCATGAGCCTCTTGAAGTTGACCTGGGCCCCGGCATGGTTGCCAGCGAGGTAGGCGAAAGCGCCGTCCATGGCGAACTGAATGCCCTCCAGGTCGTTGGTGCGAACCAGAAACTGGGTGTAGGAGCCGTAGGGCTTCTCCGGCTTGTAGGGCAGCATGAATCGCATCGCCCCGCGGCCCACAGTGGTGGTCACCGAGTTCACTTCGGGAATCTCCCGCAGGGCCCGCTCGATCACCTGCGATTGCCGCAGGTTGTCGCGAATGTCCGTACCCTGGGGCAGCCACAGGTCGATCGTAAATATCGGCGAATTCATCGGCGGGAAGAACTCGTTCTTCACCAAGCCAAAGCCCTGGATCGCCATGGCCAGCAGCGCCACCATCAGCAGAATCGTCAGCCAGCGAAAGCGCATTGCAATATCGAGCAGCGCCTTGAACCCGGAGAACAGCAGCCCCTGGTAGGGGTCTTCGTTGATTGCCTTCGCCCCACCCGCATCCGGCACCTTCAGCAACAGCTCGGCAAAGAAGGGGGTGATGGTGATGGCGGTGAACCAGCTGAGAAACAGGGCATACAGCAATACCCAGAACAGGGAGCCGGCGATTTCACCAGTGGCATCATCGGACAGACCGATGGGTGCAAAGGCGATGATGGCAATCACAGTAGCGCCCAGCAGCGGCCACAGGGTCTGGCCCACGATGGCATCCGCCGCTTCCCGCTTGCTGCTGCCGCGCTGCATGCCGGTCGAAATGCCGTCGACCACTACGATCGCGTTATCCACCAGCATTCCCAGTGCTACCACCAACGCGCCCAGCGAGATACGCTGCAGCTCGAGGCCCTGCATGTTCATGAAGACAAAGGTGCCCATGATCGTGACCAGCAACACGCCGCCCACCAGTAGCGCGCTGCGCAGGCCCATGAAGACCATCAATACCGCGATGACGATGGCTACCGCCTGGGCCAGGCTGATCAGGAAGGCGTCGATGGCTTCCACCACCTGGGCCGGCTGGTTGTAGAAGATCGCCGTTTCCAGCCCCCAGGGTCGCTCGTACTCCAGTTCCTGCAGGCGTTCTTCAATTGCCCTGCCGACTTCGACCACATTGGAGCCAGAAGCAAAGGACACCCCCAGCGCGATCGCTTCCCGGCCGTCCTGCAAGTAGACATTGCTGGGAATGTCCTGGTAGTCCCGGCGAATCGTTGCCACATCCCGCAGGTGAATCAGCTGTGTTTCGCCGGGCAGGGAGACAATCAGGTCACCGAGTTCTTCGACATCGTCAAACTCGCCGGTGGGATGGAAGCGAATGTATTCGCTGCCCATCATCAGGCCACCAGCATTGGAGACGGTGTTCTGTGTCTCCAGTAAATCGTAGAAACGATCTACAGGGATACCCAGGGTGCCCAACTTGTGCATGGAAAGCTCGACGAAGACCTGTTCCGCCTGCTGCCCCGCCAGGGCCACCTTGCCGACGCCCTCCACCAGCACGAGCTCCCGCGTCAGGAGATCGACGTAATCCCGCAGGTCGGAGTAGGCGTAGCCGTCGCCGAACACGGCAATCATGAGCCCGAACACATCGCCGTAGTCATCGTTGACCCAGGGAGTCTGCACACCGGGCGGAAATGTGCCCTTCAGGTCGCCGACCTTTCGCCGCAACTCATCCCATATCTGTGGCAGCTCGTCAGGGCCGTACTGGTTCTGCATTTTTACGGTGATCTGAGACAGCCCAGTGGAGGAGATGGAAGTGATGTGGTCCACGTAGGCCAGCTGCTGGATGGCGTTCTCGATGGGAAAGGTGACTTCCAGCTCGACCTGCTCCGGGGAGGCGCCCGGGTAACGGGTGATCACCATCGCCTCCTTGATGATGAAATCAGGATCCTCCAGCCGCGGTAGCGCTTCGAAGGCTTGCCAGCCGCCGAAAACCAGGAGCAGTGTGACCAGACCGGAAATCAGCCGGTTCTGCATGAAGAAGGAGGCAATCTTCATCAGAGACCCAGCTCCCTGGTCAGTGGCCTTACCACCCTTCCTTCGGTAAGAAAGTGAACTCCGGCGCCTACCACGCTATCCCCCGGTTCCAGGCCTTCTCTGATCACGATGCCGTAGGGCGAGATCGGTCCCACGGCAACGCGTCGCCGACTGATCGTCATGGATTCGGAGTCTACGAGCCACACATAGGCGACCCCGTCCTCGAGCGGTGCATCATCGGGCGAAAACACCGCCTCGACCGGCAGGTAGATACCGGGGCCGACATCGCCCAGCTCTGCGAGGTCCACGTGGACCTTGGCGTTCATGCCAGCCAGAACCTCCAGGCCCCCAGGCGCCGGCATGGATACCACCGTGCGGTAGGTCAGCGTCGCCGGATCCGGTTGCGTCTCCGCCTCACTGATCGAGGCTGGGTAGCGTTTGCCCCGTTGCGTTTCGAACTCGATCTCGTAAGCCTTACGGTCGCTTTCGCCGGCGCGGAATGCCGCCTTTACGTTGGCCGAGATCCGCGCCATCACGGCGGTGGGTACGTGGATCTCCACATCGATCTTCTCGGCGTCTTCCAGCACCGCAATGGGCTCGTCAGCGCGCACGGTTTCATGATTCCGTACGTACACCCGGGCAATGCGCCCGCGAAAGGGCGCGCGCAGCTCGGTGTAACTCAAGTTGGTCTGCGCCTGCCGGAGCTCGGCCTGCTTGGATTCGTACCTGGCTCTCAGACGGTCGTAGTCGGTCTCCGACAGAACGTCCTCTTCTAACAGCCTTGCACCGCGCTTGTACTGCTGGTCGGCCAGTCGGAAACTGGCTTTCGCATTATCGACTGCATTCTGGAAATCGGTCGGGTCCAGCGCGGCCAGCAAATCGCCCGCTTCCACCATGGCTCCCACCTGATGGATGACAGGGAGACTCTCCAGCCAGCCACCGACGCGGAATGCGAGCACCGTGGCCTGTGCCGAGATGACCACCCCGGGAAATACTCGCTCGAGCTTCGCGCTCGGATCGGGGATCTCAATGATCTTTGCGGGCCGCACCGGGGGCGGCGCTGCCTCTTCGTCCGCATGCCGTGAGCAAGAGGCCAGCATTGCGACCAGGGGGATCAGTATGGCAACCATCGGGTTGTGGAACACCGAAGTCCGCGTGTGTTTCTTCATGCCGTTCAGCCGCCCTGTCTCTTGGGTTGTGTTGGGGAAATCCGTGCTGGCAAAGGTCCATCGGATGGACCGACCGAAGCTCCGACCCGTGAGCGCGCTCGGCCCGACCGTACCGGCGAGAAGCTCGCGGCCACATCGCGCAGCGTAGCACCTGCCCTCGGGCGCTCGGCATCTGGCGCGTGGGAATGGAGGCTGCCGCTACGCGGGCTCCGCCGCGGTCGCACCGGCGGACGCGGCACTCCCCTTCCCCGCCTCGAGCTCCGCCGCACCTCCCGCGCCGCCGTAGGGGATGCGGAAGAAGGTGGCGTAGAGAACCGGGACGAGGATCATGGTGAGCAGGGTCGCGAAGCTGAGGCCCGCCATGATGGTCACCGCCATGGCGACGAAGAAGGCGTCGCTCAGCAGGGGGATCATGCCCAGCACCGTGGTGAGGGCCGCCATGGCGACGGGGCGCAGCCTGCTGACCCCGGAGTCGACGATGGCGCCAAAGGGGTCCTTGCCCTCGCGGATCTCGAGGTCGATCTGGTCGATGAGCACGATGGCGTTCTTGATCAGCATGCCCGAGAGGCTCATGAAGCCCAGGAGCGCCATGAAGCCGAAGGGCTGCTTGGTGGCAAGCAGTCCCCAGGTGACGCCGATGATGGCCAGGGGCACGCAGAGCCAGATGATCAGGGGCTGGCGCAGGGCGTTGAAGAGGCCGATCACCACCAGGATCATCAGGAGCAGGAAGACGGGGATGGTGGCGGCGAGGCCCTGTTGGGCGTTATCGGAGCTCTCCCACTCGCCGCCCTTCTCGATCACGTAACCCGGCGGCAGCGGGATCTCGTCGACCTTGGTCATCAGGCGCGCAAGGAGGACACTGGCCGTCCCGGACGCCTCGTCACAGTGGACCGTGATGGTGCGTTTGCGGTTGCGCCGCATCACGTTGGTGTCCTCGAAGATCGTGTCGAAGCCCGAGATGACCTGCCGTATGGGGATGAAGGCCGCGGCCGCGTAGCTCCAGATCTGCAGGTTCTGCATGCTCGCCACGTCGCCCCGCTCCGCCTCGGGCGCCCGCGCGATGATGGGAAGCAGCTCGTCTCCCTCGCGGTAGACCCCGACCTGGAGGCCCTCGAAGCCCATGCGCAGATTCTCGGAGAGCTGGGGCCGGGTGATGCCGTTGAGGTTGGCCTGCTCCTCGGCGATGCGGGGCACGATGCGCTTCACCGGGTCGCGCCAGTCGATGCGGATACCCTTGGCGCTGCCGTCCTCGAACATGATGGTTTCGATCTCGCTGGCGATGCGCCGCAGCTCCTTCGGATCGTCCCCGATCGCGCGGATCTGGATCTTGCCGCCGTCGCCCGGCCCCAGCCGGAACTTCTTCCCCACCGACTGGGTGCTGGGAAAGGCCTCCTTCAGATGGGCCTCGACCTCGGCAACGATGCGGTCGATCTGCGTGTAGTCCTCCACGTCCACCAGGAACTGCGCGTAGGCGGGGTTCGCCTTCTCCGATTCATAGGTGACGAGGAAGCGCATGGCGCCCTGCCCCAACACGGAGGTCACGTGGGTCACTCCGTCGACCGTGTGCAGGTACTCCTCCACCTTCGCGGACTCGGCCTGGGTCTCCTCGATCCGCGTGCCCTGGGGCATCCAGAAGTCGAGCATGAACTGCGGCCGGGTGGAGTTCGGGAAGAAGCTCTGGTCGACGTAGCCGAAGCCCCAGAGCGAGACGGCAAAGAGGCCCAGCACCACGGCGATGGTGAGACCCCGAAAGCGCAGGCAGAAGTGGAGAACGGTCCGATAGAGGCCGTAGCCGGCACCACCGTACTCGTCCTCGGCGGGCTTCCCCATTCCGGCCGCCCCGGCCTTCTCCTGCTTGGGCGAGAGGAAGAGGATGCAGAGCAGCGGCGTCACCGTGACCGCGGTCACCCAGGAGAGCATCAGCGACGCAAAGACCACCTGGAAGAGGGAGCGGCAGAACTCGCCGGTGCTGTCCTGGGAGGTGCCGATGGCCGCAAAGGCAAGCACGGCAACGACAGTCGCGCCGAGGAGCGGCATGGCGTTCTGGCTCACCACGTCCAGGGCGGCCTGCTCGGGCTCCTCTCCCCGCGCCGATCTCACGAGGAAGCCGTCCACGATCACGATGGCGTTGTCGACCAGCATGCCCAGGGAGATGATGAGTGCACCCAGGGAGATGCGCTCGAGGGCGACGCCCCAGGGCTGCATCACGATGAAGGTCCCGCAGATCGTCAGGAAGAGGATGAATCCGATCAGCACGCCGCTACGCAGCCCCATGAAGAAGAGCAGCACGACGACGACGATGAGAACCGCCTGGTACAAGCTCACGACGAAGTTGTCGATGGCCTTGACCACGGCGTCGGACTGAAGCGAGATGACCCCCACTTCAACGCCGGCGGGGAAGAACTGAGCCAGCTCTTTGGAGCGCTTCTCGATGGCCTCGCCCATGACGACCACGTTGCCGCCGGCAACCGTCGAGATACCGATCCCGATCGCAGGCGCACCGTCGTAGAACACCATGGCATCCGGCGGCTCTTCGTAGCCGCGCCGGATCGTCGCGACATCGCGCAGATAGATCTGCCGCTCGCCCCCGCCGGTCAGGAGAATCGAGCCAAAGGCTTCCACGGTCTCGAGGTTGCCCGTGGGCTCGATGGAGATGCGCTCGGGGCCGAACTCCACCTTGCCCGCGTCGGAGACGATGTTCTTGGCCTGGAGCTCCTTCGCGATGGTCTCGGGCGGGATGCCGAGCTGGGACATTCGATCGCGATTGAGCTCGATATAGATGACTTCACGGATGTTCGCGAAGATCTGCACCTTGGCGACGTCCTGCACCAGGGTGAACTCCCTGCGCAGGAACTTCGCCAACTCGTAGAGCTCCCGGTGGCTGTACTCGTTGCCGTAGAGCGCGAAGAAGACGCCCCAGACATCACCGAAGTCGTCGACGACCAGAGACGGACCGGCGCCGGGTGGCAGATCCTTCTGGACGTCGCTGACCTTGCGCCGCAGCTCGTCCCACACCTGGGGCAGGCCGGTCTTGTCGTACTTGTCCTTGATTTCGACGGTGACCGTCGACTTGCCGCGCTCGGAGCGCGACTCCTTGATGCGCTTGAGCTGGCCCAGCTGCTGCACCGCCTGCTCGATCTTGTCGGTGACCTCCTCCTCGACCTCGTAGGGCGAGGCGCCCGGGTAGGGGGTGATCACCAGGGCCTGCTTGATGGTGAACTCGGGGTCCTCGAGGCGGGCCAGGCCCTCGTAGGCCATCAGGCCAGCGCCGATGGTCACCACGGTGAGGGTGAGGGTAATGACGCGCTTCTCAATGGCGAACTCGGCGATTTTCATGGCCCGTCCGCCTACTTGCGCCCGTAGCGGCGAACCCGGGCGCCGTCGCGCAGGTTCTGGATGCCCGACGTGGCGACGAGATCACCAACCTCGAGTCCCGAGGTGATCTCGATGAGATCGCCCTTGAGTCCGCCGACGCTGACGCGGGCCGGGCGAACCACCATCTCCTCCGGGTCCACCCTCCAAACCATTGGCTGCTCTTCATCGTCCGCCGTGACCGCGATGCCCGGCACCCAGTGGCTGCCGGCGGAGCCGGAGAGCTGGGCGATCAGCTTGGCCGTCATGCCGGGCAGCACGTTCAGGCCGGTGGGATAGGGGAAGTAGAAGGTCGCCTCGAAGGTGCGCGTGACGGGATCCGCCACCTGGGAAATCTCCCAGACCTTCGCGTCGAATTTCCGGTCGGGCAGGCTGCTCACCACGACCTGTGGGCGGAGCTTCGCCGTGATCTCCTCGTTCGTCTCGCTCTTCCTCTCGCCGCCCATGTCGGATTCGGGCACCGTGACCCGGGTCTTGAGCTTGCTGAGGTCCTGGAGGATCAGGACCGGCTGCTTGGCGCGAACGTTCTCGAAGTCGTCGACGAGCTTGCGCGCCACCACACCGGCAAAGGGTGCAGTGAGCGCCGCGTCCTCGAGGGCCTTGTTGGCCTGGCGGAGCTCGGCCTCGCGGACCTTGAAGTGCTGCTCCCTGGCCTCGAACTCGGCCTTGGAGCTGACTCCCTCTTTGAGGAGCTTCTCGTAACGCTTGTAATCCGCGAAGGCCCGGGCGCGGTTCGCCTGGGCCTTCTTGACGTCGGCCTCGAAATCCCGGAGGTCGAGGCGCGCGAGCACGAAGCCTTTCTCGACCGGCTGCCCCTCCACGAAGTTGAGCTCGATGATCTTTCCCGGCACCTCGAAGCCCATCTCGGAGTGCTGCCAGGCCTGGATGCGCCCGGGGTACTCGCGCGTCTCGCCGGTCTCCGCCGAGCCAATCTCGACCATCTTCACATTGAGGACCTGCGGCTCGGGGGGCGGCGCCTCCTCTTCACCGCACGCCACGGCGAGCAGCGACACCGTGGCGAGAGCGAGGATGCCCCCTCGGCCCGGGCGCCCGAGCGGAGAAGGGAGAAGAAATCGAAGAGATCGATGCATGGAAACGGCTACTCCTGGAGAGCTGACTTCGCACTGCGAAAATCCAAAAGCACCACGCACTGCGCGGCGCCGGCCGACCGGAGCATAACACCGATGGCTGCCCAACGTAGCTAACGGGGTTGGGGGGGGATGGGGGGAGTCGAGCGAATCGCCCGCCGCGGCAGCCGTGGATCACGCCGGTCGAACCGCCACCGGGATCGCGGTCTGCCGGGCCATGCCCGTGATGGCGTCGTAGTCGCGGTCCGTCGCCACGAGGCGGCTCGTATTGCTGCCCGACTTGCGCACGTCGCCGTCCTCGAGATCCCCGTCGCCCCAGCAGTGGGACATGGAGACGACGCCGCTGCGAACCTCGTCGGTGGCCTCCGCGACCGCGACGATGCGATCCTGGTCCGATTCGATCGAAATCAGGTCACCCGACCCGATCCCCAGCTCCTCGAGATCGACGGCGTTCATGTAGGCCGAATTGGTCGTGCCGCCCTGCTCCTGGGACTGGGGGAAGTCCTGGCCCACGGAGTTCTGGAAGTGTCGCAGCCGGCGGCAGATGAGCAGGTGGGTGAAAGCACCCTCCTGCTCGGCCGCGATGGGCTCACCGCGCACCTCGCGCAGTTCCTCGCAGATCCCCTCCGGTGCGCACTGCAGGCGCGCCTCGATGCCGGGAATCGGCGGCGCGACTTCGAGCACCTGGTCTTCGTAGACGTGCCCGCCGGACTTCGCGCGTACCTCGTCGTAGGAGACGCGGGTTTCGGGCCGGATTCGCTTCAACACCTCGAGCTTCGTCGCTCCGGCCCCGGTATCGATGGCACCGCCGGCAAGCTCGATCTCGCTGCCCAGTCGCTTCGCGAGACCGATGAAGAGCTCCCAGTCCTCGAGGACATCGAAGTCGGGCTCCACCACCTTGTGGGTGTAGAAGGCGTAAGGCTCCTCGTAGAAGGGATCCGTGAAGTCCGTCGCATCCTCGCGTTCGAAGGGATGTCGCGCGGCGATCACGTAGTCGGCCCGGCGCGCCGTCGCGCTCATGGCGATGTCGATGCACACCAAGAGGTCGAGAGACTCGAGGGCGCGAATCATGTTGCACGAATCCGGAGCCGCGACGGCGGGATTGCCGCCGACGACCATGAGAGCGCGGATCTGCCCCTCGCCGGGCTCCAGGATCTCTTCGGCCAGGGTCGCCGTGGGCATCTCCTCGAAGAGCTGATAGAGCCCCCGGAAGCGCGACTTGCGCCCCTTCCCGAAGCCGAAGAAGGGAGGCAGCAGGGCGGGCGCGATGGGCTGGGCCGTGCGCGGCAGCGGCGGCGTGAAGACGCCGGGGTTCGTCAGCGCCTCGCCCTCGCGGTTGTGACGACCGCACACGGTATTGAGGCAGGAAATCAGGTGCTCGGTGAGGCTCGGATGGGGCGCCATGTCGGGACCGGTCCCCGAAGACGCCGAGCCCCGGGGCCCCGCGGCGAAGAGCCGGGCCGCCTCGATCATCTGCTCCGCCGGCACCCCCGCTCGGCGCTCCACGTAGTCCGGGGTGAAGTCCGCGATGGCGGCGCGAAGCTCGTCGATCCCCTCCACGTGCTCGTTGCAAAACTCCACGTCGTGGAGCCCCTCGTCGAGGATCACCCGCAGCATGCCGGCCAGCAGGGTCGGGTCCTCGCCGGGGCGGATCTGCAGGTGAAGGTCGGCGCGGCGCGCCGACTCGCTGCGGCGCGGATCGATGACGATGAGCTCGAGGCCGCGCTTCTTCGCGTCGTTGAGGCGCTTCACCGGGTTGAAGCCGGGGATGCCCCCCGGAAGCGTGAGGCCCGAGATCACCGGGTTGTTCCCGATGGAGAGCGCCACGTCGGCGCTCGCAAAGGTGTGCCCTCCCCCGCCCCAGAGGCCATGGCGCGCCACGGCGATGATCTTCGAGGGCTGGTCGATGGTCATGGTCGAATAGACCGAGCTCGACCCGATGCCCTTGTGCCAGGCATGGAGCATCGCGTGGGTGGCCGAGTTGAAGAAGCCCGCCGTTCCCTGGTAGCTCCCGACGGCGTCGGGCCCGTGGGCTTCCATGAGCCCGCCCAGGCGCTCGGCGATCTCATCCATGGCCTGCTCGCTGGAGATGGGCTCGTAGCTGCCATCGGCCTGGCGCTTGAGGCACGAGCGCAACCGCTGGGGCCCGTGGAGCTGATGGCCGACCTGGCGTCCCTTGATACAGGTGTAGCCGCCGGTGGCGGAGTCGCTCTTGTCGCCCCGCACGGCGACCACCTGCTCGTCTTCCACGTCCACATCGAGGGCGCAGTAGGCCGAGCACATTCGGCAGAAGGTCTTCTTCGTTTCGAGAGCCACGGGGATCCTCCGGGAGGCGTGGGGAGCCGGAAGATCGAGGCTACAGAGCCCCGGCCGCGGCGGCAAACCGCCCGGCAAACCACCCCACCACCGCGTCCGTGCTCCGCCCGCAGCCCCGGCTCACTCCTCCTCGAGGCGCTCCACCGC
>JAFDEK010000169.1 GCA_019310385.1 Deltaproteobacteria bacterium
GGCCCGCGGATCGAAGTTCGACTCCACCCGGGCGACCGCCAGGGCGAGGCTGGGAGGCACGTTTCCGTTGCGAATCGCCTCCTCGACCACGATTCGCTTGACCTCGGTGCGCCGGGCCGCCTCCGCGGTCCGCGCGGCGGCGCTCATCAGGACCGCGCTGAGCACGATGACCCAGAACATCGTCATGCGGGCGTATCGATTCACGTTGCACCTCGTCGCGTACTTCATGGCGCTCCTCATGGCGCACTCCTCTGCAGGGCCTGGAGCCATCTTCGATCGAGAGTCGCAACCACGACGTCGTCGCGGTCGATACCCGCCCGGGCATCCATCGCCTCGGCCAGAGAGAGATCGGGCGCAATGGCGAGCACGATGGGGGCACCCTTGGACCCCGCGGTAGCTCCGGAGGAAGCTCCGGGGGAAGAAAGAAGGGCCGGGTCGAGGGGCCGCAGCTCGGCATCGAGGAAGCGCCCCTGGTGGAAGATGACCAACTGGTCGAGCTCCGGAGCGCTGCGATTGGCGGCCGACTCGCTCGCAGCCGCAGCGCCGCGACGAAGCGAACCTCCTCCTCCTTGTCCCGCACCGCCTGGGCGTGGCCGGCCGTCATGGATACGACCGCGAGCACCATGATGGCGAAGAAGCCCATGGCCAGGGCCAGGGCGATCTCCGCCATGGGGTTTTCATAGTGTCCCTGCTCCACGAACTCCTCCCCGGCCGGCGGCGGGGGGTGGGGGTCTGCCGCCGCTTCAGCGGGGGCTATGAGAGGAGTGAGGGGCTTTGCCGCGGCTCCTGGCCCACTCCCGGGCGCCTGCGAGCCGGCGCCACCCGGAAAACCCCGCCACCCCTTCCATAGACCTCCTCGAGCGACGGATTCACAGCCCGCCGCGGGCGACACGGGGCGAGCAGCCCCAGAGGGCGGCCCGCCCGGCACCGAGGAGAGAGCATGAGTGAGCGCGCAACGACGAGTCGATCCAAGCGAAAGACGCCGGTCTTCGGCCTCGCGGTAGCGAGCGCCGTGCTCGGCCTCACCGCCTGCCAGTCCAACAACGCCGCCGAGGGCATCGCGTTCCGCGAGGCCCGTTTCGAGCGGATGCAGGCCCAGCAGAGCTACGAAAAGTGCGTCGACGAGGCGGTCGAGCTCGACAGCCAGGCTCGCAGCACGCGCTCCCCGGCCCAGTACCTCGCCAGCGCGAGGCTTCTCGAGCGCTGCGAGCAGGACCTCGGCCCCCACGCCGACCGCGGCATGGACGAACGCCGCATGCGCGCCTATGCGCTCTCGGTCCAGAACAACTTCAAGGGCGGCGACGTCGCCCGCGCCCGGGAGAACCTCGAGCAGCTGCGCATCAGCTTTCCCAAGCGCGACCTCTTCTACTCCGACGGCAGCTCCTTCACCGACTCCATGTCGGTGCTGCTCGGCGAGGTCGATGTCCGGCGCACGGGACACCTCGGCCTCTACAACATCCCCGACGACCTGCGCAGCGAGCTGCTGCGCGCTCGCTACTGGCAGCGCCACTAAGGCCTGGGCTCTCCCCGATCCCGTTCATAGCGTCCATATCGAGAAGTACTGGAGGTTCTGACCATGACGATACGAAGACTGATGATCGCCGGCGGCACCCTGCTGGCCCTCGCGAGCGGCCCGGCCGCCGCCCGCGCCGCCGACACGCCCGGCTGGCATCCCGAAGCCAGCGAGCGCCTGATCAAGCTGCCCAGCGCCCTCATGGCCCGCAGCATCGAGCGCGACTTCGAGGGCTCTGCCCTCGCCGAGGCCCTCGGCAACACCCGCGACGACGCGGCCTACAAGGCCCAGACCCTGCACGACCTGAAGGCGGCCGCCGAGCGGGCCGACGACAGCGCGGTGCGCACCGAGCTGCGCCACCAGTACCTGGCCGAGAAGCGCGACTTCATCGCCCTCATGGGTCGGCAGCAGGAGCTGGAGCGCCAGCGCGTCGAGGTCCGCAAGCGGCTCTACGCCAAAGTGCTCGACAAGCTGGAGCGCACGGGCCAGGGGATCTCGCCCCAGAACCAGCGACTCCTCGACGACCAGGACGCGGCCGCCAAGCGCTTCGAGAGCTCGGTGGCGAAGGTCGACCTCGAGCTCTTCGGCTCGGGTGTGATCGAGCAGAGCCGCTACGCCAAGGACTTCCGCAAGAACCTGAACGCCATCGAGAAGCTCACGGCCGCCATCCAGACACACCCCATGAACGCCGAAGCCCGGGTGGACGGTGATCCCGTGAGCAAGCAGGACTACCTCCGTCACCTGCTCGCAGAGACCGAGTCGGACATCGCCATCCTCGATCAGGAGAACGCGGTGCTCGGCTACATGGCCAAGCTGGTGGCCCTCGACGCCATGGCGCTCGCCGAAGGCATCGAGGACCCGAGCTCGCTGGCCGTCGCAGGAAACGCCCAGGACGAGGGGGTGCTGGTGTCCGTCGTGGAGCTCTTCGTCGACTGATTCGAAGCGTCACTGGCCTGGAGCCCGACCTATCCGAAAAGGAGAAGAACATGTTCGACAATCGAATGAAAAGAATCGCCATTGGCCTGGGACTCGTCACCGCCGCGCTCGCCGCGGCAGGGGCGGCCGAGGCGGGAACCCTCGAGAACCTGGAGCGGGAGCGCGCGCTGCTGGTCGAGCTGATCCTCGACCCGGAGCTCGACGCCGAGCAACGGGCTGGGCGTCTCGACAAGGCGCAGCACCGCCTGGTCGACCTCGAGCGCATGACGCTGCGCGACCGCAGCCTGCGCGGCAAGAACTCACCGGTCGTGCGCAAGGCCTTCGAGCGCTACGACCTCACCTTCCTCGTCCACGCATCAGTGGAAAACGAGCGCTCGGTAACGGACCAGTGGCTCGACGAGGTCGGCATCAGCACCGATTCCCTCATGGCCGCGCGCAAGGGGAAGCGCTGAGATGTGGGCCCTGAAAGAAGCCCTCGACACAGGCTCCCGCAGCCTCAGCTACCTGCTGGGGGGCATCGTGGCAATCCTGGCCGCTACCGTGGTGGGCGCCTCGATGAGCATCAGCGACCTGCTCGCCTCGGGGCAGCAGATCTTCGGCGTGACCTTCATCGCGCTGCTCAGCGGGCTGGCCTACACGGCGATCTACTGCCTGCAGAAGATGCGCCAGGAGCCAGGACGCACGCTCTGGTTCGAGGCGGGCATGCAGGCGGCGGGCGGCATCACGACGCTGGCGCTCACCTACACCCTCATGGGCATCAGCCTGGGGATCGGAAGCCTCGCCGAGCAGGCCCTCACCCCGGACAGCGTCCAGGGGATCATCCAGGAGCTGACCGGGCAGTTCAGCATGGCGTTCATGACCACCGTCGCCGGACTCCCCATCGCCGCGGTGCTGCGATCTCTGCTGGTCGTCACGCAGGCAAGGAGTGAATCATGAAGTTCCTGACCTTCAACATCGTGGTGCTGGGAGCGCTCTACTTTCTCTACCAGTTCGGCGGCGTTGGCCCCACAGCCCGGCCCGAGCCCGGTGCGGAGCCGCTTCGCCAGGAGGAGCACGCAGACAGCCGCGAACCGGAGCGGCCGGTCGTGCACGCACTCTCGGAGCGTGTCGCCGTGCTCGCCCAGAGCGTCGCCCGACTGGAGGGCCACGTGAGCGAGGTGCTGCAGCGCGGCGAAGCGAGCAAGGGCGCGCGCGCAAGCCAGGCCGATCCCGCGACCCAGGTAGCCGCGAAGGCTGCGCCGAAGCCGAGCGCGGAGGCGGCGTCCAGATCAGCTGGCGAATCGCCGCGCGCTCCCCGTGCGAAGGCCCCGACACGGCCCGCCACGGCGCCCGCCGAGGCCGGGAGCAGCGAGTTCAGCGCCGGCGCGACGGCGGCCACGCCTACCCCAGGCTCCGAGTGGTCCGATGGCGGCGCCACGGCCACGCCGACGGATCTCGCGGAAGGGCTCGACGGCTCGCGAACCCATCCATCGGCATCTGCCGACGCACCCCAGATCGAAGGGGAGCTCATGTCCCCGACCCAGCGGCGCAACGCCCTGCTCCAGCTCGCCCAGGACATGGAGCTTCACTACCTGGCCTCGGCGGGAGAGTAGGAGGCGCCATGACGGCTGCGGGCAGGCAGAACGCGGTGGGGAGGCTGTGCGATCGGGCTCTGTCTGGGGGGGCGAGCAACGGCCTCTCCACCGCCCTGTCGCTGGGCTTCGGGGCGCTGCTCCTCGCCTTTCTCCTCGCCGGCCCCCATCGCGAGCCCGAGTCGCTGCCCGAGCCTCCGGCGAGCGATGAGGCCACGGCGGCGACGCCCCCGGTTCCAACCGAGCTGCCGGAGGAAGCCGGGCCCGGAGAAGTCTCGTCCGTCGCCATGGCGAGGATCGCGCTCCCACCCCCGCCGCCCGGAATCGCCGCGCCCCGGCCGCCGTCGCCAAGCATCGATGTCGAGCCCGTTGCGCCCGAACCCACTGCCACCGAAAGCAATGTCGCCGAGTCCACTGTCGCCAAGCCCAATGCCGCCAAGCCCAATGTCGCCGAGCCCAATCTGGCCAAGCCCACTGTCACCAAGCCCACGGTCGCCAAGCCCACGGTCACCAGGACCGCTCTCTCTCCTCTTGCGCCCTCAGCCCCGGCAGGGATTCCCCTTGCCCTGGGTTCGGAGCCGGCGAAGAAGCTCCCCGCGAAGCCCAGCGAGGCCGCGCAGAGCCTCGAGGCCGTCGTCGCATCCGCGCCCGGCCCGGCGGCGCCTTCGGTCGCGATTCAGGTCGGAGACGCGGCGGCGCCCGAAGCCGTGGAGGGGCGCGTCCTGCTCCACATCCTCGAGCACGGATCCGGCCCCGGCATCGTGATCGCCTGGCCCCGCTCGACGAGCGAGCAGGCGGCGCTCTACTCGCTGCTCACCGGATGCTACGGCGTACGCACGGCGCTCCTCGACTCGGCGGGGAGGCTCTATCGCGCCGACCGGGCGGGCGCCTGGACGCCCAACACCGACCGCTACAGCGGATTCCTCCGCCAGGTCGAGGGCCGCCTGCCGGCCGGCGAGAGCGGCGCCGTGGCGGATATCCGGCGGCGCAATCCCGGGGCACGGAGCAGCTCGACGGTGAGGCTTTTCCCCCGTAACGTGGACGCTGTGTTGCTGGGCGGGCTGCGTGGCATCGTGGGCGACCGCTACGGTGACGCGAGCCGCATCAGTGCCAGCTACGCGCGCAGCGGACAGACGGTCCTCGTACGGGACGTACGTGTGGACGGCGCCGCACTGACCGGCAGCGTCGCATTGACACCGCCGCGGTACTGCCCCGCGGCCGGGAGTACCTGAAATGACGAAGCGTTCGAGTCGCCAGGAAGCCGATCGCCCGTGAGGGAGGAGATGCGATGACGCGGTCACTCGAAGTGCACTGGCTCGGCGTTGCAGCGAGCGGAGTCCTGGCCCTGTGGCTCGCCGGCTCCGGCGCGCCCGCGTTCGCCCAGGGTTCGGGCACCGACATCCCGCTCATCGTGCTCGTCGACGACGGAGAGGAGCACGCACTCTCGCGCCGCGGCGGCATCGTGCAGGAGGCCCTCGACGAACTACGCGACCAGCTCTCGCGTTACGGCTACGACGTCAAGACCGAGGAGATCCTGGCCGCCAACTTCGATTGGGACCTGTCGGGCCGCCTCGACACCACCGAGCTGCTCCGCATCGCCTACGCGGCCAAGGAGAGCGGACGGCCCGAGCTCGACACCCGCGCAGTGGTGATCTTCTCCGTCCACGGCATCACCAAGGATCAGGGCTTCGCCACCAACGTGGAGCTCACGCTCCGCGGCAGCATCTACGACGCCGAGGCCCAGCGCCAGCTCAGCCGTTTCGGCCCCCTATCGCGCAGCTCGACCGCCCCGGCCAACTGCGCGGAGAGCTGCGTCGAGCAGGTGGGCCGCCCCATCGCGAACGAGCTGGCCGCCATCGCGGGCGACGAGGCCCGCAAGGAGCTGGCCCAGCTCACCAAGCAGCCGCGCGCCGGCGCCTCGGGCTCGAGCAGCGCCGGCCAGACCACGGCCGCCTACGAAGACGGGCTCACCACCATCTTCGCCATCCGCTTCGAGAACTTCACCACCAACGAGATGTTCGAGGTGATCGAGGTCATGGAGCAGGAATTCCCGGGCTTCGTGAGGTCCCGGGACATCGAGGGCACACCCGTCCGCGCTACCTACGGCTACATCTCCCGAGCGCCGTCGAGCAAGATCTACCGTTGGATCAACATCCTGCTGATGGACATGGGCCTCGACCCGGACAGCCGCGTGCAGGTCGTGAAGCGCGGAACGGAGATCACCCTGAAGAAGCTGGGCGGTGACGAGCCCGGAGGGTCGGCGCCCCAGGGCGCCCGCTTCGAGTGAAGCGCCCGCTTCGAGCAGGCCGTCGCTCTTCGCCCGCGGCGCCGGGCGAGCGCGAATTCGCAGAGGGGAGGGAAGGGTGAAGCTCCAAGGCACTCTCGCCGCCGCTTCCGCGTGTGCAGCGGTCGCCAGCGCCGTCGTGGGATGCTCGACGCCCTATTACAGCCTGCCCAACGCGAAGGCGCCGGAGATCTCCACCCGGCGCGTCGAGGGCGGCTACCTCGAGGTGGCGAAGGTCCGGGGATGCGGCGACACCCGAGAGGAGGCCGGCGCGCACGCTCGCGAGGTCGCCCTGCGCGCGGCCCTCGACGAGCTGGGTGGGGGCGACCTCTCCTACGAGGTGCGGGAGGATCTGCTCTCGGAGGCCGACTACCTGGTACGCGAGACCTACGTCGAGAACCTCTACAAGTGGAACGGCCGCTACTGCCCGGTCTTCGCCTTCCAGATCGACCTCGACGAGATCGAAGAGATCATCCGGATGAGCCACGACGTCACGCAGCACGAGGTGGTCCCGACCATCGGCGTCGCAGTGAGCTTGTGCTCCCTGCCCGCCCGCTACGAGAAGGAACGCAAGTCCCTGGCGGCCGCCCTCAACAACGAGCTCCGGGAGGAGTTCTTCGAGCTCGGCTTCGAGACCGAGATGTCGCGCTCTGTGCTCGAGCGCCGCGCGCGCGACGACTGCGACGATCTCGGCGTTCGCGAGATCTTCCTCGACGACCAGCTGCGGGCGACCCACTATCTCGTCTACGGCCGCGCCGACGTTCACGAGGGTGCCATCTATCCGGGAAGCCGGGGCGGCTATCGCGCCGTCGTCCACCTCAGCCTGCGCTTCCTGTCCGTATCCGACGGTCTCGAGGTCGTGAGCAACATCGAGGCCTCGGGAGCCGGCATCAGCGAGTTCGGAAGCCTGCGCAAGGCCATCGAAGAGGCAGCGGAACACATCGCGAAGGTGGAGGTGTCCCAACGCGTCATCGAGCACTGGGAGCGCAAGCTCGACGACGGATTCACCTACGACATCCTCTTCTGCCAGCT
>JAFDEK010000170.1 GCA_019310385.1 Deltaproteobacteria bacterium
GATCCACGACGGACTCCGTGGCCTGGGCGAGCTCATCGGCGCCGATCGCTGCGGCATCGGCTTCTTCGACGAGGAGAGCGGCAAGCTGATCGGCGGCCACCTGTGGAGGGCTCCGGAGTTCGACGGCACCAACGATCCGGTTCCCGACCGGCAGAGCGTGCTCGACAAGATGTCCTGGCTTTCGGAGCGCTTGCGAAGGGGCGAGGACCTCGTCGTCACCCGGGCCGACGCGCTTCCCGAAGAGGCGGTGTTCGAGCAGGAGCTCCTGGAATCCGTCGGCGGCGCGTCGGCCGCCTTCGTGCCCATGATCGTGGGGGGCAAGGTGATGGGATGCCTCTCCCTCGCCCTGGTCGAGGGAAGGGACCGGGTCTGGCCCGAGCCCTTGATGAAGCGGCTGCGCCTGGTGGCGGGCATCATCGGCGGTGAGCTGGCGCGCAGGCGCACTGAAGAGCAGCTGCGCCTGGTGATGGCCGAGACCCAGGCGATCCTGGACACGGCCGCCGACGGCATCGTGACGGTCCGGCCCGACGGCACGGTGGAGACCTTCAGCCCCGGCGCGGAGCGGATCTTCGGCTATTCGGCCCACGAGGTCGTCGGGCAGAGCTCCACCATGCTGTGGACCCCCGAGCAGCGGGCCCGCGCCGCCGAGGATAGCGAGGAGGAGACGCGGGGGCGGCTGGCAGGCCGCGGGAGTAGAGGAGAGATCCTGCACCAGCGCAAGGACGGGACCCTCTTTCCCGCTCACCTGACCCTGGGCGCCATCGAAGTCGGCGGCAAGCTTCGTTACACGGGCTTCGTGCGTGACCTCACCGAGCAGAAGGCCATGGAGCAGCGCCTGCGGGCCGCAGCCTCGGAGGCCGCGTTGGCCGAGCAGCGGGAGCGCAAGTCCCTGGCCGGCGACCTCCACGACGGACTCGGGCAGCTGCTCTCCCTCGCGAACATGAAGCTCGGGGGTCTGCGCAGCGAAGTCGAGACGGCCGAGCTGCGTTCCCTGGTGCGTGAGGTCGAGGAAGTGATCGGCGAGGCCGACCGGCGAACGACCTCCCTCACCTTTCAGCTCAGCCCGCCGGTGCTCGACGACGTGGGTCTGGTGGCCGCGGCCGAGTGGCTCGCCGAAGACCTCGAGCGCCAGTATGGCCTGCGGGTCGAGCTCACTGGAGACCGTCGCACGGCACCTCTCGACGAGGCCGCCCGGGTTACGCTCTTCCGGGCGGCGCGCGAGCTCCTGATCAACGTGGCCAAACACGCCGAGGTCGACCAGGCGCTGCTCGACATCAGTCACGGGGAAGGTCTGGTGCGCGTGAGTGTCGAGGATTGTGGAATCGGCTTCGACCTGGACGAAGGGGCGGACGGCTTCGGTCTTCTCAGCCTGCGCGACCGGCTGCAGCATCTGGGCGGAAGCCTGGAGATCGAGAGCGCGCCCGGAAGCGGCTCGCGCATCACGGCCCTGGTTCCCGAGCTCAGGTCAGGCGAGTCAGCTCCTCGCTGACTCGCCACAAGCGTTCAGCGTCTTCCGGACGCTTCGCCCAATCGGCGGGCTCGAGGGGCTTCTGGTCGCAGAAGTATCCACCGCTCACGTCGGCGACCTCGGCCGAGTTGCAGAGGTAGACGCCGGTCTCGGCGCCCTTCTCCGGGGAACGCGCGAAGGGTGAGAGCAGGCGCATTACGATGTTCGCGAAGCGGCCGTTGTTCTTGGCGAAGTCGCTGCCCACGAAGCCCGGGTGGAAGGAGTTGGCCGTGACACCGCTCTCCGACTCCCGTCTTGCCAGCTCCCGGGTGAAGAGGATGTTGGCGAGCTTCGAGCGGCCATACACCTCGAAGGTCTTGTATCTCCCCTCGGCTTGCAGGTCGTCGAAGTCCAGCCCGCCTTTGCTGAAGACCTGGTGGGCGTCGGAGGCGGTGCAGACGACCCGCGCGGGGGCCGATGCGCGCAGGCGCTCGAGTAGCAGGTTGGTGAGCAGGAAGTAGGCGAGGTGATTGACCGCGAAGGTCGTCTCCAGGCCGTCCCGGGTCAGCAACCGCTTCTGCATTACCACACCCGCATTGTTGAAGAGCACGTGGAGGGGGCGCTCCGTGGAGAGGAATTCGCCGGCGATCCGCCTTACTTCCTCCTGGCTCGCGAGGTCTCCGACCAGCATCTCGACCTTCTCGCAGCCGGTCTCTTCGCGGATCGCTTCGACGACCGCCCGTCCCTTGTCGGCGTTGCGGCCGACGAGCACGAGCTCGGCGCCCTGCGCCGCGAGCGCGAAGGCCGCGGCCCGTCCCACGCCGGCAGTGAAGCCGGTGATCATGACCGTCTTGCCTCGCATGTCCGCTCCGGAGGGCTTCGACTTGCGTCCCGGCATCGAGATCTCCTCACCGTGGTGTTCGCTCAGCATAGCTATCGAAAATCGCGCAGGCGCCAGCGGCGATAGAGCAGGCCGAGTCTTCGGACGCGGGCCTCGAGCCAGGGAAGCCGGCGCTCCTCGATCTGCGCACCGTCGTGCAGTACCACGATCGATTCGCCCTCGACCCGGTGCTCTTCTCCGTCGCCGAGCAGCACTCGAAAAGGCCGATCCGCATCCAGCACCCGGCCCGCCTCCACGATGCGCACGGGCATGGACTCGCGCTGCGCGTCGGCGATCTGCTGGAGTCGTGGGGAGCGATCGAAGGCGCCGGCCTCGGCTTCCTGGATGCTGAGTCGTGAGCCCATACCCGTGTGGAGGAGATCCACCACGGCGCCCAGGCGGTCGGGTCGGTCGCCCTCCTGGAGTCCGCCTTCGAGCCACAGGCAACGATAGGCGCGGCAGATCCGTGGCCGCTTCGCGTAGATCGAGCAACCCGAATCGGCGCGGAGCTCGGGGCAGGGCGTGCCGCCCAGCTTGTGCAGCTCGTCGACGCGCAGCACCGTGCAACAGAGCGAACAGGCACCGCAGCTCCTGCTGGGTGCGGGGTTGGGTGAAGCCTCCGACGAAGGGGCTTGCGCCATACGTGATCCTGCCTCCGGCGCTTCGCCCATCATCGACCCGTCTCGGGCCCCAAGGTCCCTGATGGATGGTACCCTCGCCGCCCCATGAATGGCTTCACCTCGATTCTCGAGTCCGCCGTGATCTGGTCGATGGAGAACGGCCTCTTTTTCGCCGTCCTCATCGCGGCGGCGCTGCTCCCCATGCTCCTGCTCTTCTTCCTCGAGAGGCTCTCTGGCCCACGCCAGCTCGACGTGCCCCGGGAGGAGTCCGAGGCGGAGGCCGCAGTCGAGCTCGCCGAGCCCCGCCCGGTCGCCGCCGAGGCCCCGCCCCTCGTGGAGACGCTCCCGGTCGAGACGGCAGCGGAGTCCGCCCCGCCTGCACCGGCGGTCGAGGAGCCGATCCCGCCGGCCGCCCCGCCCGCACCGGCGGTCGAGGAGCCGATTCCGCCGGCCGCCCTGCCTGCACCGCCCGTCGAGGCGCCCAAGCCTCGGGTTCGTCTGCGCGATCGCCTGGCGAGGACGAGCGAGAACCTGGTGGGCCGCCTGGGCGGCATCCTGAGCGGGCGCAAGGTGGACGCGGATCTCCTGGACGAGCTCGAGGCGCTGCTCTTCACCGCCGATCTCGGCGTGGCGACGGCCGAGAGCCTCCTCGATGCCGTGCGGAGCAAGGCCTCGGGCGCGGACGCATCGGTGGTGCACGAGGTACTGCGGGAGGCCATGTACGAGAAGCTACGGCGGGTCGAGTCCGAGACGAGCTCCGGTCCGGGCTCGAGCGACGGCCCCCACGTGATCCTCGTGCTCGGTGTCAATGGCTCGGGCAAGACGACCACCATCGGGAAGCTCGCGGCCCGCTACGCGGGCGAGGGCAAGCAGGTGCTGCTCGGCGCCGGAGACACCTTCCGTGCAGCCGCGACCGAGCAGCTGCAGGTGTGGGGCGAGCGGGTGGGCTGCGAGGTGATCACCGGCAAGCCCGGAGGCGACCCGGCCGCCGTGGCCTTCGACACCGTCAAGGCCGCTATCGCTCGCGGGGCCGACGTGTGCATCGTGGACACCGCCGGCCGCCTTCAGACCAAGAAGCCTCTCATGGAGGAGCTCGGAAAGATCCACCGGGTGCTCAGCCGCGATCTGCCCGATGCGCCCCACGAGTGCCTGCTCGTCCTCGACTCCAATACGGGGCAGAACGCGATCTCCCAGGCGCGGCTCTTTACCGAGGTGGCGAAGATCACGGGTCTCGTCCTGACCAAGCTCGACGGCACCGCGAAGGGCGGCGTGATCGTGGGTCTCGCCGACGAGTTCGAGATCCCCGTGCGCTACGTGGGCGTGGGGGAGGGCGTCGAGGATCTGCGTGACTTCGACGCCCGCGAGTTCATCGACGCGCTCTTTCCGGAGCGAGATTGATTCCGGAGCGAGATTGATTCTGGAGAAGGACTGAGCTCCGTCTTCTGAGCCGGGAGGGCAAGGCATGGCGCGCTACGTGATGGCCCTGGATCAGGGGACGACCTCGTCCCGTGCCATTCTCTTCGACGAGCAGGGGACTCCCACGGCCGTCGAGCAGCACGAGTTTCCACAGCACTTTCCCAGGTCCGGCTGGGTGGAGCACGATCCGGAAGAGATCTGGCAGAGCCAGCTACGGGCGGCCCGGGGTGTGCTCGAGCGCGCCGGAGCGAGCGCGTCCGACGTCGCGGCCATCGGGATCACGAACCAGCGCGAGACCGCCATGGTGTGGGATCGCGCCAGCGGTGAGCCCATCCATCGCGCCATCGTGTGGCAGTCCCGTCAGACCGCGCCCATCTGCGACGAGCTTCGCGCTCGCGGCCTCGACGAAGAGGTGCGCTCGCGAACGGGTCTGCTCATCGACGCCTATTTTTCGGCCACCAAGGTTCGTTTCATCCTCGACGCCGTCGAGGGCGCCCAGGAGCGGGCCGAACGCGGCGAGCTCTGCTTCGGAACCGTCGATAGCTGGCTCCTCTACAAGCTCAGCAAGGGGCGGGTGCACGCCACCGAGTACTCGAACGCTTCGCGCACCCTCGTCTACAACATCCACGAGCTGGACTGGGACGATCTGCTCCTCGAGGAGCTGCGCATTCCCCGGGCCATGCTGCCCGAGGTGCGCGACAGCAGCGGCCACTTCGGCGACGTCGATCCCGAGTGGCTCGGCGCCGCGATCCCGGTGGCTGGCATCGCGGGGGATCAGCAGGCGGCGCTCTTCGGACAGGCCTGCTTCGAGGTGGGGCTGGCGAAGAACACCTACGGGACCGGTTGCTTCCTGTTGATGAACATCGGGGAGACCGCGCCCCGCTCCGAGTCAGGCCTGATCACCACCATCGCCTGGGGGATCGGCGGAAAAGTCGAGTACGCCCTCGAGGGCAGCATCTTCGTCGCGGGCGCAGCCGTGCAGTGGCTGCGCGACGGTATCGGGCTCGTGAGCCACGCCGCCGAAACCGAGGCGGCCGCCAACGCGGTGGCGGATACGGGCGGTGTCTACGTGGTGCCCGCCTTCGTTGGACTGGGCGCCCCCTATTGGGACGAGCGCGCCCGCGGCGCCATCGTGGGCATCCATCGCGGAACCACCCGGGAGCACCTCATCCGCGCCACCCTCGAGTCCATCGCCTACCAGACCCGGGATGTCCTCGACTGCGTGGTGGCCGATTCGGGCGTGTCGCCCGCGGCCCTGCGCGTGGACGGCGGTGCCTGCCAGAACGACTTTCTGATGCAGTTCCAGGCCGACGTCCTGGGCATCGCGGTCGAGCGCCCTGAAGTGCTCGAGGTGACCGCCCTCGGAGCCGCCGCCCTCGCGGGCCTCTCGGTGGGCTTCTGGAGCGATGTCGCCGACCTCGAAGCGGCCACGGGTCGGCGCAGACGATTCGAGCCCCAGCTCGCCGCCGCCGAGCGCGAGCGCCTCTACCGCGGCTGGGGGCGCGCGGTGGAGCGTTCGCGGGACTGGGCGGAGGAGTGAGCGGGGGCATGGCGGCGGAGCGGCGCTGGCCGTCGCAAGAGGGGCGTCCCGTGGTGATCGCGCACCGCGGCGCTGCGGCATACCGCCCCGAGAACACCCTCAGTGCCTACGAGCTCGCGGTGGAGCAGGGCGCCGACATGATCGAGATCGACCTGCATCGCACTCGTGACGGCGCGGTCGTGGTCGTCCACGACGAAGGACTCGAGCGGATCGGTGGCCGGGGCGAGATCGCTCAGGCCACCTTGGACGAGGTGCGCGCCCTCGATGCCGCGCAGGGTCACCACGCCCGTGGCGGCGTGCCCCATCGCGTGCCGTTGCTCGAAGAGGTGCTGGATCGCTTCGGCCACTCGCTTCCTCTCAATCTCGAGATCAAGACCGCCCGGGCACGGACCTATTCGGGGATCGAGTTCGAGACCTTGGAGCGGGTCGAGGCCCGCGGGCTCCTCGACCGCATGCTCTTCTCGTCCTTCTCCGACCCGGTACTGCGCGAGCTGCGAAGCCTCTCACGCGCTGCTCGCATCGGAGTCCTCGTGTCGCTCGGCGCGCCGGGAGGAAGCATCGAGCGTGCGCGCTCGGTCGGCGCCGAGGCCGTCAACCCACACTACCTGCTCGTTACCCGCCGACTGGTGGAGGAAGCCCACGCGGAAGGCCTCGCGGTCTATCCTTATACGGTGGACGACGAAGAGCAGATGCTCCGCTTGCTTTCCCTCGGGGTGGATGGGATTTTCAGCAATCGTCCGGATCGCCTGCGTTCGGTCGTCGCCGAGTGGGCAGGCTGAGCTCTTCGCGGCACGCACAGATGTCCCTAGGGGCAAATGGCGGTTGCCGGCCCCTCCCCGATACAGAATGTCGCCTCCTTGACATGCAATAACCGATGGCTTAAAGTCGCGAATCCGAAAAACGTAATCAGTTCGCGAACTTAGGAAGGCATTTAGGCAATCGTCGACCGTCGTGGATGACCAGCGAAGGTCACCCCGGACCGGCGGTCAGCTTCGTAGGGTCACCCGAGAGA
>JAFDEK010000171.1 GCA_019310385.1 Deltaproteobacteria bacterium
CGACGATCAGCTCCAGGGCGTCGCCACCGGACAGGCGCTGCCCAGCCACCTTCTCGGCCGTCTCCTTCGCGTGCTCCCAGTGCCGCACGACCTCGGCCGTGCAGCGAATCGTCACACGGACGCGCGCCTCCTCTTCTTCACCAGCGTGATCTTCGCTCTCCGCTGCCGTCGCGCGCACTTCACGCTCGAGCTGACGGGTCGACATGCCGGCCGCGCGCTCGATCCAGGCCGCCTCGTCCGCCGTGCCCGCAACCCGCACCAGCAGCCGCACCTTGCTCCAAGGAAGCCGATTTTCGACCAGCGCCCCTTCGAGCCCGGGCAGCTCCGCCAGACGCCGGTGAATGCGCGCGAGATCCTGCAGCTGGCGCGCCGAGAGGCCCGGCCGCTCCCGCGCGTAGTCGGCGAGGCGCGCATAGCCCAGCCGCTCGTAGCCGCGCGTATCGATCACCCGCGCCGCCACCGCGGCCAACACCCGCCGCACGGGCAGTGCGAGCCGATCCTCGATCCGCTCGCCTCCGCTCAGCACCGCATCCCCGTGCGGCCCGGCGAGGTCCCAGGCGGGCGCGAACTCTACACGCACGACACACCCGTCATCCGCAACACTCTCGACACACTCGACACTCTCGACACACTCGACACTCTCGACACACTCGACACACTCGACACACTCGACACTCTCTCAACATTTTCTGCATCACGCGCATACACCCTTCCAACAACCGCTACAGCATACACGAAACTACGACGAAAGTCATGCTCTCGCGCATTTCTTCGACCGAGTTCGAGGACATTTTCTACGAAAGGTCGGTAAGCCCGACCGCCTCGAGATCCTTGCGGATCTGCCGGGCGTTGGGATGGGCGCTACTTGATCCCCAACGACTTCATCAAGCGCGATAGGTTGGGTTGTCGCATGCCGAGGAGCTCGGCGGCCCGGGTCTGGTAGCCGTCGCTCGCCGCAAGGGCCGCGCGAATGCGCTGGATCTCGAGGGCGTCGACGGCCTCCGGGAGCACTTCCCGCAGCGTCGATCTGTCAGCCAAGCCCGCCCATCACGGGCTCGCCGGCTGGACCGGCCGCAGGGCCACGAGTCCGGCCTGGGGCTTCCAGCCGGCGCGCAGGAACCAGGGCAGCTTGGGGTCGACGCCGTAGTAGGAGATGGAGGTCGCCGCTCCCGATAGGGTCAGGTAGAAGCTCCCGTCGACGTCCGGCACCGCGAAGGCGCCCGAGCTGTCCCGGGACTCGAACCAGGCGAGCAGCTCGCCGCTGGCCGCATCGAGCTGACCGACGATGACCTTGCGGGGCTGCGGGTAGGGCTGCTCGCCACCGCTGATCTCGTAGTTGAGGTCGAAGAAGGTCCATAGGCCCGAGTCCGTGACCGTGATGAGACCGTCCACGGTAGTCACGCGCCGCACCAGGGGCCGCCAAGCCAGGTGCTCCTCGGCCAGCGCGTCGTACTGCCGGCGCCAGCGCACGCTGCCCGTCGCCCCGTCGATGGCGACGATGGTGCCTTCGATCCCGTTGAAGGAATAGATCGTTCCGTCGGGACCCACCGAGGGCGAAGCCTGGCCCATGGTGTCGGGGGCCTCCCAGGCCCGCGCTCCCGTGTAGGCGTCGATGGCGACCATCAGGCCCGCGTCGTCGATGGCGTAGACGAGCTCTCCGTCGGGCGAGATGGCCGGGCTGGTTCCGCTGCCGGCGCCCATGGGCGCCGTGAAGGCGATGCGAAGGCCCCGGCGCGAGGTGTCGATGCCGTACAGGACACCCTCGCTCTCGCTGGAGCCGCCGGCGGTGATGAAGATGCGGCCCGTGCGCGGGTGCACGGCGGGCGTGTTCGCCACCTCGATCTCGCGTCCGAAGGTGAGGTCCCACAGCGGGCGCACATGCTCCTCGGCCATCAGCCCCCCCTGCCAGAGCCCGGGCGGCGGATCCTCGGAGGCCGGCCCCCGGACGCCGGGCAGGTCCAGCACGGGCACCGCGAGCTCGCCGCTCTCGCGCCGGAAGAGGGCCACCTTGCCGTCGGTGGAGACACCGCCGACGAAGCCCTCCTTGCTGAAGACCGGCGTGATGAAGTAGCCGTCGACGCCGTGGCGCGGCAGGTCCGCCACCCAGCGCTGCTCGCCCGTTGCGGTGAAAGACCAGAGCTGATTGGAGTCCGCGGCGTAGACGTGACCCTCGCTGTCCACGATCGGCGCGCAGACCACGGCGGCATAGTCGAGGTCCGCCTTGCTCGCCATGGGCGGCGCCTCCCACAGCAGCTTCCCATCGCGGTCGAATGCGTGGAGGTGGGATGTGCCACGGCCGCGGCCACTGGGAACGTAGAGGTTGCCCTCGGGACCGAAGATCGGGCCGACCAGGAGCGTCACGCCGTCGAGGGCCGTCCACGCGACCTCGACGGCGGCGCCGGGCTTCACGGGCACGTAGTCCGAATTGCTGGAGTCACGATGGACCGTGGCCCACAGCGTCCGGGCATAGTGCATTCCGGTGATGGGCGTGTCGGGCAGGGACACGGGCTGGTGTGGGCCGGCGCGGTTCTCGGGGCTCGGCTCGCAGGCCAGGGTAAAGGCGAAGCACGCACACGCGGCTGCCAGCGGCGATCTTCTCATGGGCTCTCCTGCCGGGCCAACAGCTTGTCCGCCCACTTCCGGTCGACGTACCCCGCGCGGTAGAGCCACAGGATCGTGTCCACGAGCGTATCGCGCAAGTCGCGGAACTCGAAACCCAGCTCCCGGTGCAGCCGCGAGCTGTCCGCGTACACCCACTCGGTGGCATAGGTGACCGCCTCTCGCGTCATGGGCAGCTCGAAGGAGACGAAGCGCTTGGCCAGGTCTCCCAGATCGCCAGACAGACGCATGACCCAGCTCGGCGAATTGACGCGGAACAGGGGCTGCCCCGTGAGCTCCTCGAGCAGGTCCGCGAGCTCCTTCCAGAGCAAGTAGTGTCCGCCCACCACGTAGCGCCCGCTGCCCCCCTTCTCGAGCAGCTTCACCTGCACCGCCGCCAGGTCGCGCACGTCGACCATCTGATAGCCCGAGCTGGTTTCGTAGAACATGTAGTTGAGGAAGTGGGCCAGCCCCCGGTTGGGCTCGGTGTAGCCGGGATCGTCGGGGCCGAGAATGCTGGTGGGATAGGTGATGGCGACGGAGGCACCGCTCTCCTGCAGGCCCCGCACGTACTTCTCGCTCTCCACCTTGGACTGGCCGTAGCCGTTGCTGGAGCGGCCCAGGGGAGACTCCTCGTTCAGGCGCTCGAGGCCGGGCGTGTAGATGGCCGTGATGCTCGAGACGTAGACGATGGACTCGATCCCCCGCTCGACGGCGCCGCCCACCACGAGCTCGGTCCCGCGGACGTTCGTGCGCCGCACGAAGTCCGCCTGCTTGGCGTCGAGGTTCACCATGGCGGCAGCGTGCACCACCCCTTCGCAGCCCTCGAGCGCACGGGCAACCGCCACCTCGTCGGTGATCGAGCCTTCGACGAAGTCGAGCTTCTCGACGCCGAAGGGGCTGAACACCCGCCGCATCTTCTCCGGATTCCGCACCCCGAGGCGCACCTCGTGCCCGGCCTCGAGTAGGGCCATCACCGTGTGGAAGCCCACGAATCCGGTGCTGCCGGTCACCATCACACGCATGTTCGCTCCCTCTCTGCGGTGCGCAGATCAGCCGCTTGCGGGCGGCTGGTTGACGAAGATCGGCGACGACCAGGCTCGCTCCTGGGCCGGGGCGAGGCAGTCGTCGTCCAGCGGGGTACGGTAGTCACCGTAACAGGGATTCGTCCGCACCGCGTTGCCCTGGGCGTCGAACTCGGTCCGCAGGTTCTCGCCGTTGATGGCCGGCGTCGCCTGCTGCAGCGCCCGCACGTAGTAGAGGACGTCCCGGCCCGAGGCGGCGAACTCTTCGTCCTCGAAGCGGACCACGCAGCCCTCGGGATCGGGAGCACAGTCGAAGCGCCGCCACGGATCCTCGATCAACATCTCGACGGGCTCGCCCGGGAAGGCTTGCGGGCGGATGCGCACCACCTCGATGGCCGCGATGACATGCCGCCGGTCGCCGGGGTTGTAGCACTCCCCCGCGCACAAGTAGTCGAGGCGCTCGGGCGACAGGGCCCCGACGCTCTCCTGCGAGCAGCCGGGCTTCTGCTCGAAGGCTCCGGCCGCCCGCACTTCGAAGCGGGGTCCCTGGGAGAGAACGACCTCGCTGCCCATGGGAGCTCGACCCCCGGGCGCGTTCACGAGGTCGAACCAGAGCAGGATGCGGGGACCACTGGTCCCGTACACCTCCCGGCGCCGGAGCGCTGCCCAGACCGCGTCCCGGCTGCGGCGCTCGGCGTGGGTGGCGACGATGCCGCCCGGGAAGGTGAAGCTCGCGACCCGGTCGCCGTCTACCGGGCGACTGACGATGTCCACCCGCTCGGGGCGCTGGGGGTCCTCCATCTTCAGCTGCTGTAGCAAACCCAGCCACTCCGACGCCAGCCCGGTGGAGAAGGTCATCTTGCGCCGCTCGTACTGCTTGTAGCCCGTGCCCGGGCGCGCCGTGTGGTCGTCCGTCGAGGCGATGAAGCCGAAGCGGAAGCGCCCAGGGCGACCGGCCTCGTCGCGCTCGCCGAAGTCGGAGATCGCCATGGCGTACTGGCTCGACTCGCGCGGACGGAAGTTGAACGCGGGCTTGAAGCAATCGCGGCATTGATCGCAGTCGAGCCACTCTTCGGCTGCCGTATCGGGGAACACCAGGCGAGGCGCAACGTTGGCCTCCAGCGCCAGCTGCCGCGCCTCGGCGACCCGCGCTTCGCACTCCGCCTTTGGAAGGTCACCGCAGCGCCCCCGCATGATCTCCCCAGCCTGCCAGCAGCAGGGCAGGAAGTCGGGGGTCGGCGCGGGACACGCCAGCTCCCCGCCCTGCTTCTCGGCCGGGCTCCAGGCGCGAAACTCCTCGCTGTTGCCGTGGCCCGACATGACCTCGATCAGGCGCTGGCGCTCCGGATCGTGCTGGGGGGAAGCGAGTGACTTGTCCCACGAAGCCGTTGAAGGCGTGTAGATCCCCCAGGCGTTGCCGTGAGGAATGATGATCGACTCGAATCCCCACTGGTCCAGCTTCTCGTAGAGCTCGGCCGGGGTGGGGGCGTTCTCGTGACAGTCGGGCGGGAGCTCCCGCGAGTCGACGCCCTTCGGGCAGCGGGGGATCTCCTCGAGGCGGGTGAGCAGCCATCCGAGGTCCGCGTAGTCCTTCCAGCCCCCCGGATTGAACCAGCGCAGCGGCATGGCCCGGCGGGCGTTCTTGACGATGAGGCCCTGCTCGCCATCAGGCAGGGAGCTGATGGGGCGCGCGGGTAGCTCGTGGTCTTCGATGCCCGGGAAGATCACGTTCTTGTGTCCCCAGTGGCTCTCCGCCGTGATGGCCGATTGCGTCCATTCCCAACCCGCGAAGGTGATCATGTCGGGGTCGTCCGGGCTCCCCGCCAGGGCGTTGCACTGCCGCACCACGTTCTTGGTCTCGCTCCAGTGCTTCGGCGTGAAGTTCTCGGCATGGTCGTTGAAGCTGAAGAAGTCGATGGCCGCGCAGTGACGAGCGAAGTCGCAGGCATCGGCGGGCGTGTGGGTCCCCTGCAGCCCCAGGCCTGGCAGCTCCATCAAGAAGGCGTCGACCGAGTAGGTGGTGTGGACGTGGAGGTCCCCGAAGAGGATCTGCTTGGGCGGGAGCGTCCGGCTCGTGTCGGCGCGTTGGGCGAGATCCGAACGCGCGCTCGCCTGGCGTGCGGACCGGCCCTCGAGGTGCGCACGGGAGCGCGTGGCGCCCTCGATCTCGCCGGGCGGGCGGTCGCCGCCGCTGCAGGCGAGCACGCCGACGGCGCTGGCTAGAACGAGGCCGATGCGGAGGTGATCGAAGCGAATCATGGCCGAGAGCTCCTTCGTCATCGCTACAGATCATTTCACCGTGTCACCCGACGTGCAAGCCGGAAGTCGGAGTACACTGTGAGGCGCCGGCGGAGGCCAGCGGGGAGGACGGTCCGGAGTGCTGCCGGACCCCGCCCGGTCCGGAACACAGGAGGAGAAGAGCAATGCGTGCCATCGTGTGCAACGAGCTCGGGCCGCCCGAGAAGCTCGGACTCGAAGAGCGGGAGAGCCTGGCGCCGGGGCCCGGGCAGGTGCGGATCGCGGTGCGCGCGTGCGGAGTTAACTTCGTCGACGCCCTCTTCGTGCAGGGCCGCTACCAGGTCAGGATCGAGCCGCCCTTCGTCCCCGGCAGCGAGGTCGCGGGCGAGATCGCGGCCGTGGGCGAAGGCGTGGGCGTGGGCGTGGGCGTGGGCGTAGGCGAAGGCGTGAGTCACCCCGCCGTCGGGGATCGCGTGCTCGCCATGACGGGGCTGAACGGCTTCGCGGAAGAGGTCATCGCCGAGGCCGACGCCGCGATCCCGATCCCCGAAGGCCTCGACATGGCCCAGGCGGCCGCGTTCACCCAGAGCTACGCGACCGCGCTCTACGGCCTCGTTCACCGGGGCAGCCTGCAAGCGGGCGAGACCCTGCTGGTCCTGGGCGCTGCGGGAGGCGTGGGCCTCGCCGCCATCGACGTCGCCAAGGCGATCGGCGCCCGGGTGATCGCAGCCGCCTCCAGCGACGAGAAGCTCGAGCTGTGTCGGACGGCCGGCGCCGACCTCAGCATCGACTACGCGAGCGAAGACCTCAAGCTCCGTGCCAAGGAGCTATCCGGGGGTGCCGTGGACATGGTCTACGACCCGGTCGGCGGCGACTATGCGGAGCCCGCGCTGCGCGCCCTGTCACCGGGAGGCCGTTATCTCGTCATTGGATTCGCGAGCGGCGAGATTCCCCGTGTCCCCTTCAACCTCATGCTCCTCAAGAGCTGCCAGGTCGTCGGAGTGGACTGGGGGGGCTCCGCCCGCCGTGACCCGACCCTCAACGAGCGCCTGCGCGCAGAGCTCTCGACCCTTCTCGTCGAAGGCCGGCTGAAGCCCCAACCACCCAAGACCTATCCCCTCGAAGAGGCGGGCCGGGCGCTACGGGATCTGCTGGATCGAAGGCTTGCGGGGAAGGCCGTGCTGATTCCCTAGAGACCATCTCATCAACCCCGCGGTCGCCATGCACGGCGACATCCTGATCTCGGCAATCGCCCTACCCCGCGACCTCGTCGACGGACACGGCCGCCTGGAAGCCGTCGCGAATAGCGCCCTCGATGTAGCCGACGCCGCTGCAGTCGCCGATCACCACGGGCTCGATGCCCTCTGCCCGGAGCGCGCCGACGCCGCTGCAGTCGCCGATCACCACGGGCTCGATGCCCTCTGCCCGGAGCGCATCGACCAGGGCGGGGTTCGCGACCAGGCCGGTGGCGAGGACCACCGTGTCGACCGGGACCTCGCACTCCTCGTCCGCCGTGCCGCCGGCGCCGCTGAGCGCGTAGTGCAGCGACTCCTCTCCGATGGCCACCACCCGAGCGCCGCTCACCAGCTCGACCCCGGCCTCGCGCAGGTCGCACAAGACCCGCCAGCGCCGGGGATGCGCCATTTCCGTAGCGAAGAGCGCACCCTCCTCGAGCACCGTCACCACACGACCCCGCTCGGCCAGGAAC
>JAFDEK010000077.1 GCA_019310385.1 Deltaproteobacteria bacterium
CCGGCGCCCGGATCCCCGTCCAGGTGCGCGGGGTCGATCTCGCGCCCACGCTCCTTCACCTGGCGGGCGTCGCAACGCCGCCCGGGCTGGACGGCCGCTCGCTTCTGCCCCTGGAAGTCGAAGCGAAGGATTCGCGTATCGCCATCGCGGCCGTCGGCCTCAACGACTACATCCCGCATCTCGACTACGCGGCTGTGGTGTCACCCGACCGCCTCTATATCCGCGAACGGCGCAGCGGAAGCGCCGAGTTCTACGACCTCGAGCGAGACCCGGGCGCCCGCCGCGACCTCGGAGTCTCTCACCCCGAAGCCCAGGGCTACGCCCGGCGGCTCGGGCCAGGCACCGGCGACTCGGCGGGTGCGATCGTGACGCCAAAGACCCGGCTCGACGAAGAGACCCGCGAGCGCCTCGAGGCGCTCGGCTATCTCGACGAAGCGGTCGACGGGGAGCGGCCCTGATCGCGACCGGTGCCGAGCCGCTTGCCGAGGCTGACCCGCTCCTCCACCGCGTAACCGAGGCTCTCGTAGAAGGCGACCGGGGAAACCAGCCACCGGGAGCGCGAACTCGCCCAGCCGCCCCTTTGCTATGATGGATGGTGAATGATCGTGAGAATCGCAGTGCCGCCGCCGAAGCTGCTTCGCTCCTCCTTCGGCCGTTCCCTCGGGTTGCTATCCAGCGCACTGCTCGGATTGAACCTCGCGGGGTCGGGCTCCGCGGCCGAGTTCGACTTCGAGGTGGTCCGCCTGGCCACGGGCCTCACCCGCCCCGTCTACCTGACGGCTGCGCCGGGCGATGCCGGGCGTGTCTTCATCGTCGAGCAGCATGGCGGGACCGGGCCCTTGAACCGGGGAAAGCCGGGAAAGATCCTCCTGCTCGACCTGGCCAGCGGTGACATCAACGAGACCTCTTTCCTCGAGATCCCCGGCGTCTCCAACGGCAACGAGCAGGGGCTGCTCGGCCTCGCCTTCCATCCCCAGTACGCGACCAACGGCTACTTCTACGTCAACTACACCCAGAGCGGCAAGACCCTGATCAGGCGCTTCGAGGTCAGCGCCGACCCCGACGTGGCCGACGCGAGCTCGGAGACACCGGTCATGGGCTTCGCTCAGACGAACTCCAATCACAACGGCGGCTGGATCGGCTTCGGGCCCGACGGCTACCTCTACATCTCCAGCGGCGACGGCGGGGCAAGCTTCGATTCCGGCACCGGCCACGGCACCAACGGAAATGCTCAGAGCATCTTCACCGGCAACGTCCTGGGCAAGATCTTGCGAATCGACGTCGACAACGACGACTTCCCGGCCAATGACCTGTTCAATTACGCCGTGCCCGACGACAACCCCTTCGTAGAGGTGGCTCTCGCCGAAGTGCGGGTGTGGGTCTACGGCCTGCGCAATCCCTGGCGGGCCAGCTTCGACCGCGTGACGGGCGACCTGTGGATCGGCGACGTGGGCCAGGGGACCCGGGAGGAGATCGACTTCCAGCCAGCCGACAGCCCGGGCGGCGAGAACTACGGCTGGCGCCTGCGGGAAGGCACCATTCCCACCCCGCGCAGCGGCATCGGCGGCGACCAGCCGGAGAACGGCATCAACCCCATTCAGGAGTACACTCACCAGACGGGTTGTTCTGTAACCGGAGGCTACGTCTATCGAGGACCGGCGGCATCGATCCAGGGGGATTACTTCTACGCCGACTACTGCGCGGGCAACATCTGGTCCCTGCGCTACGACGGCTCCGATCCCGAGGACTTCGACGGCACGAACTTCACGGACTTGAAGAACTGGACGGACGACCCCGCCTTCGCGCCCGACGAGGGGAGCATCGACAAGATCTCCTCCTTCGGCGAGGACGAGGTGGGCAACCTCTACATCATCGACCTCGGTTCATCCCGGTTCCCCCTCCCCCTCGAGGGCGAGGTCTTCCGCATCCAGTCCGTCCCCGAGCCTGCGGCTTCCCTTGCCGGGGCCCTGAGCGTCCTCTGCGTCGCGGCCCTGAAGCGTGGGCGCGGACCCGATCGATCGTAGGCCGGTTGGAGACTCAGCCCGGATCCCACGAGCTTCGGCGTAGCCTTCGCCTCGTTCCGCTGATCCTGTATGGACTGGGGACGACCATCGGGGCCGGCATCTATGCGCTGCTGGGCGCGGTCGCGGGCGCGGCCGGGATGCACGCGCCCGTCGCCTTCACGGTCGCCAGCGTGATGGCGGGCTTCACGGCCTTCAGCTACGCGGAGATCTCCGCGCGCCACCCCCACTCGGCCGGCAGCGCGGAGTACGTGCGCCAGGCCTTCCGGGCCTCGTGGCTGCCGACCGTAGTCGGCGTCATGGTGATCCTGGCCGGCACGGTCTCCATGGCGGCCATCTCGAAGAGCTTCGTCGGCTACCTGCAGGGCCTGGTCGCAGTCCCCGAGGCCGCCGGGGTGATCGGCGTCGTGCTCCTGCTGGGTCTGGTCGCGGCCTGGGGGATCAACGAATCGGTCGCCATGGCGGGCGTCATCACACTGATCGAGGTAGCCGGCCTGCTGCTCGTGATCGTCTCGGGTGGAGAGCAGCTCGCCGCCCTCCCCGCCCGCCTCGGCGAGGTCACGCCCGGCCTCGACCTCCCGGCGTGGAACGGCGTCTTCGCGGCTTCGCTCCTCGCCTTCTACGCCTTTCTGGGATTCGAGGACATGGTGACCGTAGCCGAGGAGGTGGTCGACGTCCGCCGGGTGCTCCCCGTGGCGATCATCTCTACCCTGGTACTGAGCAGCATTCTCTACCTCTTGCTCTCGCTCGTCGCCGTGCTCGCGGTGCCCCCCGAAGAGCTGGCCGCGAGCAGGGCGCCACTCGTCCTCGTCTACGAGCGAACCGGAGGCAGCCACCCGGAGCTTCTGTCGCTCATCGGTATGGTGGCGCTGATCAACGGCGCTCTGGTACAGGCCATCATGGCGGCGCGCATGCTCTACGGCCTCGCACGCCTCGGCAAGCTGCCGTCCTTTCTGGCCGCGATCCATCCTAAGCGCCGCACTCCACTGGTCGCGACCGCGCTGGCCTGCGCGGTCGCACTGATCCTCGCCCTGCTCTTTCCCCTGGCCCGCCTCGCCGAGGCCGCTTCGGCCGTCACGCTCTTGACCTTTGCCCTGGTGAATCTCGCGCTCTGGATGATCAAGCGACGGGAGCCGGCGCCACCGGGAATCTTCACGGTGGCGGCCTGGGTGCCGGTCGCCGGATTCTCCCTCTCCCTCGGCTTCGTCGTCTACCGACTCCAGGATGCCCTGTGACCGGGGCGCCACCCGCACATCGCGCTGGCACACGGGGCCTCTGCTAAACTCCGTCCATCGGATCTCCGCCCTCGGGGCGCGTTTCCGAAGTGAATTCGGAGGCTTCCATGAGCGAAGATGACGGTAGAGAAGATGGCGGTAGGAAGGGTGTTGGTCGGAAGAATGACGGTCGGAGCAGCGGCCACGACGAAGCCATGAACCGGCGCAGCTTCCTGCGCAAGACCGGCGCATCGGCCCTCGGTCTCGGCGCACTCGGCCTCACGACCACGCCCGCAGTGGCCGCGCAGAATGCGCAGCAGCAGAACAAGAAGAAAAAGAACAAGAAGCTGCCGCCGCTCCCCTACCCGGCCTCCACAGACGGCCTGCCCCACATCCAGCGCTACCGCCCCCTCGGCAACACGGGCATGAAGATCTCGGACGTCTCCCTGGGGTCGGGCGGCGTCAACTCGCCCGATACCGTGCGCCTCGCCTACGAACTCGGGATCAACTACTTCGACACCGCCGAGATGTACGAGAAGGGCCGGGCCGAGCGCTTCATCGGCGAAGCGCTCAAGGGCAAGCGCGACAAGGTCTACATCACCTCCAAGGTCCTGACCCAGCCGGAATGGAAGCGGGAACAGATGATGACGGAGCTGGAGGGCAGCCTGAAGCGCCTCCAGACCGATTACGTCGACATCTACATGAACCACGCGGTGAACCGGATCTCCCGGATCCAGAGCCCCGAGTGGCACGAGTTCGTCGCCCTTGCGAAGAAGCAGGGCAAGATCCGCTTCTCGGGCATGTCGGGCCACGCAGGCAATCTCCAGAAGTGCCTGAACTACGCCGTCGACAACGACCTGGTCGACGTCATCCTGACCGCATACAACTTCGGCACCGACCCGGCCTTCTACGAGAAGTACACCAAGGCCTTCGACTTCATTGCGAATCAGGCGGGCCTGCCCCAGGTGCTCGCCAAGGCCCGGAAGAAGGGCATCGGCACCATCGCGATGAAGACCCAGATGGGCGCCAAGCTCAACGACATGCAGCCCTACGAGTGGGGCGACGCGACCTTCTCCCAGGCCGCCTTCCGCTGGGTGTTCACCGACCCCAATGTCGACGCCCTCATCGTCTCCATGCGGAGCCTCAGGCAGGTGATCGAGTACGTGGGCGCTTCGGGCCAGGTGGGCGCGGGAGGCGTGGGGGGCCTGGGGAAGGACGAGGCACGGCTGCTGCGCGAGTACGTCCGGCTGGCGAACGCGAGCTACTGCCGCAACGATTGCGGCGAGTGTGAGAGCAGCTGCCCGGCCTCGGTCTCGATTCCCGACGTGCTGCGGGCGCGCATGTACGCCGTGGACTACGGCGCCGGGGAGATGGCCCAGGACAGCTACGAGCGCGCGAAGGTGAACGCCGCTGCGTGCGAGAGCTGCAGCAATCCCACCTGCCTCGCCGCCTGCCCCTACGGCGTGGCGATACCCGAGCTCACCCGCGAGGCCGCGCGCCTCCTGGGCTGAAGAGCGGCCCCGGGCAGGGGGATTCCGCAAACGCTGCCCGCGCCTTTCGAGGAAAGCCATCATGAATCGCGCAGAGCTCGACCCCGCGCCCGCCCGGAAGGGCGCCCGGAAGAACGCTTGGAAGGAATGGTCGAGACGAGGCTTCCTGGCGCGCCTCGGCACCGGGCTTCTGGCACTACTCGTCGATCCGGCCCGAGTCGCCCGGGCCGGAACGCAGCGCACGCTTCACGACCCCCACGACCCTCACGCCCCCCGCCTCACGGAATCGGACCGACTCATCGCCTCCGTCGCCGGCCCCTACGCGGCTCGCCACCCCGACTCCGCCAGCCGGATCACCCGCTGGGCCGAGGCCCAGCTTCCTCCTGCCCGCCGGCCCCGCACTGCCCAGGCCAGCGCGGCCCTGGTCCGCGCGCATCTCCTGCAGCCCGCGCGCATCGCACGGGAGCTCGCTCGGGACGAGGTGATGGTTCTCGATGGCTGGGTGCTGGCGCGCTCGGAGGGCGCCGCGGCCGTCTATCTACACGCACTAACCCGCACGCCCTGACCTGCGCGCACTGACCTGCACGCACTGACCTGCACGCGCGGACCTCGGAGCAGGAGCGCCCGGCCTGAGTCCGACCCGCTGCGCTCCCGCAGCACCGGAGCTCAGGCGTCGCTGCCGGCGTCCTGGATCGCCTTCTCGACGACGCCGATCATTCCCGCCGCACGCGGATAGCCGACGTAGTGGACGAGGAAGATCAGCACTTCTCGCAGCTGCTCGGCGCTGAGCTCGCCGTTCTTGATGGCCGCCTTCGCCTGGATCCCGAAGGTCATCTGCTCGCCCAGAGCCGCGATGGCACCCAGCAGCAACAGGCGCCGATCGCGCATGGAGAGGACCTCCCGGGTCCACACTTCGGCGAAGAGCTGCTCGAGCATGATGTCCGCGAAGGCCGAGGCCCCCGCCGGCGGCACCACCACATCTCCTGCGTAGACCTGCTCGATGGTCTCCTGGCCCTTCTTCCGTCGATCCGAATCGGACATCCGCTTCACCTCCCCTCTCTCGGTAGATCGTCTGAGTGCATCGGCTGGATGCATCACGCGTACGCAGCATAGTCAATGCGAGGCGGAGTTTGACCGCCATCGAGCGCCCGTGTAGATTCGGTGCCGCGGGGCGACGAGGGGCCGCTCCGAAAGCCCTCGATGCCCGATCACACGCCCGTGACACGCTCGCAATGAAACCCATCTTCCGCCGGCTACTGCCCGTCGTCGGGTCGCTTCTCGCCCTCGTGCTCGCGGCCGACCTCACCCTCGAGCTCGCGCTCCCGCGGCCCGACCGCGCGCCGGCCCACCCCCCCGAAAGCTCGCGAGACCTGCGCAACCAGCTCGCCCGGGCGGCCTCCGATCCCCATCGATCGATTCTCCTCATCGGCGACTCCGTGCTCGCCGGCAGCGCTCTGGCGCCCCACAGCGAGCGCTGGCAGAGCCAGCGGATCCTCGACTTCCTGCGCAGCGAGGCGCACCCCCTCGAGGCCGTGGCCTTTCACCAGATTGCGACCGACGCCCTGCTGCCCACGGACCTCGAGCGCGTGGTGGCAGAGCTCCATCACGTCGACCCCGCAAACCGCGTCGAGCTCGTGGTGGAGATCAACCTCCGCTTCCTGTCGCCGCACTACCGCGCGCGGGCCGACTGCACCCGCGACTGGCTCTGCGAGCTTCCGAGCCTCGAGCCCGGGGCATCCGGGCTCGATCAGCGCGCCGGCCGGACCATGGACAGCCTGCGCAACGCAGTCCCGATTCGGCGGCACCTGGGTCGCCTCGCTTCGCCCCGCCTGGTCCCCGATCCGGATGTCTTCCTTGCGCGGGAACGGGACCGGGCGCAGCGAGATTCGCTGGCGGGTCTCGCACGTATCCGGGAGCACTACCGTGTCGATCTCGCAGGACACTCCGAGCAGCTCGCCGCACTCGAGCGCACCTTGCGCCACCTCACCCGGAGCGGCCGCCCGGCGCTCCTCTTCGCGACACCGCTGCGGGATTCCTTCATCGAAGCCGTGCTTCCCGTCGAGACCCTCGCGGCGCTCTACGGAGAGCTCGCGGCATGGGTCCACGAACGCGGCGGGGAGAAGCTCCGCTTCCTCTCGCTGGACCACCCGCTCTTCGGCGACGATCACTTCGTCGATCACGTCCACCTGACACCGGCGGGTAACCGCCTGCTCGCCGTCAACCTGCTCGCCGAGCTCGGCGTCCGCCTCGTGCGCGCCCCCCGGGCCACCGAGCTGGCTTACGACCACGGAATCGAGCAGACCCTGGTGAGCAGCGCCGACCTGGGCGGCCGGAACGGCCCTCCCTGGATGGCCCGCCTGCGACGCGTCGAGGGCATCGCCTTCGACCCGAGTGAATCGCGCTTGATCATTGCCGACACCGGGCGCCACTGCCTGCGTATTCTCCGCGGCAACATGCGCAGCCTCGAGCCCTGGGCCGGAAGGCCGGGCCGGAAGGGCAGTGCGGACGGCCCCCTTCGTCAGGCGGAGTTCTACGAGCCGCGCAGCCCCGTCGTCGCCGGCGGGGCGGTCTACGTGTTGGACGGGCAAGGCACGCGGATCCGGGAGATTCGCGACGGATCCGTGCGCACCGCGGCGAAGACCTCCTCGGCAGACTGGATCGCCCTGGCGAGCGACGGGCAGCAGGTCTTCGTTCTCGCACGGAACGGAAGCGTCGCGCGCCTTCGCGACGACGCCATCGACGCCATTAACACCATCGACGCCATCAACACCATCGACGCCATCAACGCCGTCGAGACCGTGCTCCGCCCAGCGCACCGGCGGAACCTGCAGCTTCGCCAGCTCGCGGTCTCAGCCGAGGGCTCGATCTACCTCGCGAACAGCAGGCGAATCTGGTGGGGCTCGCTTCCCGAGACGGGCAGCATCGGCTTCAATCATCTCGAGGTCCTGGTTCCGGGCGACGGCAAGCGCAATCTCCCCAAACGGGGCATGCACTTCCCCATGCCGATCGCGGACCTGGGCTTCACGCAGATCACGGCCCTTGAGTACGTCCCGCGCTACGAGGGCCTGCTGGTCGTGGACGAGGTCTCCCTGGCCAACGACAAGCTCGTGAATCCAGCCAGCGAGCGGGCGCACCTGCGCTTCGTGCACCCGGCCAGTAGCCGTGTCTATCCGTGGATCAAGCCCTTCGTGAGCGACAAGGCCTACTTCCCCACCGCGCCCAACACGCGCCACCACGCCTCGGCCTTTCATGTTTCGAGCGTCGCCCTCGACCCCGCGACCCTCGATCTCTACCTGCTGGAACGCGAACGTTCCCGGCTGCTGCGCATCGGTGACGGCCTCTACGGCGCCTCCCGTATCTCGGATCCGGGCATGAGCAAGCACACACCCTTCGCCAACAAGAGCAGCCGGGAAATTCTCATGGCCTTCGAGCCCCAGCGCCATCGCACCCGGCGCAGCGAGCTCGCGGGCTACCGCGGAAGCCTCACGGGCATCTACGCCGGCTCGTCGCTCATCATGTCGGCCGACATCCACGGCTACTACTCCCTGGCACGCGCCCTGGAGCTCGAGCTACAGCGACAGCTCAACCTCAGCGAGAACTTGTACGTCGATCTTTACGTCGCGAGCCACCCGGGCGCCGACATCCCGCACAGCGTCGACCAGGTCCAGCAGTTCTTGCGCCACCACTTCGTTCCGGACTTCGTCCTGATCGACGTCAACGAGCTCACGCCCAATATGCTCGAACCGATCCGCTCGGGGCGCGCGACGCGCGATCTCGCCCAGCTGGCGCGAATCGCCCGCGAGCACGACTTCGCCCTGGTCATCGTGGACGACAGCGGCCTCGGCGCCATGCTGAGAGACGGGCTGGTGTCACGCAGCCCGATCCTTCAGTCCTTCTTGCAGGAGCTGCGCAGCGCCGGATTCAGCGTGCTCGAGCCCAACTCGCAGCTGATCCCTGCGCACCTCGACGTCTCGCCCTGGGGCAACGCCCCCCACCGCGAGGGCCAGCACCACGGCTCGCCCCAGGCCATCGATCGCACGGCAGAACAGCTCGCCTCGATGCTGGCCCCTCGCCTGGCGGCGCACTTCGATCGACAGGGGCAGCGCAGCGAAGAGGCTCGGCGCGCACGGCGCGGGGGCCGGGGCCGGAGCGGAGGGCTCCAGGCGCCCCTTGCGACTCGCGGCAGGAAAGCCCTCATCCAGGCTCCAATCCTGCCTTCCCGTGTCGCCCAGGTCGAGCTGCGCGACGACCGGCTCGAGGCGCTCATCGACCTGGGACGCATCGAGTCGCTGGGCATCGACGTCCCCGCGTCCATACAGGGGGTTCGCTCGGTGGCGCGCACCTTCATCCTGGAGGACGTACGCGGCCAGCTGGTCGACGAGCTGCACGTGCGCTTCGTGCGCTTCAGCAACTACGACGAGTACGGGCGCGGCACACTGGAGGGGGCGGAGCCGGTCTTCGAGTTCACCCTCAACCGCGACACCATCGACGCGCTGCTGGCGAATTGAAGGCAGGCCGGGAGCGTCAGGCGTGGACCGCGTAGCCCCAGTAGTTGAAGCCCGCGATGCGCGGGCTGCCGGGAAGGTACATCGTCTCGAGGGAGCGGATCTCGAAGCGAGCCTCCTCGAGGGCCGCGGGAATGGGCCGATTGAGGTTGCAACCGCCGGCCATCCTCCTCCACAGGGGGTTGATCCGGTCCTGCCAGCGGCGGACGCCCGCGTCGGGGGCCGCGCCGTGCTCACAGAAGACGAGCCGGCCTCCGGGCTTGAGCACCCGATGCATCTGCGCGAGGGCCGCGCGGAAGTCGGGAATGGTGCAGAGCGTGAAGGTGAGCAGCACGGTATCCGCGCTCGCAGTGTCGAGGGGGATCTCCTCGCCAGACAGGCCCAGCCACTCGACCTCGAAAGGGGCCGCGGAGAGCTTCTTCTGCGCCTTTAGACGCATCCCCTCCGATGGCTCGAGGCCCCACACCATCTCGGTCTTCGCCGGATCGTAGTAGGGGATGTTGTGCCCGGACCCCATGCCGATTTCGAGGACTCGCCCTTCCGCCATGGGAACGACCTTCTCGCGCTGCTTGCAGATCGGGCCCGTGCCGCAGGCGAGGTCGATGAAATGGGGAAGCACTCGGTCTTCGTAGAAGCCCATGGGAACTCCTTTCTTCTCGCCCTTCTACTCGCCTTTCTACTCGGCTTTCTTCTGCTCGGTCTTCTGCTCGGACTCGTACTCTTCCATGAGCCGCTCGCGCGCCTCGGCCTCGCGCTCGCGAATGCTCCAGAAGCGGGGCTTGCGCTTCTCGATGAAGGCGCTGCCGCCCTCCTTGCCCTCGGGCGCATCGAACCAATGGGGATAGAACTGACCGGACAGGATCCCCATCTCCGTGTAGCCGTCCATCTCCTGGTCGAAGCTGGCCTTGAGGATCTCGAGGCAGCCGGGGCTCTTCTCGAGCAGCTCCTCGCACCACTGGTCGACCTCGTCCCACAACGCGTCGAGGGGCACCACGGTGTTGACCAGCCCCATCTCGCGAGCCTGCTCGGCGGAGTAGCGGCGGCACAGCATCCACATCTCCCGCGCCTTCTTGGCGCCCACCACCTTGGTGAGGTAGGGGACGAAGAAGCCATCGGCGGGGCTCGACACCTTGGGGCCCGCCTGGCCGAACTTCGCGTTGTCGGCGGCGATGGTGAAGTCGCAGCAATAAGCCATGTGGTTGTGACCGGCCAGGCAGTAGCCCTGGACGACGGCCATGACGGGCTTGCGGGAGCTCCGGATCAGCCGGTTGTGGGGATAACGGTTGTAGAAGGCCTCGCGCAGGCCCCACTTCTCCCACTCCACGTCGCCGCCGGCGCCGAAGTGCTTGCCCGCCGCGGCCACCACGATGACGCCGATCGAGGTGTCGTGGTTCGCGTCATAGAAGGCGCGGAACATCTCGTCCACCGTAGCGAGGGTCATGGTGTTGAACTTCTCGGGCTTGTTGAGGGTGACCCGCGCCACCCCGCCCCCGAGCTCGCTGTGGTGCCTCTTCTCGTAGAGGATCTCTTCGAAGTCGAGCCCGTCGCCCTCGACGGCGGCCCAGTCGCTCCAGCCCATCTCTCGCTCCTCTACTCGTCTTCACTCGTCTTCGATCGGACGCCCTGGGTGGATCGGGTTCCCGGAGCTGCTTCCGTCCGGAAGCGGGCTGAGGCCCGGGCAGCCAGCGCTCCGCAACATCGCCCAGCAGACCGGATTCCGGCCGGGTCGGCGCGCCGTAGCCAGCCGCGAAACCCCGTTAGACCCCAGTCAGACACCCGAATTCGCGGCTTGCTGGAACCCCGGAAGTGCAGCAGCATACAGGCGATCTGGGTCGTTGCCCACTCTCCGAATCACCCCTATACCTGACCGGAACCGCCCGAATCGACGGGATTTGCGGCGGCCCGGAGCCCACACCCGAAACCCACGTCCGGAAGCCGTCCGGGAGGAGCCCTTCGGAAGATGAAGCCGGCCCCCTTTGATTACATCGCGCCCAGCGCGTTGAGCGAGGCGATCTCGCTGCTCGCCAAGAGCGACGGCGAGGCCAAGATCCTGGCGGGAGGCCAGAGCCTCGTACCGCTGCTCAGCATGCGCTTCGCCCGCCCCGAGCTGCTCATCGACCTCGCCAAGATCGACGGGCTCAAGTACATCCGCGAGAACGGGGGCCGCTTCGAGATCGGCGCCATGACGAGCAAGCGCGAGGTCGAGCTCTCGGCCGCGGTCCGCAGCCGCCAGCCCGTCCTCCACGCTGCCACGACCAAGATCGGCCACCCCCAGATCCGCAACCGCGGAACCATGGGCGGATCCATGGCCCAGGCGGATCCCGCGGCCGAGTATCCCGCCATGGCGGTGGCCCTGGATGCCGAGCTGGTCGCCCAGGGGCCGTCGGGCAGCCGCAGCATCGCGGCCAGCGACTTCTTCATTACCTACCTCACGACCGCGCTGGCCGAGGACGAGATCCTGACCGAGGTGCGGGTGCCGGTCCTGGCCGCGGGGACCGGCTGGTCGGTCCAGGAGGTCGCACGGCGCCACGGCGACTTCGCCATCGTGGGCGCCGTGGTACTCCTTCGTCTGGAAAGAGGTCCGGACGGGAGCCGCTGCGCAGACACCCGGATCGTTCTCTTCGGCGCGGGCGACAAACCCCTGCGCGCCGTCGAAGCCGAGGCTCTGGTGAACGGCCAGGCGCCCGACGCGGAGCTCTTCGAGCGCGCCGGCGAGAAGGTGGGCGAGGAGATCGACGAGCCCATGGCGGACACCCACGCCACGGCCGAGTACCGCCGGGACCTTGCCCGGGTGCTGACCCGGCGCGGCCTCGCCGAGGCACTCGAGCGCGCCGAGAGTGCGGCCTGAGCCGAAGCGCGATCGTCCGGGCACGAACCACGGGCGAAGAGAGATCACAAGGAGCCGAGACACTACTCGAGGGATTCGCCCCAAGCGTCCGGCAAAGCAAGGGATTTGGAGGAACGCGCAATGAGCGAGGCGCGCCGCATTCGCATGACGGTCAACGGCTTTGCCTACGAGGGCCTCGCCGAGCCGCGCACCACCCTGGTCGACTTTCTGCGCGGCGAGCTGGCCCTGACGGGCACCCACGTTGGCTGCGAGCACGGTGTGTGCGGCCTGTGCACGATCCTGGTCGACGGCGTGGCGTCGCGCTCCTGCCTCATGCTGGCGGTGCAGGCCGACGGGGCGGAGATCATGACGGTCGAGGGCCTCGCCTCCGAGGACGGCACCCTGCACCCCATCCAGGAAGCCTTCCGGGAGGAGCACGGCCTGCAGTGCGGCTTCTGCACCCCCGGCTTCCTGATGGCCATCTACGAGCTGCTGCGCGACAACCCGAGGCCCAACGACGACGAGATCAAGGACGTCCTGGGCGGCCAGATGTGCCGCTGCACCGGCTACCAGAGCATCCTGCGGGCGGTCCACGTCGCGGCTGCAAAGATGCAAGCGAGCCACGTGGCGAGCACGACCCTGCGGGCCTGAGGGCAGGCCCGAGAGGCGAGCGAGAGACACGATAGAGGCGAGAGAGAGAGAGAGACGAGAAAGGCGAGAGAACGAAGATGCCGGTGAAGATCCCGAACAAGGTCGAAGATCTGCCCACGAGCAAGCCGCGCTTCGTCGGCCATCGCGTGAAGCGCGTCGAGGACGCGAACCTGCTCACCGGGCGCACCGAGTTCATCGACAACGTGCAGCTGGCCGGCATGGTGCACTGCGCGATCCTGCGCAGCCCCATCGCCCACGCGCGCATCGAGAAGATCGACACCAGCGCCGCGGAAAAGCTGCCCGGCGTCGTGGCCATCGTGACGGGCGAGGACGCCAAGCGTTGGAGCAACCCCTCCCCCTCCGTGCCCGAAGGCTGGGGGACCTACTGCCTCGCCACCGAAAAGGTGCACTTCATGGGCGAGCCCGTGGCAGCCGTTGCGGCGGTGAGTCGCTACGTCGCCGAAGACGCCCTCGAGCTCATCGAGATCGACTACGAGCCCCTCGAAGTCATCATGGACCCCGCCCGGGCCATCGAGCCCGGTAGCCCCCTCGTCCTCGAGGACAAGGGCAGCAACGTCATGCTCCAGCGGGTCTTCACCTGGGGCGACGTCGACGGCACCTTCGCCGCGGCCGACCACGTCTTCACAGAGAAGTTCCGCTGGAATCGGTTGGGCGCGAACCCCACCGAGACCTACGGCTGCATCACCGAGTGGAACCCCATCGAGCAGAGCATCACCGCTCGCTGCAGCGTCCAGTCCGCCACCCACATGGCCCTGGGCCGGGCCACCACCTTCGGGATGCCCTCCAACAAGGTGCGCATCATCGCCCAGCCCCACGGCGGCAGCTTCGGCGGCAAGGGCGGCACCCGGGGCACGGACATCACGGTACTGCTCTCCCGCAAGGCCGGCGGGCGGCCCGTGAAGTGGATCGAAGATCGCATGGAGTATCTGTCTGCTGGAGGAAGTCAGGCCTGGGACCGCCACTACGAGGCCTCCCTGGCGCTGAAGGCCGACGGCAGCATGACGGGCCTCAAGGTGAAGCTCCTCGACGATCTCGGCGCCAACGCGGAGGGCTTCGGCTCCATCAGCGCCGCCAAGCCCCTTGCGGCCTTTACCGGGCCCTACACCATTGGCGTGGCCCAGTACGACCTCACCCTGGCAGCCACCAACAAGGCGCCGGCCAGCCCCTACCGGGGCATGGGGCCGCCGCCGCACAACTTCGTGCTCGAGCAGATGGTCGACATCTCGGCCCGAGAGCTGGGCATGGATCCGGCAGAGATCCGGCGCAAGAACTTCATCCCCAAGGACGCCTTCCCCTACACGATCCCCAGCGGCAACGAGTACGACAGCGGCGACTACGAGGCCGTCCTCGACAAGGTGCTCGACCTCGCCGAGTACAGGAAGCTGCGCGAGGAGCAGGCGGCGGCCCGGGAGCAGGGACGCCTCGTGGGCATCGGCGTGGCCAGCGCCATCGAGCCCGGCGTCTTCGACTGGAACGCCTACGCGATCGTGGGCGTCCAGGGCACCGGCGTGCCCGAAGGCGCCACGGTGAGCTTCGACATCCTGGGCAGCGCCTCCGTGCGGGTGGGCTTCGCCCTCGAGGGCCAGGGCCAGTACACTCTGGTGTGCCAGCTGGTGGCCGATTACTTCGGCCTCGAGATGGACCAGGTGACCGTGAGCTGCCTCGACACCCTCTCGGCGCCGCCCGCCTTCGGGCCCGGCGGCAGCCGCCTGGGCGTAGCCATCACCGGCGCGGTGCTGGGCGCATGCCAGCGCATCAACGAGAAGATGTCCAAGGTCGTGGCGGTGCTCATGCAGACCGAGCCCGAGAACGTCGAGCTCAAGGACGGCAAGTTCCAGGTCAAGCACATGCCCGGAGCCGAGATGGTCGTCGCCCAGGTGGCGGGCACCATGCTGGGCGCCAGCAACTACCTGCCCCCCGACGTCGACCCGCGGCCCGAAGCCACCCACGTCTGGACCGCGCCGGGACGCACCCCGGTCGACGACGAGGGCCGCACGAAGAGCTACCTCACCGCGGCGCAGGCGGTGCACGTGGTGGCGCTGGAGATCGACCGGGAGACCGGCTTCGTCGACATCCAGCGCTACTGCCTGGTGGACGACTGCGGCACCCGTCTCAATCCCGCCACCGTCGAAGGACAGACCGAGGGCAGCGTGGCTCAGGGCATTGGCGCCGCGCTGCTCGAGGAGTACGTCTACGACGAGCAGGGGCAGCTGCTCACCTCGACCTTCATGGACTATCTCATCCCGACCATCAACGAGGTGCCCATGACGGAGAAGGACCAGGTGGTGACTCCCTCCCCCTTCACGCCACTGGGCGCCAAGGGCTGCGGCGAGGGCGCCATCCACACGACTCCGGCGGCGGTGATGTGCGCCATCAACGACGCGCTGGCGCCCCTGGGCGTTCGCGCCAACGAAGTTCCGGCCGCACCGAACCGGCTCTGGAAGCTGATCCAAACGGCAAAGCAGGGCGCGTAGTCCGGAGCCCGGATCCAGCAGACGCAAAAACCCGAGACCCCAAGCGAGAGGAGACAAGCGTGGCCAGCGACGACCATTTCGTAGCGCTCTCAGAGTGTCACTTCATGAACCCCGTCACCATGCAGGAGATCACCTACTACCCCAATTGCCAGCGGTGGTGGGGCAGCGTGGATGGCGTGATGCGCGCCTGGTCGGGCCGCGACCTCTCCGGCGAGTGGCCCCACCCCCTCGCGGAGGAATTGATCAAGTACATGGACGAGGCCGGCGTCGACGTGTGCTTCGCACTGCGCGAGGGCATGATGGACATCAGCGGCCACACGGTCGCCATGTCGACGAACCAGTTCATGATCAACCAGATCGCGCCCTACCCCGATCGCATGTACCTCGAGGCGATGGTCGGCCCGATCCTGCGACGCGGCATGGACCATGCGCTGTGGGAGCTCGACTACCTCGTCAAGAACGAGAACGCGAAGCTCTGCAAGGTCTATCAGCCGGAAGACGACGGCCCCCTCGACGACAAGCGCATGTGGCCCTTCTACGAGAAGGCCTGCGAGCTCGACATCGCCCTGACCATTCACATGGGCATGTCCTACGTGGTGCCCCAGCCGAGCAAGCACACCCACCCGGACACCCTCGACCAGGTGCTGATCGACTTCCCCGAGCTCAAGGTCATCGCCTACCACATGGCCTGGCCCCACACCGAAGAGCTGATCGGCCTCGCGGGCAAGCACCAGAACCTCTTCCTGAGCCTCTCGGGCATCGCGGGCTGGTACGAGCGCTCGCGCTACCGCGGCTATCACGCCATCGGAACGGCGCTGCAGTGGGTGGACCCGAGCAAGATCGTCATGGGCCTCGACCTGCCCTTCGACGACACCAAGCGGGTGGTAGACTGGATGCGCAACTTCCAGATTCCGGAAGAGCTGCAGAAGAACTGGGGCTACCCGGAGATCACCGACGAGATGCGCGCCGGCTTCCTGGGCAAGAACCTCGCCCGGCTCGCGAAGATCGATCCCACCAAGCGCGTCTGAGTCGGAGCGTGAAGTCGTGAAGGATCAGGCCTGCATCGTCGGGATCGGCGAGACCCGCTACTGCCGCAAGCCGGGCTCGGGCATGAGCCAGCTGGGCATCCAGCTCCAGGCGGCCTGCAGCGCCATCGAGGATGCGGGGCTCACGGGCAAGCACATCGACGGGATCATGCCCTTCCCCAACCTCGGCCACGCCGAGGGCTTCGCATCCAACCTCGGCTGCGAGAACCTGCGCTACTCGGCGATCCTGTGGATCGGCGGCGCGGCGCCGGTGGCGTCGCTGCGGGCGGCGGCGGCGGCAGTCACCAGTGGCCTCGCAAACTACGTGCTGATCCCCGCCGGCTGGAACGGCTACTCGGGAGCCCGGGTGCGCCAGACCGTCGCCCAGGACGTCGCCTCCATGCCCGGCGGTGCCATCGCCCGGGACTACTACGTGCCCTACGGCTTCACGGCGCCGCCCCAGTGGTACTCGGTCATGGCCCGGCGGCACATGCACGAGTTCGGCACCAAGCCCGAGCAGCTCGGCTGTATCGCGGTCGCCATGCGCAAGCACGCCCAGCTCAATGACAACGCGGTGTTGCAGGGCAAGCCCTTGACGATCGAGGACTACATGGCCTCGCCCATGCTCGCCGATCCCTACCGCTTCTTCGACTGCTGCCTCGAGACCGACGGTGCAGCAGCAGTGGTCGTGACGACGACGGAGCGAGCCCGGGACCTGAACAAGGACCCCATCTACATCATGGGCGCGGCGTCGGGGCAGCCCTACCCCGCCGACGAGATCACCAACCGCAAGGACATCTTCCAGACCGGCCTCAGCATGGCGGCGCCGGAGGCCTTCGCGATGGCGGGTATCCAGCCCGGCGACGCCGACTTCGCCCAGATCTACGACTGCTTCACCTTCGAGGTGCTGCAGCAGCTCGAAGAGGTGGGCTTCTGCAAGCGGGGCGAGGGGGGCTCTTTCGTCGAGAACGGACGCATCGAGCTGGGCGGCGAGCTGCCCGTCAACACCTCGGGCGGCCTGCTCTCCGAGGCCCACGTCCTCGGCATGAACCACATCGTCGAGGCCGTGAAGCAGCTGCGCGGTGCGGCCGGTGAGCGCCAGGTGGTGGACGCCGAGATCGGCGTCGTAACCGGATGGGGCGACTTCGGCGACGGCAGCATTGCGATTTTGAGACGCTGAGCAACGCCAGAGGCGCTGCTCACCCAAGGTAGAGAGAAGCGACAGACCATGCCCGAATCCACTGAGTACACCCTGCCCCTCCCCGAGCTCGAAGGCTTCGCCGGAGACTTCTACGGCTTCTGCAAGGCCGGCGAGCTGCGCTTCCAGCGCTGTACGGGCTGCAGCGCCTGGCGCCACATTCCCCGCGAAATGTGCGCCGCGTGCGGCTCCTGGGAATGGGAGTGGGCGGCCTCGAGTGGCCTCGGCACGGTCTTCACCTGGACGGTGGTGGGCCGGGCCCTGCACCCGGCCTTCCAGGACGCGACGCCCTATGCCGCCGTGGTGGTGGAGCTGGCGGAGGGCGTGCGCCTGCTGAGCCACGTGGTCGACTGCCCGCCCGAGGAGCTCGAGATCGACATGCCCGTAGAGGTCTTCTTCGACGCGGTGACGGACGAGGTCACCCTGCCCAAGTTCAAGCGCGCCGGGGCCTGAGCCCCGACCTCCGATCTACCCCCAACCGACAATCTTCAACCGACCGTCTTCAACCGACGATCACCGGGAGCCCCCACCGTGGCACTGCCCTCCACCATTACTTACGAGAAGCGCGACCACATCGGCATCATCACCATCAACCGCCCCGAGGCGATGAACTCCCTCACCATCGAAATGCTCCTGGGCATCGAGGAGGCCTTCGAGGAGTTCAACAAGGACCCGGAAATGTGGGTCGCGATCTTCACCGCGGCTGGCGACAAGGCCTTCTCGTCGGGATTGGACCTCAAGGAGGCCGCCCCCATGCTGACGAGCGGCGACAGCCTCGGCTTCGACGACACCACCAAACGCCAGTTCTCCGACGTCTTCAAGCCCATCATCTGCGCGGTGAACGGCTTCTGCATCGCGGGAGGCATGGAGATGCTCCTGGGCAGCGACATCCGCATCGCGGCCGAGCACGCGAGCTTCGGCCTGGGTGAGGTCAAGTGGGGCCTGGTTCCCCTGGGCGGCACCCACGTGCGCCTGCCCAGGCAGATCCCCTGGGCGATCGCCATGCAGCTACTGCTCACGGGCAAGAACATCGACGCCCAGCGCGCCTACGAGGTGGGCCTCATCAATGAGGTGGTCCCGGCGGACCAGCTCATGCCCACGGCCCTGAAGCTGGCCGAGCGCATGTGCCGCAACGGCCCCCTCGCCATGAAGACCGCCAAGGAGATCGCCGTACGCTCCCTCGAGCTCGAAGGCGGATTCGTCCTCGAAAAAGCCCTGGGTGCCAGGGTCCTCAGCTCCGAAGACGCCAAGGAGGGCCCCAGAGCCTTCGCCGAAAAACGCCCCGCCAACTTCAAAGGCCGCTAACGCAAGATCGGGCAAGATCGGGGACGGTCCTTAACGGAAGGTCAATCGCCCGCACTTGCGTTAAGGACCGTCCCCTACCTTGCGTTATTGAGGGGCGAGGGATTCTAGGTAGGTGTCGATGCGCTCGAGGTAGCGGCGACCGCTCTCCTCCGAGGGGTCCTCTAGCAGGCCCATCACCGCTGCGTGGATCAGGTCTCGCAGCCGGCTGTAGACCTCCGCGGGATCCAGCTCCGGCCGCATCGCTCCCTCGCGCTGCAGCTCCTGGATGCGGCGCAAGGGACGGTCGGGACCCCAGCCCACCACCTCGAGCACGTCACGCAGCTGCTGCGGGTCGTGGAGGGCGCGCATCTTCAGGCGCAGGCGCCAGTCGCGCTGCCGGGCCTCGTCCAGGGGCAGCACCGCTCGAATCACGGTCCTCATGGCATCGAGCCCCTCGAGCTCGACGAAGACCTGGTCGAGCTGCTCGCGCTGCCGCAGATTCGCCTGCCTCACCCGTTCGGCGAGACGGCCTCGCTCGTCAGCGTCTTCCTCGCTGAAGCGGCCAAGGAGAGACGGCAGCGAGCGAACCCGCTCGACGAGCTCGACCTGGGAGTGGGTACCGAGCTTGGCAAAGATGCTCTTCAGGTGGTTTCGGACCGTGTGCTCGCTGATGTGGAGATCTCGCGCGACCGTGGCGATGCGCGCCCCGCGGGCCAGGCACGCCGCGATCTCCTGCTCGCGCTCCGTGAGCACCTCGACAAATTCGTCCGGCTCTTCGCTCAAGTCACGCCCTCGCCTCAGCGCCTCAGCGTCTCACAGCATCTCCCGGGTCTCGTTCTCAGGAACGTCTTCGGGACGAAACCCGAAGCGCGCGATGAGGTCCGAGAGCCTCTCGGCGACCTCCTCTGGGGAAACTCCGAACTCCTCCAGAGAATATACGTTCGAGCTGTGGTATCGCTTCTGCCGTGAGCGCTCGGCGGCGAGTCTGCGTTCGAAATCCGGCGAAATCGAGAGATTCAAACGGTCGTAGACCTTCTCCACCGTCGCCTTCGGGTCGGCCACCAGATCAGTGTAGCTCACCACCGCGTAACGCTCGTCGGGCAGCTTCCGGAGCTCCTCGAAGGCGTAGTTGTAGTCCTCCATACAACCGCGAGCGAGCTGCCGGGTCGAGCTCTCGATGTGGTCCGACTCCAGGCCCAGCCCTGTCCAGACGGTGTTGAGGAGCTTGAGCAGGCTGGGGATCGTCTCGTAGGGGTTCCGGATCAGGTAGATGAACTTGGCGTCGGGAAATTCCTCGCCGAGGCTCCGGATGCGGGCCACGAAAGAGGGATTCTTGCTCAGGAAGGTGCGCGGTCCGGCCTCTCCGCCATCTCCGGCCCTTCCGACATCTCCGGCCTTTCCGACACCGTGGAAGGCCAGCTGGCGGCTGACACACTGGCGGTACATGCCCATGATGCCCCGACGAGCCGCTTCAGGCCGCTGATCGAAGCGCGCCAGCTCCTCGAGTTCCTCCATGTAGGGGAAGAGAGCTGTGATGACAGGGGAGGCGAAGGGGATCATGAGGAGGAAGTCGTCTTCGTCGGGGTCGTCGATGCCAATGGGGCGCTGCGCCTTCAGGCTCCCGAGCTGGCGCCCCTCCCAGTCCTTCGCGCGCTGGAAGGAACGGGGAAGCAGGCGTGCCCAGGTGCGGAAGAGCGCCCGCAGGATCCTCTTCTGCACCATGGAGGGAAACAGGATCTCCCAGGTCGTGAAGCTGACGAAGGAAGAAGGTCGTTCCGCTGCGGCCGTTGCCGATGACGAAGATCGGATTGCGGATCTCCACGTTCCCGCATCCCGGATACAGGAGCCGGTCGAGCAGCAGGAAGAGCGCGTTACACACCGCCCACGAGGTCAGCAGGGCCAGGATGCCGAGGTGTGCCACGAGCCGCTTCGGGCTCGGCTTGTCCGTGAGAACGAGCCACACCACCTTGAAATAGGTACGAAAGTCGAAGTACACGGATTCGTCTCCGGCGCGGTCGGGCTCCGCCCTACCCGCCCATCTCCTCGAGCGCCGCCTCGGCCCGGCGCACGGCATGGGAGAAGATCCCGCGTCCCATGAGGGAGATCTCACCGTCGCCGCGCTGCTTGAAGACCTCGATCACGCACTGCTGGGCGTCACGGTCCTTGGGGTCCGCCAGGGCCGCCCACTCGGCCAGGTGACAGGCCAGGGCCAGGTCGGAGCCGGCGAGCTCCCGAGCCCGCGCGACCAGAGGCGCGACGCCGCCCGCGAGACGAGCGATCTCCACCGCCTGCTCCGCCATCCTGGCGGGGAGGACATGGGCCGAGTGGCCGTTCCACCAGCCGCCGTACTTGCGGATCAAGTTGCGGGCGATGAACTCCGGCCGGTCGTAGAGAGGATCCAGGTAGGCGTTGCCGCGCAGGTGCTCGGGAATCTCGATGGTGGCGAGGATCTCTTCGTGGATCATCCCAGCATTGAGCCCGGCCAGGGTCTGCTGCACGATGGCGCGCAGGGCCTCGGTCGTATCGAAGCAGCACTTGCGGATGGCGTCGGCGCCCTCGATGGGCCGACCGTGGCCGGGCAGCAGCAGCTCGGCGCCCACGGACCCGACGGCCTCGAGGGCATCGGCCCACTCCTCGGGCCAGCGCTGCACCTTCTGGGGGTTGCCGCAGTTGGGCAGCATCCCCACCCACAGATCGCCGGTGGCCACGATCTTGCGCTCTGGCGCCCACACCCAGGTGGCGTCGTCGGTCTCGCCCTTGGCGTGGTGAAGCTCGAAGCGCTCGCCCCCGATCACCACACTCAAGCTGTCCCGATAGACCGTATCGGGCCAGACGAAGTCCTCTTCCCGGTCGGGCCACGCGAGGCCTGCCTGGATCCCGAACTGCACCTTGTTGATGTTGGAGTTCATGGGCCCGGTCTTCATGTAGGTGCGGAAGCGGTGGGCGACGTTCTCGTGGGCGATCACCCGGGGCCGCTCACCCGCATCGAGCCAGGCCTGCAGTCCAAAGGCGTGGTCGAGATGTCCGTGGGTGTAGACGACCGTGTGGAGCGGCGCCTGGCTGAGCTTGCGGATCTCCTCGTGAACCTTGGGGCCCGCCTCCTTGGTGCCGCAATCGACCAGCAGCAGCCCCTCGGAGGTCTCGAAGGCCACCAGATTCACGTAATCGGCGGTCATGAAGTAGGTGTCCGGAGCCACCACCTCCGCCTCTCGCTTGCCAGTGAAGAAGCGCTCGAAGACGGTGCCGCCCACGGATCGGTCGATGTTCTCGATGTCGTTCACGTCGTCTCTGGCCATTTCTTCCCCTCGCGCCTCCACTTCGCCACCGCGTCGCCGCCGCATCGCCGCCACCGGGACATGGGTCGCATTAATTTCCCAGGAAAGTAAACTGGTAGAACGGGGCTGTCCAGTGCCCTCGCCGCTGGATGCCTCACGAGCTGAACAACACGAGCTGAACAACACGAGCTGAACAACACGAGCTGAACAGGAAGCAGAGCATGGCACCGTCGGACCCCTCCGAGCTCGGCAAGATCGACGCCCTGCTGCGCGCGGGTGATGTACCCGAGGCCTGGAAGCCCCTCCTCGAGGCCGCGGAGCCCGCGACCCTGCTCATCATGATGTGGGCGGGACGGCTGGGGCGACGGGTCGAGGCCTTCTATCAGCAAACCCTCCGGCCCCACGGCCTGAAGTACTCGGACTACGCCCTGCTCTTGCTGCTCCGCCTCGCCGGCCCCCACTCGCCCAAGAACCTCAACCGCCACCTCGCCATCACGCCCGGGGGGCAGACGAAGAGCATCGACCGCCTCGAAAAGGGGGGCCTGGTGCGCCGGAGGCCGGATCCCGAGGACGGACGCAGCACCCGGATCCTGCTCACGAAGAAGGGGGAGCGCATGGTCGCGAAGATCTTCGCCAGCGACCTGAAGGCCCACGAGGCGATCTTCACCGACCTGGATGGCGACGCCCGCATGCGCATCGCCGCCGCGTTGCGCGACCTCCTCGATGCCTTCGAGGGCGAGAACGCGGGGCCGAGGCGCTGATCCTCTACTTCAAGAGCGCCGGCAACAACATCCTGCGAAGCAACGCACGCATCTCCTCCTCGCTGTCCGCTAGCGGGCTGGGCACCGTGAGGAAGGAGGATATGATGCGGAAGGTCCACTCGATCATGACCTCGGTTTCCACGTTGTCGCGCAGCAGGCCCTTGCGCCGAGCGGGCTCGATTACGGGCACCACCAGCTCGAGGGCGATGTCGACCATGCGCTCGGAGGTCGTGAGGAGACGGCTCGCCATACCCACGGTGTCGGCCAGGAAGAGCATGGAGAGGGCTGGCCGCTTGGGAACGATGTCGAGGGCCTGAACGATCCCCTCGACGATGTACTCGCCGGGATTGCGGATCCCGCGCAGACGCCGCTCGATCTCTGCCGCAGCACCGCGTGCCTCTCGCTCCACCACCCCCATGAGGAGGTCGTCGCGGTTCTTGAAGTAGCGGTAGACCGTCGCCCGGGACATGCCAGCGGCCTTCGCCACGTCCTCCATGGTGGTCTTGGTCAGCCCGAACTTGGAAAAGCAGGATTCCGCTGCGTCCAGGAGCCGCGCCTGCACCTCTGCTGCCTCGTCTGTCACTTTGTCCTCTGTCCGCCCCGCGGTCCGTCCCGTGCCGCTCGCCATGGCCGTCTCCCACGCCCCTTGCGCTGCCCGAAAGCTCCCGCGCCACAAGAGCTTTTACAGAACATAAGACATCTATTGTATTCTGTCTCATCCTTTGGTAGAAAATGTGGTGCCGCGGGCAAGAAAACGACGCAGGAACCAGGACCGGGAACCCGGGAAGATGAAAACAAGAAGACAGGAGGAGCTTCGAAATGGCTGACTACGACGCAATCATCATTGGTGCGGGCCACAACGGACTCACCGCCGCGGCCGAGCTCGCCAAGGGGGGCATGAAGGTCGTCGTGCTCGAGAAGACCAACTTCCCCGGCGGCATGGCGGCCACGAAGGAGATCTTCAAGGGCTACAAGCACAGCGTCGGCGCCTGGGCCTTCCTCGTTTTCCGCCAGAGGATGATCGAGATCCTCGAGCTCGAGAAGTACGGCCTCGAGCTGCTGCGCCCCCCGACATCCTACTGCGTATTCGGCGCTCCCGAGGACGCGCCCTTCATCGCGTACCGGGATCCCAACCAGATGGCCGAGCACCTGATGAAGGACCACGGCATCGATGCCATGACGGGCCTCGCCAACATGGCGGCCTACATCGAGCCCTTCAAGCTCATGATGGACGTGGAGAGCTTCAAGAAGCCCACACCCATGAGCGAGCTCATCGCCAACGCGCCGGACGCCAAGACCCGGGAGGTTCTCATCCGTCTCAACACGGCCAGCGCCATGGACGTGCTGCGGCAGTTCTTCCCCGAGCCGGGCAAGCACAACACCATCCTGGGCTCCCTGTGCGCCTCGGCGATCGACGGAACCCACATGGGCCCCTTCACGCCTGGAAGCGCCCTCTCCCTGGCCTACCACTACTGCGCCGGCGACGCCTACGACTTCAAGATTCCCAAGGGCGGCATCGGAGCCCTCTCCTATGCCCTCGAGAGCTGCGCGGAGGACCGCGGGGCAGAGATCCGATACAAGTCCCAGGTGAGCCGCTTCATCATCGAGGGCGGTCGCGCCACCGGCGTCGAGCTGCGCGGCGGTGAGAAGATCACGGCCAACGCCGTCCTCTCGAGCCTCGATGCGCGTACTACCTTCGCAGGCCTCGTGGGCGAGGAGCATCTGCCCGAGCAGTTCAATCACGCGGTCAGGGAGATCCAGTACACGAACGGCTACCTGCAGCTCCACATGACCCTGGACGAGCTGCCCGAGTTCGAGGGACATCTCGCCTTCACGAACAAGAACGACGTTCGCTGGCTCATGGCCTACATCCCCTCGGCGGAGCACCTCTCACGCTGCTGGGACGAGTACCGCAACAACCAGGTCCCCGAAGACCCCGTCGCCTACTGCTACTTCCCCAGCCTCACGGATCCCACCCTGGCGCCGGAGGGGAAGCACACCTGCACGATCTTCTCCCACTACTTCCCGGCGGGTATTCCCAAGGGCAAGCACAACGAGTACAAGGAGCTCATGGCCGAGCGGGCCATCGACCAGATCCAGAAGGTCGCGCCGAACTTCCGCGACGCCATCACGGGCAAGATCATCTTCACCCACGAGTACTTCGAGAAGACCTTCGGCATCACCGCCGGCGACTTCTGCCACGGCCTGCTCCACCCCGGCCAGATGTGGGAGAACCGGCCGGTTCCGGGCTACGCCGACTACAGGACGCCCATCGAGGGCCTGTACATGTGCGGCGCCTCTTGCCACCCGGGGCCCGGCATCACCTGCATTCCGGGCTACAACGGCGCACACGAGGTCCTTGCGGACTCCAAGGGCTGATCTTCGACACCCCCACCCTTTCGATTCTCGATTCAGGAGATCATCGGCCATGGCGACCACGATTACCGAGGAGTGCATCTCTTGCGGAGCGTGCGAGGGCGAGTGCCCCAACGACGCGATCAGCCTGGGCGAGGACGTCTTCGTCATCGATCCCGATCTGTGCAGCGAGTGCGTGGGGCACCACGACACCCAGATGTGCGCGGAGGCCTGCCCCGTCGACGTCTGTGTGGACGATCCGGAGCGGCGTGAGAGCGAAGAGATCCTCTTCGAGCGCGCCCGGAAGATCGCCGCGGACAAGGGCGAATCCCTGGAGCTGAACGACTCCACCTCGCACTTCCGAGCAGCCTGAGATCGCCGGGCGCCGGAAGGCACCCCATCAGCACCCTATCATCACCCCGCCATCACCCCATCATGGAGAGTGCGAGCGCGCGGGTGTCGACGCGCGAGCGGATGTGGGCGCAGAGCAGGAAGGTGCCGGCCAGCTTTCGGTGCAGGAAGATGGTGGCCGGCGGCGGCGCCCGCAGGAAACCCTGGCGGAAGACCAGGTCGAAGCCCTTTTCGCGGGCCCGGCCAGTCAAGCTCGACTCGGCGAAATCGTAGACGCCCTCGTGGCGCAAGGGCTCGCCGGCCAGCAAGATGAGATCCAGGAAGGCTTCGAGCCGGCTCCCGGTCTCCTCGCCTCCGAGGTAGCCGATCTCGACGGCGGCCCGATGGATCTCGTCCCGATCCTCCGTGATCATCCCCCGACAGATCCGCGTGTACTGATCGATCAGCTCACTCGAGAAGTCCCGCGCCGAGCCGAAATCGAGCAGCACCAGCTCGTCGGTCTCGGGCGCGTAGAGATAGTTGGCGAAGTTCGGGTCGGTCTGAACGAAGCGGAATTCGAAGAGCTCGCGAAACATGAGCCGCTGCAGCCGCACCCCCACCTGGTCGCGCACGCTCTGGGGATAGTCGGGGCTGCGCAGCTCCTCGATGGGTAACGCGAAGGCCCGGTCCATGGCGAGGACGCGCTTGGTCGTGAGGTCCTCGTGGACGGCGGGAACCCACACGCCCGGCTCGTCGGCCACCAGCGCGCGGAAACGCGTCAGGTGCTCGGCCTCGCGCAGGTAGTCAGCCTCTTGCTTGAGCTGGCTCTTGGCCTCATCGATGATGGCGCTGATATCGATCTCCACTGGCAGAATGCGCGTCACGCGCAGCAGGCTGGCCAGGTTGTCGACGTCGCTGTCGATGCTGCGCGCCACGCCGGGATACTGGATCTTGAGCGCGATTTCCCGACCATCCGCAGTCACGGCGCCGTGGACCTGGCCGATGGAGGCGGCCGCCAGGGGCTCGAAGTCGAATTCGCGGAAGCGCTCCTCCCAGCCCTTGCCATAGGCGTGGCCCATCACCCGGCGCACCTGGGAGACCGGCATGGCATCCGCCGTCGCGCGGAGCACCGCGAGGGCCTCGGCGAACTCGGGCGGCAGCAGGTCGTCTCCCTCGAGGGAGAGCAGCTGGCCCAGCTTCATCGCCGCACCGCGCATGTGAGAGAGGCGTCGGGCCAGCTTCTGAGCCCGCTCGACCGAAAGAAACACGCCGGCAGCGTCCACGGGTGTCGCTTGAACCAGACGCTTCGCGCCCTCGGTGACCCCGCCGAGAGCGAATTCGCCCGCCATGAATCCCAGGCGCGCGAGGCGCTCAATCCTGCCCGAGGGCACACGGGTCTGGCGGCGCGGCTTTTTCTTTTCTTTGTCTTCGGTCCCTTTCTTCTCTTCGGTCATAAGGGGAGCGTAGCAGGTTGCCCGACTCGGTATCTGGCCGAACGCTGCGTCATTCCAGCGGCAGTCGTTGACTCGTCCAGCGCCCGCTCGAGGCCAGAAAGACCAGCACCCTGCGATCCGTAGTCACGGAGCCGGCGGCAGCTGACATGTCTACGCTCGCGACCTCCTCCTTCAGCTCCAGGGTCTGCTCGAAGAAGGCGGCGGCGCGGTGCGACAGGCCGAGCAGGCGCCGATTGGTGACGACCACGGCGGGCCCGTTGCCCACCCCCACGTCGAGCACCTCCTCCTTCAGGCCCAGATTCGCTTCCACCCAGTTCGAGCCGGTGCCGTGGAAGCCGAGGACCCGCCGGTTGGTGAGGAAGACCGCGACCCGCGGACCGACTCGGGCGCGCTCGTCCACCACCTCCTCCACCCGAAAGCGTTCGCCGCGCCAGCTCGAGGTGTTCGGCGTAGCCGCCAAGATGCGTTGATCCGTGATCGCAACCCCGATCCGGCCGCGCTGCCCCTTCCAGAGCAGCTCTTCGTCGCGCAGCAGACGCTCGCTCACGCGGCCGCTGCCGTTGCCCGCGAAGGCGTAGATCTCGCGGCCCACCAGCTGCACGTGGATCACGTCGTCGGGCACGAAATCGTCGGGCACGAAATCGTCGGACGCGAGGGGCTGGGCGCCGACGAGCTGCGCCGCGAGGAGTAGCGCGACGGGAATTCCGTGGAGACTCGAGACGAAGACGTGACGCATCGACAGCGAAGATACTGGGGGACGCGGGCCTTTCACAGCCGCGAATCGGAATCGGCACGACGCCCACGAGTCTGTATCATGGCTTCCCCGGCCCCCGGAAAGGTGACATCGTGCTGGCGCGCGTCCTTGCCTCCATCGCCCCCATCGCCCGCATCGCGTTTCTCCTGGTGATCCTCTCGCTGGCGGCGTGTCTCCTTCTCTTTCTCCTCTTTGTCCTCGTACTCCCCGTTTACAGCGATGGGCTTCAGGCGGAGCTCGATCGGCGCGCGTCGAAGACCGTCGGTGCCAGCGTGCGCAGCAGCTCGCTTTCCTTCGTGTGGCTTCCTCCCGGCATCCGGATCCAGCGACCCGAGGTGATCCCAGCCGAGGGCGTGCCGTCGCCTCTGGAAGCCGAGTCCATGGACCTGCGCCTGCACTTCACGCCTCTTCTGCGAGGTCGGGTCGCCCCCCGCTCGATCGAGATCCGCGGTGCGGTGCTGCGCCTCGTTCGGGACGGCGGCGAGCTGCGGCTGGAGGGATCGGGGGCAGCCCGCGCCAGCCCGTCTGCCGGCCAGGCGAAGCAGAGCGAAGGATCCTCGCCCGCCCTTGCATTCGAAGACCTTCACATTCTCGACGGGCGCATCGTGCTGCGCGACCCCGCCGCCGGACCGGACATACGCCTCCGGGTCGACGACATCCAGGCCCGGCTCGAGCCGCACTCGAGTGGATCCATGGCGATCCGGGCCCGGGGAGCGCTTGGCGAAGGCGGCCACTTCACGAGCGATGGGAGCTTTGGCCAGGGCCGTCTCGAGCTCGCGACACGGCTCGAGTCCGTCGATCTATCATACATCGCCGCGCTCGTCGGCGGCGTCAGCGAGCTGAGCGGTAGGGCCGAAGGCCGTATCGTCCTCGAGAGCGAGGGCTGGCGTCCGCAGCGCTTCGTCGCCGACCTGCAGGTCGCGAGCGCCACCCTTCGCGCAGAGCCGGTGGAGATGGTCGGCACGGTCGGCCTGCACGCCGAGTGGACGCAGGATCTCGCCCGGCCGGGACTTCGCTTTCGCCTCGAGGCAACCCACGCCGAGCTCCGCTATGGCGAGGCCTACCACAAGGCGAGCGGCGTCAGCGCTCACGTCACCGGAGAGTTGAGCAGCGCCGCCGACGGTTCCCTGGGCGTCGACAATCTCCACCTCGTGGTGGGGGGTACCGGCACGGGAGAGTGAGGCTCAGTGAGGAGCCAGGCTAGGGACAGGGAATCGTTCCCGCACAGGCGAGGCCCGAGGGTCCGGGGGGACCGCCGAAGTAGCTGCGCAGGGTGTTGAAGTCCGGAATCCCGACCGCACCGTCTCCGTTGAAGTCGGCATCCGGGTTCCAGCCCGCGCCGCCCGTGGTGGATCCGAAGGCGGAACGGAAGTCGTTCAGGTCGGGAACTCCAACGACCCCATCATTGTTCAGGTCGGGATCGCAGAGGTTCCCGTAGCCGTCGCTGTTGCTGTCGTGCTGGCTGGGGTCGAAGTGGACCGAGCAGTTGTCGTCGACGTCGCAGACCCCGTCGGCGTCAGCGTCCGAGCACAGGAGCGTCGTCGCGCTGCCGAAGTCCACCCACGCCGTCTCCACGCCTACCGCGTTGCGAGCCCGGCCGCGAAAGCTGTAGGCCGTATCGGGAGAGAGCCCGCTGCTGTTCCACGAGAGCACAGTGATCCAGCCCGAATCGCTGCCGAGAGTCTGGTTCTCGATCATGTACTCGGTACCGGGCGGGTTCCCGTTGGGCAGCCAGTTCGCCTGGATCGACAGCTGGCTCACCGGCAGGAATCCGTCGTCGATGGGGCTGCCGGCCAGGGTGTAGCGACTCGCAGAGGGGCTGATCGCGCTGACCGTCCCGTCGCCGTTGCGGCTCTGGGCAGCGAAGAAGTGCTCGGTATTGGGGACGAGGCCCGCGCTTTCCCACAGGTCGTTGTCCTGCTTCCAGCCCGAATCCGTCCCCTCGCTCAGGTCGAAGACCACGAGGCCCGACGAGCCCCGGGTGAGCCCGCTGGGCGTATTCGTCGATCGGGCTTCGATGCCCACTGCGGTGATCGCGCCGAATGTGATCCCCGTCGACGCCTCGATGTCGGTGTAGCGACAGCTCGTGGGCGAATAGCCCGTGGCGTTGGGCGTGCTCGCCGTGTCCCTCGCACGAGCGCGGTAGCAGTACTCGTGATTCGTCTCCAGCCCCGAGTCGTTGAAGACCCGGGTCGCGAGCCATCCGCTGTCGTCATCCCCGCTACCCCCGGTCGGGCTGCCGGTGCTTTCGAAGGAGTACTCCACCGCGTAGCGATCGTCGGTCGCCTCGCTCAGTGTCATCTGGATCTCGGAGCTGCCGAGCGAGACCGGCGCCGTCTCCCAGATACTCGGATCGGGGGTTGGAGGCGTCGTGTCGAAGGACACATCGATCCCGACGCCCCAGTTGAGGGGCCCCCACGTTTCGTCTGCGCGCCCACTTCGCTGCTCGGCGCTTGCACGGTCCAGCTTGCCGTTGCGCTCGTGCCCCCTCCTCCGACCACCGAGCCGAGGTTCTGGGTGTCATCGCCCGCCGTCAGGGCCCACCCGCCCGGCAGCGCGAGGTTGGCGAGATTGTCGTGGCTCGGAATCGCGTCGTCGTTTCGCACCCAGAACTCGAGGTTCCCGACTTCGTTCGGCTCCATCTGGCTGGGCCAGACCGCGAAGGCCTGGAAGCTCGTCGGCAGATCGACCTCGACGAAGCCCTCCTCGGTCGCCAGCGCGTAGGGCTCGCTGATATCCGGGTGCCCGAAGGCGACGGACCAGGCATAGACCTTCACGATGAAGTCGTCCGCGGTCTGGCCACTCGCGATAGAGGCGCAGATTGAGATCGGAGATCGCATGGGAGCTGCCGAGCGAGACCGGCGCCGTCTCCCAGATACTCGGATCGGGGGTTGGAGGCGTCGTGTCGAAGGACACATCGATCCCGACGCCCCAGTTGAGGGGCCCCCACGTTTC
>JAFDEK010000078.1 GCA_019310385.1 Deltaproteobacteria bacterium
GATGCGCAATCTGGAGCAGGCCACCGGGGTGGAGGTGCTCGACCGCTCCATGGTCATCCTCTCCATCTTCCAGCGCCACGCACGCACCCGCGAAGCCAAGATCCAGGTCGAGATTGCCCGCCTCGTCTATATGGCGCCGCGGCTGCGTGAGGCCAACGCCGGCGGCGACCGGCAGCGCGGCGGCGTGGGGGGGAAGGGAGCCGGCGAGTCATCCCTCGAGCTGAACCGCCGCGGTGCACGGGACCGCATCGCCGAGCTGCGGCGTGCCCTGGTAGTGGTGCAGCGCGAGGCGGATACCCAGCGCAGCCGCCGCAGCGGCAGCTCGACACAGACCGTCACCCTGGTGGGCTACACCAACGCGGGCAAGTCACGGCTCATGCGTGCGCTCACGAATGACACCATGTATGTGGCGGACCAGCTCTTCGCCACCCTGGACACCACCGTGCGCATCCTGGTGCCCGAGACCCGACCTCGGATCTTGATCTCCGATACGGTGGGTTTCATCAAGGATCTGCCCCACGACCTGGTAGCCTCCTTCCGCTCCACCCTGGAGGAGGCCAAGGACGCCGACCTTCATCTGCATGTGGTGGACGCGGCCGACCCGGCCTTCCGTGATCAATACGAGGTCACCTGCCAGGTGCTGGCCGAGATCGGCACCGCGGATCATCCCCGCCTGTTGATCCTCAACAAGAGCGATCTGCTCGACGCCGAGCAATGCGCTGCGCTCGTCGACGAATTCCCGGATGCGGTCTTGATGTCGGCGCGCTCGGCGGAGGATGTGGCCGAGCTGCACGGGCGCATTCAGGCCTTCTTCGAACGCTCCATGGAAGAAGAAGAATTCGTGATCCCATACGATCAGCAGGCCAAGGTCGCACTCCTGCATGCTCGCTGCCGGGTCCTTTCCGAGCGCTACACAGAGGACGGCGCCCACGTTCGTGTGCGCGCGCCCGCGTCCCTGCTCGGTGGGCTCCGCCGCCAGCTGTAGAGACGTCGCTGCGCCAGATTTCTCGAATGGGCTATGCTGCGCCTTACCGCTGCGCCCCCGAGGGCGCGGCGGTTCCCTCCATTTGGTACGGGTGAGCGCACGGAAACCCGTCGACGCTCGCAGCACCCGGAGCTGGATCGCGCATGAAGATACCCGAAGGTCTCGAGCCCCTGGTCGATTACGGAATCATCCAGGAAGTCATCCGGCCGCTGATGAGCGGCAAGGAGGCTCAGGTCTACGTGGTCCGCGCAGGCGGCGAGGAATGCGCCGCGAAGGTCTACAAGGAGGCCAGCCAGCGCACCTTCAAGCATCGGGTGGCGTACACCGAAGGGCGACGCACCCGCAATAGCCGCGATCAGCGAGCCATGAACAAGCGCACGCGACACGGCCGCAAGCAGGACGAATCCGCCTGGCGCAACGCCGAGGTGGACACCATCTACCGCCTACGCGACGCGGGCGTCCGGGTGCCCGAGCCCATCAACTTCGTCGACGGCGTGTTGGTAATGGAGCTCGTCAAGGATGCCCACGGCAATCCGGCCCCGCGCCTCGGCGACTTGAGCTTCGGGAGCAGCGAGGCCTACGAGATCCATGGAGCGCTGATCCAGGAAGTCGTGCGAATGCTCTGTGCGGGAGTGATCCACGGCGATCTTTCGGACTTCAATGTGCTGATGGGCGTCGATGGGCCGGTGTTGATCGACTTTCCCCAATCGGTGGATCCCGTCCACAATCGAAACGCTCGCGATCTCCTCCTGCGGGACGTGGACAATCTTCACCGCTTCCTCGAGCGCTTTTCCCCGGAGCAACCCCGGCGGGCCCACGCCGAGGAGATGTGGTCCCTCTACGAGTCCAATCGCCTCGCCGCAGATACCCGCATGCGCGGCGACTATCGGCCTCCCGAAGCCAAAGCCGACACGGACGAGGTTCTTTCCCTCATCGACGATGCGAATCTCGAGGAGCAGAGGCGGCGGGGTACAGGTGGGGGCGAGGAGGAGGCGGAAGAGGCGCCCAGGGCGCCGAGCCCCATGCGCGAAGTGGTCACATTCACGAGCGAGGCCAAGCCACGCCCCGGCGCCCGCAAGGGCGGAAGTGGAGGGCGCGGGTCGCGTACGGAGCGTCCTTCGAGTGGGCCGGCCGGCAAGCGCGTCATGGCAAAGGCTTCCACCTCGGAGGGCGGTGCGGCGCCGAAGAAGCGGAGAAGCCGGCGCCGCCGCAAGGCCAGCACCAGGGCCAGCACTAGGGCCAGCACTGGGGCCAGCCCTGAGGCTCGCAGTGAGAAGAAGGCCTCCGTGTCGCAAAGCGAGACAACAGCGACCGAGAAGGCGCCGGTGGCCCCGAGCGCGGCGACCAGGCCGAAGAGGCGTAGACGGAGGGGACGCTCCGGAAACCGCGACCGTTCGGAGCAGGCCAAGGCCGGCGCACGAAGCTCGAGCGGCGATTCAGTTCGTAACGAGTGAGCGCTCGTAGAGGTCGACGACCTCGCTCGCCATCCCGGAATCCCGGGCCTCGTGAACGAGAGGAGAGATCTCCGCACGCACTGCGTCGAGCTCCTCCTGTGCCTGCTGCTGTCTGGTGATCAGCGCAGGATCGACGCCGCCGCCGTTCAGATAGGCCTGGTACTCGCCATGTGCACGCGCGGCCCTGGCCTCGTCCAGGAGGCTCTTCTTCTCCTGCCACTGCCTTCGGGCCGAGATCATCCGATCCTTGAGACCATCATCTCCATGGGGCGTATAGGACGTCGCTGGACCATCGGGGCGGGGCAAGGGGGCGATCATGGCTGCGCCACCGGAATCCGGGGCGGGTGCGGATGCCGAGCTGGGCTCAGTGGGCGGCCCCTCGATCTCGTAGTACTCGTCGTCGCCATAGCAATCGCCCGGGACGCCCGGACGAGCAAGATTCCGGCAGCGCCGTCGCTTCGCGGGACTGGGGCCCGGTCCCGGATTCAGATTCCCATCGGGACCGACCTCCGGTTCTCCGCCGTCCGGGTGGGCTGCATCGGGTCCGCCAGTCGCATCCGGGCGGTGCTGGTCCGTGTTGCCGGATGCCGCATGCCCTTCGCCATTCTGGTGACCCGCATTACCACGCCCGGCCAGCGCCGCCGGGGCGAGAGCCAGGCCGAGGAGCAGGACGAGAGCGAGCGTCTGCGATCGAAAGGCGATTTGCATGGGATCTCCCTCCCGATGGGGTTCTGGTTGTGCCTCGACGCTGGATCGGAGGGACGGATCGCGAGCTTTACGCCGAATCCGAAGCCTCCCACTACCGCTCACGCCCTCGGTATGTAGCGATCTGCGCGCCTGATTCAGACGGTGGGCGAGCTCCAGGGCTTTGAAAGCCAGTTCGTAGCGCGGAGTACACAAAGTCGTGTCGATGGTGAATCTCGCACGAGAGTCAGCCGGGTAGAAGCCATCGACGCCGTAGTGTGCGGAAGATCCGCCGGGCTGCACCGCGTGTAGATCCGCGGACCTGATTGCCTAATTGGAATGTGACTCAGCCGAATCCGGGAGAAGCCCCCAGGGAGCGGCGCGGAGGGCTGGGTGCGCCGCCTGAGCTACGCCGCTCGCCATCGCGAGCGCCACCTTCGAGGGGGGCTCGCGTGCCCAAGGGGGATCGCCACGCTTGCCTTATCACGCCACGAAGCTCAGAATGCACCGCATCGACCCGGATCTGTCCGGCTCATACACTCACTTGTCGACACTCGCTACGAGGATGCTCCGATGCCCACACGACCGCCGACCGTTTGGATGACTCCGGCCCTGCTGCTACTCGGGCTCGCCTTGCTCGCGCCCGCCGCGTATGCCAAGCCAGGGAAAGTCGAAATGTGCCACATCCCACCGGGTGCCCCAGACAACGTCAAGACCATCCGTGTCGCGCCGCGGGCCGCCGCCAAGCATAGGGTCAAGCACGGCGACTTCGAGATCGGAGTGGAATGCATCGAGGGGACCGGCGAGTGCCAGGATATCGGCGTGACCGTCTGTGTCGCAGGCGAGGACGCCTGCACGGCGACGCCCGGCGACCCGCCGGAGCCCGTAGTCGAGCTGAGCTGCGCCGACGGCCTCGACAACAACTGCGACGGCGAGATCGACGAGGCGTGTCCCGAAGGCCAGGTGTGCGGTGCAAGCACAGGCCAATGCGAAGTAGGCCTGCAGATCCTTGCCATCAACGATTTTCACGGAAACATCGCCACCACCTCCGGCAACTTCGGCGGAACCGGTCGCGCCGACTATCTAGCGGCCAACATTCAGGCTGCAGAAGCGGGGGCCGACAACTCTATCTTTGTGTCCGCAGGGGATCTCATCGGCGCCTCGCCGCTGATCTCTGCCCTCTTCCACGACGAACCGACGATCGAGGCGATGAACCTGGTCGGCCTCGAAATCAACGCCGTAGGCCACCACGAGTTTGATGAAGGGCCGGATGAGCTACTCCGTATGCAAGATGGTGGCAGTCATCCCGTCGACGGCGATCTCGACGGTGACTCATTTCTGGGAGCCGATTTCGAGTTTCTGGCAGCCAACGTCGTCGTCGACGAAACAGGCGAGACCCTCTTCCCGGCCTACACGATCCGCGAATTCGCGGGCTTGAAGGTGGCGTTCATCGGGATGACGCTCGAAGGGACGCCGACGATCGTCGTCCCCAGCGGCGTCGCGGGCCTCACCTTTGCTGACGAAGCCCAGACCGTGAATGCATTGGTCCCCGAGTTGCAGCAGAACGGCGTCGAGGCGATCGTAGTCCTGCTCCACGAAGGTGGAGTCTCCGATGGCGGGCAGAACGATTGTGGTTCGGGACTGGTCGGTCCCATCGCAGGGATCGTTCCGCTGCTGGACGATGCCGTCGACCTGGTCATCGCCGGACACACCAACGACGAGTTCGTCTGCGAGATTGACGGCAAATGGGTGACGATGGCGGACAATCGGGGGCGCCTGTTCACTGATGTCGATGTGATCCTGAACTCAGTGACCAGGGACATGACCGTCGTGGCGATCGACAACGTTGCGAACTTGCAGGCAGGTGTCACTCCTGATCCCAGTGTGACGGCGCTCATCGACAAGTACGACACTCTCTCGGCGCCGCTCGCCAATGCCGTCATCGGATCGATCACCACCGACATATTGCGAGCTTCCAACGCAGCCGGTGAGTCTGCGCTTGGCGATGTCATAGCAGACGCTCAGTTGGCGGCCACTTCACCGGTCGGCCTTGGCGAAGCGGTCGTTGCCTTCATGAACCCCGGCGGCATCCGGAGTGACCTTGTCTTCGTTTCCAGTGGACCGGAGGCGGACGGCGAGCTTACCTTTGGTGAAGCGTTCTCAGTGCAACCCTTCGGCAACAGCCTGGTTACCATGAGCCTGAGTGGCGAGCAGATCGACACCTTGCTCGAGCAACAGTGGGTAGGGCAATCGTTCCCGCGAATCTTGCAGGTGTCGGACGGGTTCAGCTACGAGTGGAGCGCGTCGGCGCCTGACGGGGCCAGGGTCGATCCGAGTTCGATCCGGATCAACGGTGTGCCGGTCTCTCTGCTCAGCACCTACCGAGTGACGGTCAACAGCTTTCTGGCCACTGGTGGAGACAACTTCCCGGTACTCGTAGAGGGCACCAACCGACTGGGCGGAGAGGTCGACCTAGACGCATTGGTGACCTATTTCGGAGCGAACTCGCCAGTTGCTCCCGGACCGCAAGACCGGATCACTCAGCTGCCTTGATCGTTCTGCGGCAGCGCGATCGCGTGGCGGCGGGTGCGGCTGTACTCGAGAGCTCTGCCGATCCCTTGACGTCCCCGGGGGATTTCGCACAGCACGAAGCCCCGTCCGTCGGGGACTTACGCCCAGAGACGAGTTCGCTACAGACTGCCCCCACCGCCACTCCTGACCGGCCGGGCCCATCGCGATCTCGCACGCGCGCGAGCGGCGGAATCCGCTAGTATCCGGCGCCGCGCAACACGCGCAGTTCATTCGCGCCCGTAGCTCAGTTGGATAGAGCACTAGCTTGCGGAGCTGGGGGTCGTACGTTCGAGTCGTACCGGGCGCGCCAGGAATCCCACTAGAGCCGCCGGTCACCCACGAGGGGGCCGGCGGCTTTCGTGTTCAGGTCATGGACCGCCCGGCGCGGCGGCCATCCGGCGCCGGGCGACCCCACGGCGACCCGCGGCGAGCAATGCCAGGGTGGCGATCGCCGACAGACCCATGGCCACCGCGGCGGGCTCCGGCACCGGGCCACCGGTCTGCATCCTGAGGGTCGAGGCCGTGATGCCGTAGTAGCCGTCGAGCACGCTGCCCGGGCAGCCCTCGAACTCGATCTGGTAGGCGACGTCGAAGAAGCTGTCTACGTTGAAGATGCCATCGCCGATGTCCGTCAGGGTCGTCGCCCCGGGGCTCGGCAGTACCTTGTCCGATCCGCCGCTCATCTTGAAGGTGCAGAAGTCCGGGTCGCCAAAGAGCTCGCCCTGCAGCCGGTACATGTCGGCCGGGAAGGCCTGCACCGGATCGCCGGGATTGCGCCCGCCCGTGTGGATCTCGTTGAAGAGCGGCACCGAGAGGTGGCGGTTGAAGCCCGCGAGCGAGCCGGTGCCGCTGACCTGCAAGTCGAGCACCGACTCGAAGCAGTGACCGCTGACGTCGAGCGAGCCCCACTGGGTTTCGCACTCGCCCGGCGAGAGGGGCATCGAGCAGCTGCTGGTGGGCTGCTGGGAGCAGTCGAAGTCGCTCTGGATTGGATCGAGCTCGATGGTCGTGCCCGGGGGCAGCCCGTCGACGATCCTGAAGACATCGTTCGGGCTCGTGCACTCGCAGCCCTGAGGAGGCAGCGTGATCGTTCCGGTTCCGTTGTCGGGGACGACGCACGGATTCTCCGGCAGGAACACACAGGCGTCATCCCGGCCGTCTCCGTTGCCGTCCCCCTCGCACATCGAACCCTCGCCCAGTGCTCCACCCGCGCACAGCTCGGGTGCGCGGTCCTCGCAGACGCCCTCTGCCATGCAGCAGGCCTGGAGGGCCGGTGGAGTGGCTCCGGACTGCATCCGAATGGTGGCGGCCGTGGTACCCATATAGCCGTCGAGCTGGCTGCCCGGGCAGCCCTCGAACTCGATCTGGTAGGTGATGTCGAAGAAGCTCTCCAAGTTGAAGGTGTCGGCCCCGAGATGGGTAAGCGTGGTTTGCCCGGGGCTCGGCAGGCCGTAGTCCGTGCCGGCCAGGAAGCGAAAGGTGCAGAAGTCCGGGTCGCCAAAGAGCTCGCCCTGCTGCCGGTATACACCGGCTGGAAAGGCCTGCACCGGATCGCCGGGATTGCGCCCGCCCGTGTGGATCTCGTTGAAGAGCGGCACCGAGAGGTGGCGGTTGAAGCCCGCGAGCGAGCCGGTGCCCCTGACCTGCAAGTCGAGCACCGACTCGAAGCAATGGCCGCTCCCGTCGAGCGAGCCCCCCTGGGCCTCGCACGCTCCCGGCGAGAGTGGAATCGAGCACGGGTAGTGGGAGGGGCTATCGAGGCAGATGAAGTCCTGATTGACGGGTGCGAGCTCGATCGTCGTGCCGGGGGGCAGCCCGTCGATGATCATGAGGACCTCATTTGGGCTCGTGTACGCGCAGCCCAGCGGAGGCAAGGTCACCGTTCCATTGCCGCTGTCAGGGACGATGCACTGCGGCTCCGCCGGGGCGTTCGTGGCACATATCATGACAGATGCCGCGGCTGCCAAGATCGTCCGTTGGCGCCGCGGGCGCTGGGCGCCGAGTTTGCCCGACTCGGCTCTCGTAGGTCTCTCGCTCGCATGATCCAACGTGGCTAGCCATGCGGTCGGCAGCCGCTGGGGCTGGCACCAAGCCACGAGAGCTTGCAGGCGAATCGACCTGCGCATGTCGTCCTCCTTCCGCCTGCTCTCCAATCAAATGCCGAACGGCCCCGTGGCCTTCTTTGCTTACGGGGTAGCGGGATATGAAGAAATGCAGGATCCGTGCCAGTGGGTAGGGCGCCCAGCGTGCTCCAACGGGCGTCTCTGGGGGTTGTGTCCCCCGCAGTGCGGCGTCCTGCCCCAGTGTGAGCGCTGGAGATTCGAGGATTTCGGACAGAGGCGGTCCCCTCCTTACAGCGGGGGGCACTCGCCGACCGCATCATTCGCTACTACGCACCATAGTGTGCTCGCGCGGTCTGGCATCCAGGTGCGATCCCGATGCGCCCCTTCTGTCCCGTACCGTGTGTCACCCCGGTCGGTCTACGAGCGCACTGGGACCCCGCCTGTATTCTCCCTGCCCCAAGGTCGACCCCTGGGCGGTGCGTGCCCGCGAGCTGCGGCACTTCTCGGCGGCGGCTCACGCGATGTCCCACGGAGTGACCGACTTGGAGTTGAGCCTGCGGGCCGCAGTCACATCTTCCTCCTCGCTCTCGAGCTGCATCGCCCGTGCGCTCCTCATCTCCTGCGCGATCGCTCTCGCGCTGACGGTCGTCCTTCCGCTCACGAGCGCCTTCGAGAACTGGGACGAGCTCTCCCTCGACTTCGCCGAGCTCCTGCGTGCGATCGCGATCGCATTCGCGATCGTGTACGGAGCGCTCGCTTGTCTCTCGCTTCTGCTGGCTGCCATCCTGCGAGAGCGTGGTGTTGCTCTTCTCACCGCGTTGGCGCTCGCGCTACTCGCCCAGAGCCTCCTCTTGGTCTGGGACTACGGCTCTTTCGACGGCTCACCCATCGACTGGGATGAGCACTTCGAGAAGGGGCTCTTGGAGCTGGTGGTGTGGCTCACCCTCGTCGCCTGGGCGGTCTTTCGGCCAGGTCACCTCTTCCGTGAGACCCGCTGGATCGGCGCCCTCCTGCTCGTCCTTCTCGGGGGAGTGGTCGCGACGAGCTTCTGGCAGAATGTCCCTTTTTCCGCGAGGGTGGCGGCGGGACACGAGGGCAAGGGGCTCTCGGCTCAGATCCCAACCCGGGAGGCCGAGGCGATCCAGTCGCTGGTCGACTTCTCCCCCGAGTCGAATGTCCTCGTGATCGTCCTGGACATGCTCCAGTCGGACTTCTTCGCCGAACTGGTCGCTGCCCCGGAGTTCTCGGCCACGGTGCCGCCGGGCTTCACCTACTACCGGAACGCGGTGTCGCTCTACCCGACGACGCGCCTCAGTCTGCAGTCCATCCTGACTTCGAAGGCCTTGGACTTCCCTCTGCCACTCGTCCGCTGGCAACAGGAGCAGATGCGCGATTCGCTGCCGACCCGCCTACCGAGGCGAGGCTACCACGTCGCCGTGTCCTCGATCTCGCCGCAACACCTGTCCTGCAATGGCCGTGGCGGACCTCGACGGCGACACCGTCCCGGACGTCGTCACCGCCAACCCCGTTGGCGACGGCGTGAGCGTGCTGCTGGGCAACGGCGACGGCAGCTTCCAGGCTCCGCTCTCCTTCGCGACAGGGGGCTATTCCCCCGTCTTCGTGGCCGTGGCCGACCTCGACGGCGACACCTTCCCCGACCTCGTCACTGCCAATGTAAACGGCGACGACGTGAGCGTGCTGCTGAACCTGCGCGTGGCGGTCCGTCACGTCCAGATCGACGTTCAGCCCGGGAGCGAAGTCAATTCCATCAACCCGACGAGCCGCGGCGTCATCCCCGTAGCCATCCTCGGCTCGGACACCTTCGATGTGGCCGACGTCGACGTGACCACCCTCGCCTTTGGTCCCGAAGGCGCGGCCCCTGCACACCGGAAAGGAGGCCATCTCGAGGACGTGAATGACGACGGCGTCCTCGATTTACTCTCCCACTATCGAACCCAGGAGACCGGCATCGCCACGGGAGATGCAGAGGTGTGCCTGACAGGCGAGACCTTGGATGGGGTGCCTTTGGAGGGCTGTGACGAGATCGTCGTGATCTTGTTCCCGTGCGGGATCGGCTTCGAGCTTGCGCTACTGCTGCCCGCGCTGATGTGGCTCCATCGCCGCCGAATCCGCTGGACTGCGTAGCGGAACAGGCGCCACTCGCTCTGCATCGACAAGGCCCGGCTTCGGTCGGCCAGGGCAGTCAGGCGACCCCGCCGGCGTCGGTCCATGGTACGGCCAGCGCGGTCGCGGTAGGCGGAGCCCACAGTTGCGCGATTCGGGCCGTGGCGGCACCGAACGTCCCCGCGCTCGGGAGAGCCGCGCTGCTGAGCTTCGCCTTCCTCATGGCGCTTCTCGGGACCATCACCTGGGAAGCCGCTGGTGTGCTCAGGGATTCGCCGGCTCGGCACGCAGTGCTTAGATTGCGCGGAGCTGGCGGGGCGTCAGGGATTCGAGAACTCCGGACAAAAGCGGTCATCTCCTGCCATGGGGCGGGCACTCGCCGGGGGCTTCAATGCCCACCGGGCACCGTAGCGTGCTCGCGCGGTGTGACATCGATCCGCGATTCCGGCCCGCCCTGGAATCGCGGATCTCGGATCTGTGGGAGATCTGTGGGGACTTTCGAGCGCGAACGATGCCAATCGGCCCCGATCGGTCACGGCTCATCCCCCGAAACCGGCTTCTCGTCGGCCTCGCCCTCCCCCGCCCCCATTGCGGAGCTGGGGGTCGTACGTTCGAGTCGTACCGGGCGCGCCATTTCTTCCGCGGACTTGCGGGCCGGAACACAGCTTTTCCGCCCTTCCCCTTCCGACTTACAGTTTAGCCATACGGCACCTCGCCTCACCGAAGTGGCTCGACGCAATGGGCATTCCGATGTCCAGAAAGTCCTTTGCGAAGTCGGAGCTATCAAATCATCACATTCTGAAGATGACCCTTGCCGGATTAGGCGGAGGAGTTGCAAGATCTCTCGACTGGCAGGGGAGTCTGCCTCGTGGGTTGCGTGGCTGCGCCTTTTGCAATTTTCGGAGAGACTACATCATGAAATTGAGACACGGAGTCGTAGCGATAGCCCTGATCGTGTTCGGGTCGCCAGCCGCGTTGGCCGGCGGTGACAATGACGGGTCACCCCCCGACCAACTGGCCATCCAGCGGCAACTGAAGTTGTATGCTGATTCGCTTGATTGGCCGCGGGGAGACGACTGGCCTATCCCGGCCGCCGGTACCTTCGACCCGTCGGATGATACTACCTGGCCTGAGGGCTGGGCCGAGGGCACGGAGCAGTTCTTTTCCATTTTCACCGACGATGCGGTGATCGACTATCCACACTTCTTCTATCGGTTTAGTGGTAAGGACAACTCCACCCCTGTCTGGGATGGCACCGCCTTTGTCGGTGGAATCGGCTACATGTTCAATGCGTGGAATATGGCCAGCCAAACCAATAGCCACACAATGCTGTCCAACATCATGGTCACTATCCACGGCAATGAGGCAACCAGCAAGGATCGTTTCTCCCATATCGGTTACCTCACCGGCAGCGGTCAGACCTGGCCGGACGCGTCTCACACCATGGGCTTTCATGAAGGCAAGTGGCGCAAAGAGGATGGCGTTTGGCGCTGTTACTACTGGCGTGGCACCGTTCAGTTCAACAGCACGGACTGATTGCGCATTCCAGAATGTAGAGCCCATGAGGGGCTGAGACCTGCCGACTTCAGATCGAGACAGTTGGATAGCAAGTGTCGATCCGAGGGCGGCGGTCAATAGCTGCTCTGCAGCCGCCTCTAGAGCCGCCGGTCACCCACGAGGGGCCGGCGGCTCTCGTGTTCGGGTCATGGACCGCACGGCGCGGCGGCCATCCGGCGCCGAGGGACTACTACGCAGTCCCCGGGGCCGCGCCGCATTGGTCTATGCTCTCCGATCCCATGATCTTCGAATCGTCCACGGGCCGCTCCAAGCGATCGCGATCCTCGTATCTACCCCCACTCCGCGGCGCGGTATCGGCCTGCCTGGCGGGAGGGGCGGCGCTCGCCCTGCTCTCCTGCGGCGGCGCGGAGCGTGAGCGCGCCGATACGGTGGCCTCGCCGCAGCGGGCCAGCACCGACCCCGCCGAGGCGCAGCGCCGCATTGCGGAGAGCCCGCGGCCGCCGGCCGGCGAGCTGCGCTTGTCCGAGAGCGAGGGCGCGAGCGAGCTTGCGCGGCGCAGTCCGACCACGGGAATCGTCTATCTGCTCGCGCATCCCCTGGGCGCGTTGATCGGCTATGCGTACAGCGTCCCCGCGGCGGAGGTTGCCGACGCCATGTCGCTGGACCTGCAGCGCCGCTACGACGCGGTCATCCACCCGGCCGATCGAAGCGTGGAGACGGCGCGGGGCATGCTCGGCGAGCATCTCGAGGCGCGCTTCGGCTTCGAGGCTGCCCTTGGCTCGCGCGAGGTGGAGGCCATGATCTTGCGGCAGATGCCGCAGTTCTCGCCGCTCCCCCCGTCGACCGCCACCACGAGCTCCTTTCGCGCCGAGGCTGGCGAGCTGCGCGCGGTGGGGGTGCCCATGTCGAGGCTGGTCGAGTTCCTGCGCCAGAGCTCGAGGCTGCCGGTCATCGACGAGTCGGGGCTCGAAGCGCGTTACGATTTCGTGATCCAGTGGGACACGCGCTCGGGCGCCTATGCGTTTCTGCAGGCGGTGAACGATCTCGGTCTCGAGGTCATCCGTGAGCCGCGCAGCGTGCGGCTTCTCGAGATCCGCCCGGCTGCGAAGCGCGCCGAGCCCGCACGGGCCGGCGCCACGGGGCCGGGCGGCAGCAAGGAGCAGGCTCGTGTCGAGTGAGCTAGCGCAGGCGCACGCGCGCGGCGTCGTGAGGCTGCTGGCCTGCCTCGGCCTGGGTCTGGCCCTGGGCCTTGCACCCCTCGCGTGCTCCCGGGAAGCATCGCTTGGGAGCGTGGGCGGAGGGCAGGACGAGTCCGATCGCTGGGCCCGGCGCTTCGTTCCCTTCGAGGAGAGCTGGTGCGGCGCATCGGAGATCCCGTCCGCGCCCCAGGATGCGCCCCACATGGTCATCTGGGAGCTCTCCGAGTACGAGCCCGGCACCCCGCCCACGCCCGAGCAGAAGGCGGCCGGCGAGGCTTTTCTCGAGGCCTGCTATCGCGCGGCCCTCGAGCGGGGATGGTACGACTTCGACGCGGGTCTCGCGGACGGCTACCGCCTCCTCTTCCAGGACCGCCGGCACTACGTGAACGACGAATACGTCCTCGACGGCCGCATTCTCGATCCGGAGCGTCCCGAGTTCCTCATGTACTACGGAACGCCTCGGGGCAAGCGGCTCGCGGGCTTCATGTTCTACGTGAACGAGCCCGGAGAGCGCGGGCCGCAGTTCGCGGGCAACGACAGCCTCTGGCACTACCACATCTGGAAGCGAGCGAAGTGTCTCCTCCACGGTCTCATCGCCGTGGGCGAAGCGGACGCGGACGGGAACTGCGAGCGCGGGACCGTTACCCACCGCAGTCCCGAGATGCTCCACGTCTGGCTCCTCGACCTGCCGACGGGCTCCTTCTCGACCAGCATGATGATCTCGCCCGCGATCCTGGGCGAGGCCATCACCAAACGCGACGCCGAGCGGCCCGAGACGGTGACTCCCGCACCATAGGCCCGGCCTCGCCTCTACAGCTCGTAGGCGACCTTCGTCGCCTCTATACCTCGTAGGCGACCTGCGTCGCCTCGGCGACGGCCTTTTTGGAGAGCCCGAAGCCCGTGCAGTCCCCGATGGCGTGGACCTCGGGCGCCAGGGAACGGACGCGCTCGAAGAAGGTCTCGTCCGCGACCCGCTCACCGACCAGGATCACCGTGCTGGCCTTCACCACGCTGCTCTTGCCATCGCCGAGGTCGAGATGCACGCCCTCCTCGTCGATGCCCTGCACCGGGACGCCCGTGTTCACCGCAACGCCCAGCGCGTCCAGACGCTTGGCGTGATCACCCCGGCGCTTCTTGCCGGCAGGCGTCGCCAGCCTGCGGGTGGGCTCGATCACGTGGACACGGCAGCCCTGGCGGGCGAGCCACTCGGCGAGCTCGAGGCCCATGAGGTTGCCGCCCACGACGGCGACCGGGCTCGTGGGCAGCGCGTCTCCGCTCTCCCCTCCGGACGCCCGCTCGATCAGGGCGTGAACCTCGTCACCGCGAATCACATTGCCGCCGTCCTGCCCGGCAAGATCGGGCGCCTGCGCCCGCCCCCCGGTGGCGACGATGATGACGTCGGGTGCGATCTCCCGGATCTTCGCCTCGCTGGCCTCCTCCCCGAGGCGCAGCTCGACGGGAAGCGCGCGCACCCGGCCCACCAGGTAGTCGAGGAAGAGCCGATTGTGGGGGAAGAGGGTCGAGGCCGTCCGGAAAGCGCCACCCAGCTCCGTCTGCTTCTCCAGCAGCGTCACCCGATGGCCGCGCTCGCAGGCGACGCGCGCCGCCTCGAGGCCGCCCGGGCCACCGCCGATCACGAGCACCTTCTTCTCCGGCTCGCTCTTGCCCTCAGTGCGGCCGGCGGGATACTCGCGCTCCCGGCCGCAGCGCGGGTTCACCGCGCAGGCCGTTCCCTGGCCGACGCTCGTCATGGCGTCGATGCAGTCCTGACACAGGATGCAGCGGTTGATCTCGCCCAGGCGACCCGTGCGGGCCTTGTTGGGGAGCTCGGGGTCCGCGAGGAGCGCGCGTCCCATGGCGATGATGTCCGCCTGCTCGCGTTCGAGAATCGCGGCGACGAAGCTTGGGTCCATGTTCTGGCCGACGACCATCACGGGCACGTCCACCACCTGCTTGAGCGCCGTGGCGGCGGCCAGATTGAAGCCCGGATCGTACTCGGGGCCGGTGATGATCTGGGTGATGTTGGAGTCGCCCACGCCGCCGCTCACGTGAAAGCAGTCGACCCCCGCGGCCACCAGCATGGGGGCCAGCCGTTGGGTGTCGTTGATTTCGCGGCCGCCGGACTCCCGCTCGAAGCCCGAGAGGCGCACGGTGATGGGAAAGTCGCCGCCGACCTTCGAGCGGATGTTCCCCACCACCTGCAGCAGTAGCTTCGCGCGGCCCTCGAAGCTGTGGCCCGCATACTCGTCCGTGCGGAAGTTTCGCAGGGGCGAGAGAAAGGAGCCGAGCATCATGTAGCTGTGGGCAGCGTGGAGCTCGATGCCGTCGTAGCCGGCCTCCCGGGCCCGCCGCGCCGCGTCGCCGTAGAGCTCGATGATGCCCTCGATCTCCTCGACGCTCATCTCCCGGCAGGCCTGCTTGGTAGTCTCCGTGCGGATCACCGAGGGACCCATGGGTTGCAGCTGCTCGTAGAAGGGGGCGAGGGATTCGGGTCCCGGGTGGGAGATCTGCGGCTGCACCTTCGTGCCGTGGGCGTGGACGGCCTCCACGAGGGCCTTGTGGCCGGCGATGAGCCCGTCGTCGTGGAGACCCAGGGAGTGCTGTTGGTAGCGGTGCTTGGGATCCACCGTGGTGACTTCGAGGCCGATCAGTCCCACTCCTCCCTTCGCGCGCTCGGCGTAGTAGGCGATCTGCCGATCCGACGGCGTCTCGTCGTCGTTCGCGTAGTCGACGGTCATGGGCGCCATGGCGATGCGATTCGCCAGCTCCATGGAGCCGATGCGGATGGGCGTGAAGAGCTTCTCGAGGTCGGACATGGAGGTTCCCCGGGGCTTGGAGGCGAGGCGGTTCTTCGCGCGGCCCGTCGGCACCCGACGGACCGCATAGACGGATAGCGGGCCCCGAGGCGCGGGACCAGCGTCAGCGGCCCAGCGGCTCGCTCTCGTCGTTCTCGCCGTTCTCGTCTTTCTCGACGCCCCACTCGGACTCGATCGCTCGCACCATCGCGGCCACGTCCCTGGCGCCGACCGGGGGCGAGAGCAGGTGGCCCTGCACCTCGTCGCAGCCCAGCTTCCGCAGCAGCGAGAGCTGGGCCTCGGACTCGACGCCTTCGACCACCACCTTCAGGCGCAGGATCTTCACCATGGAGATGATGGCACCGATCAGGGCCGCGTCGTCGGAGTCCTCGTCGATGCGCTGGACGAAGGAGCGGTCGATCTTCAGGGTGTCGATGGGCAGGTCGCGCAGGTAGCTGAGCGAGGAGTAGCCCGTTCCAAAGTCGTCGAGGGAGATGGTGACCCCGAGGGATCTCAGCTTCTTCAATACGTGTCGCCCGATCTCCTCGTTGCTCATGAGGGCGGTCTCGGTGATCTCGAAGTCGAAGCGCCGGGGATCGACGCCCGAACTTCCGAGGATCCCGATCACCCGCGACACCACGGAATCGTCGTGCAGCTCGTGTCCCGAGAGATTGACCGAGATGCGCAGCTCGGAGAGGTCCTGCTCCTCGGCCTCCCACTTCTGAACCTGCCGCACCGCCGCCTCGAGGGCCCACTCTCCGATGGCGTTGATGAGCCCGGTCTCCTCGGCGATGGGGATGAACTCGGAAGGCGAGATCATGCCCAGCTCGGGGTCGCGCCAGCGTGCCAGGGCCTCGAGGCCTACGACGCGGCCGCTTTCGAGGGAGAGCTTGGGCTGGAAGCTCAGCTCGAGCTCGTCGCGCTCGATGGCCTTGCGCAGCTTGTTCTCGAGGACGAGGCGCTTGAACACGACGGCGTTCATGGACTCGGAGTAGAACTGGTAGTTATTCCGTCCCTGCTCCTTGGCGTGGTACATGGCCGTGTCGCAGTTGCGCAGCAGCGTCTCGACGTCGTCGCCATCCGCGGGCCAGCTCGCGATGCCGATGCTGGCGCTGATCACGACTTCCTGTCCCTCCAGGTCGAAGGGGCGCTCGAGGGAGCGGAGGACGCGGCGCGCGATGCGCCCGGCGACCTCGGGCCCCTGGATTCCGGTGAGCAGGACGGTGAACTCGTCACCGCCCAGGCGCGATACGGTGACGGTCGGCGCCTCCTGGAAGGTACTGCGAGGAAGTCGGAAGCCGCGCACCGTTTGTGCCATGCGGTCTGCGACCTCACGCAGCACCTGGTCGCCAATGGAGTGGCCCATGGTGTCGTTGATCAGCTTGAAGTTGTCGAGATCGAGGAAGAGCACCCCTAGCGCACTGCGATCCAGGCGGGCGGCCTCGATGGCGAGATCGAGGTGCTCCTTGAAGAGGCGGCGATTGCCCAGGCCGGTGAGATTGTCGTGATTCGCGAGGTAGCGGACCTGCTCTTCGACGAGCTTGCGCTCGGTGATGTCCTGCACCGTTCCCTCGACGCGCATCTGCCCGTCTTCGGAGGTGACGAGCTTGCCCTGGGAGTGGAGGAAACGCTCGACCCCGTCGAGCTCGACGCTGCGGTGGTCCAGGCGGAAGGGAGTCCCTTCCGCGACGCAGCGACTCAAGGCTGACGCGAAGCGGCCGCGGTCGTCGCGGTGGACGCGACCGAGCAGATCACTTCGCACCATGGGGGCTTCCATGGCGCCAAACTCGTAGACGCGGTCGAACTCTTCCGAGCCGCTGATCTCGTCCGTCGCGGTATCGAAGCTCCAGCTGCCCAGGTGGGCGAGTCGCTGGGAGTTCGCGAGCCCCCGCTTGCTCTCCTCGAGCTCGTCGTGGGTCGCCTGGAGCTGATCGAGCATGTGGTTGAAGGCTCGGGACACGTCACCGATCTCGTCGCGTCCCATGGCTTCGAGGCGCACGCCCAGATCCCCCCGGCCGATCGCCACCGAGGCGTTCTGGATGGCCCGGATGGGGCGCACGAAGCTCCTGGCCACGACGAGGCTCGCCGCGAAGGCGAGGGCCAGCGCGAGAGCGCCCGCGGTGAGGAGCTTCTGCCGGGCGTTGGCGAGGGCGCGCTGCTCGTGGGCGAGGCTGACTTCGACGCGCAGATCGAGCTCGCCGAGCTCGCGCAGAACCTTGCTGAGCCCTTCTGCCTGGCCTTGCTCCTTCGCGCCGAAGGACGCGACGAAGGCGAGGTCGGCGCCGCAGAGCCTCGACCACAGGGCGATGGTCTCGTCGGCGAGCGGTTCCATGGCGACCAGACGGCCGAGGAGCGTCTTGCCGGTTCGCAGGGGCAGGGCCACCAGGGCGAAGGGCCTCCCGTCCCGGGAGCTCAACGCGACGAGCTCCTGCGCGGGGTCACTGGCTTCGAGCGCGGCGAGGGCGGCCGGCGCCAGGGCCTCGTCGCCCGCGGCCGCGATCTCGAGATTCTCGTCGCTGGCGAAGAGCAAGAGAGAGGCTCCCTGCTGTTCCACCAACCACTTCGCGTGATAGAGAAGCGTGGGAACGTGATTCACTTCCAGGTTGGCCCGAAACTCCGGTGTGGCGGAGATGGCCCGGTAGCGATCCAGCAGGGTCGCGAGATGCTCGTCGATGAGCTGGTCCGCGGAGGACGCGGAGCGATCGAGGCGACCGCGGGCCGCGTCGCGCAGGTCGGTGGAGAGCCCTCGTGTCTGGAGGACCAGCGCGAGCCCGGTCGAGAAGGCCGCGATTCCGCACAGAACGAGGGCGAGGCGCGCCGCGACTCGGGGCGGATTCAAGGGGCGACTCCGCGGCTCCGGATCGGAAGCTCGAGGGAGACGGCCTGCCCGGGCCGCACCGTGACGACGCGGGTCGTACTGGGCAGCGCGTCGCCCCAGGTGGCGACCCGATAGCGGCCGGGTGGCACGCCGCTGATCTGGTAGCGGCCCGGCGGCTCCACGGTGTGGAAGCGCAGGGAGGGCGCCACGAAGATCGAGCCGCTCTCCCAGGGATGAAGCGAGCAGTAGACGCGCACGATTCCCACGTTGCCCAGGGTCAGCTCGCGCGACTCTCCCGTTTTGATGACTCCGAGATCGAAACGGTTGGTCTCCGAGGAGGAGAAGACGCGGTGGTAGACCTGGTCTTGATTGGCGAAGCGAATCGTCTGCCCCTCGGCGACCACCATGGGCTCGGCCCAGAGAGGACCTTCCGTGTGGCGAATGGCCGCAACGCGGGAGGTCGCGGGGTCGCCCTCCTCTTCGTCGAGGCGATCGAGATACACCACCACGTGACGCGGGTCCGTTGCCCCGGGGCTCGCCGAAGCATCCGGAGTCAGGAATACGAGTCCCTCGATGACACCCGGCTCCTGGGCGCGGGGTTCCGGCGCGTCGGGTTTGCCCGGGAGCGAGGGAATCGTTGGCAGGGTGCTCTCGCAGCCCGTCTGGCTGATCAGCGCGAAGAGCAGGGCGAACGCAATCACGCGCCCGGCCAGCCGCCCTCCGACACCTGCGTATCGCATGCTCTGCCGCCCCATCCACGGGTGGAGTTCCGCACCAGGAAACATCGGAACACAGGCAGCCGCGTTTGAGCCTGAATTCCATTTTTCCAGGCGGGGCGGACGAAGATCATCCTTCTGTGTTCTTGGATTCTGTGTTCTGGGATTCTATGTTCTCTCGGCCGAATCGGGGGCCGAGCCCGCATTCAGGGCCCGCCCGGTCGATTCCGAGCGGCCTCGGGGAGCCAGAGCTCGCACTCCGTGCCGCCAGCGGCCCGGCCGGAGATCCTCAGCTCCCCGCCATAGCCCAGCGCGATCTCCCGGGTCACCGCGAGGCCGATCCCCTGGCCGGGTGCGCCGAGGTCGGCGCGGGCGCCGCGTTCGAGAATGCGCGAGCGCTCCTCCGGCGGGATTCCCGGGCCGTCGTCCCTGACGCGGATCGAGAGGGCGCCGGATTCGTCGCACGCGCGGATCCCCACCCCGCTGCGGCCATACTTGCAGGCGTTGTCGAGGAGGTTGCCGAGCATCTCCATCAGGTCGCTCTCGTCGCCGCGAAAGCCGAGCTCTGCTGGCACGTCGAGGGTGAACTCCACTCCCTTCTCGCAATACACCTTGCGCAGGGCGTTCACGAGACGCTCCGTCACCGACGCCACGGAGATCGCGGCTCCCACCGGCCGTGCTCCGGAGCTCGCGGCCCGGCTCAGCTGATGGCCCACGATCTGCTCCATGCGGCCGAGCTGCTCGTCCCAGAGCCGGCGCAGCGCCGCGGCCTCGGCGCCCGTGTCCAGCGCTCCGCGCATCACGGCGAGGGGAGTCTTGAGGCTGTGGGCGAGGTCGGCCAGTGTGTTGCGGTAACGCTCGCGCCTTCCCTGCTCGCTGGCGAGGAGCTGGTTGAGGTTGTTCGTCACTCCGGCCACCTCGCCGGGATAGTCGCCGTCGAGTCGCGCCAGCGCGCCCGCTTCCACCCGTTCCAGGTCGTGGGCCAGGGCGCCCAGGGGACGCAGGCCCCAGCGCAGGATGAGCAGCTGCAGGCCGACGAGGAGCAGAGCCGCCAGGCCCAGCCAGCGCAGCAGGCTGCCGCGATAGCTCGACAGCTGTGCGCGGTAGGCGGCCTGGTCGTGCCACAGGGTCAGCTCGAAGGGGAGCTCGGCGCCATCCGCCGCTTCCCAGACGAGTCCGTAGCGGTAGTGGAAGACGGAGCTCGGCCCGATCCGCGATTCGCCGAACTCGCTCGAGCCGCTCGAGATGGGCATCTCGGACCCGGGGAGCGCCAGTAGCCGTGACGACGGCGAGCGCCACGCCGTAGCTCCGTGGGCGTCGCTGAAGCGGGCGTAGAGGCCGGATTCCAGCTCGCCGTAGCGCGGCTCGGAGAGCTGCTCCGGCAACGTGAGTCGCCCCTGCTCGAGCTCCGCTGCGGCGAGCAGGAGGTAGCTCTGGAGCTTCAGCTGCTCGAAGAGGGGAAGCAGGATCGAAGAGGCCAGGAGCAGGCGGCCGCTCAGGGAGCCCACCCTCACGAAGCGCCCTTCTCCGGGGTGGAGGGCTCCGGGGTGGAACGCTCCGGGGTGGAACGCTCCAGAGTGAAGCGATATCCATGGCCGCGCACGGTCTGGATGGGCTCGAGGCTTCCGTCGGGGTCCAGCTTCTTGCGCAGCCGTGCGATGAAGACCTCGATCACGTTGCTGTCACGGTCGAAGTCCTGGTGGTAGAGATGCTCGGTGAACTCCGTCTTGGAGATCACCTGTCCGGCGCGGTGGATCAGGTATTCGAGG
>JAFDEK010000172.1 GCA_019310385.1 Deltaproteobacteria bacterium
CGGCATCATGAAGAAAAAGCTCGAGCAGCGCTGAGGCCGGGCTATGCCCGCCACACCCGGGGCGACTCGCCCTTCATCATGTCGCCAATGGACCACAGCTCGATGCGCCAGGGGACGAGCTTCAAGAGGCCGAAGCTGGGGTCTTCGACGCCGCCCTTCCAGAAGATGCCCAGGTCGTAGCCCAGGGGCTCCGGGGTGGTCTTGAAGAGCTCCCAGAGGCGCGTCTTCTCGGCGAGATCGTCGACCCACTCGGCCCGGCAGTCCGCGTAGACCTGCTCGTGCTGGGGATCCCAGTAGGCGAGGGAGACGTGGGGGTTGTGGTCGAGGTGCTTCGCCTTGAAGCTCGTGCGGCCGGTGGCGATCCAGCCGGTGCTGCCTTCCCAGATCGGGTGGAGGAGGCGCCCGCGCGGACGATCCTTGCGGTCGACGGTGGTGACCGTGCACCAGACGATGCGCGAGATGCGCCGAGTGAATTCCGCCTCGATGTCGGCGAAGGATGCGACGTCCATGGCCTGTCTCCCGGATCGATCGAAGGGCTGGCTGGCGAGTGTGCGGGAAGAAGCAGGCACTGTCAGCGCCTGGAATCGGATTCGCCTTCCTCGTTTTTGTCATTGCGCATCGCCTCCCATCCGGTCCATGCTGGTGCGGTCTTCACCAGCGAGGAGTGCAGCGACATGAGCGATGCCCCGACCTTCGATCCGGACCAGAGCTGGGCCCCCCTCGACCGGCGCATCGAGCAGGAGCGCGATCCGCGCCGCCGCCAGCTCCTCGAGCAGGTACGCGAGCACATGAGCAGCGAGATCGGCGGACGACTGGGGCCGCTGATGGCGACCCTCGTCGACGAGCCCCGCTACCACTTCTGGGGCGTTCCCGTCGAGGGCGGGCCCAAGGGGCGCGCCGCGGTCGAGGCCTTCTACCGGCAGATGATCGACGGCGGCGGCCACCGCTTCCACTTCGACATCCGGCGCATCGTGGTCGACGAGAGCGCGGTGGTGACCGAGGGCCGCATGCGGCAGAAGATCCCCGGCGCCGCCATCGCGATGTCGGGCGTGGAGGAGGTGGGCGGCGAGCCCCTGGACAGCGAGGCGACCTATCTCGCCGAGACCCAGATCCTGACCGTGTGGCCCATGTCCGAAGACGGCCGGATCGAGGGCGAGGACATCTACTTCGGCAGTCCGCCCCTGGAGCGGCTCACGCGGCTGTAGCGCTCTTGCAACCCCGCGCGGGAGCGGTGGCCCGCAGCGGGAGTCGCTGTAACCCTACGCGCGATCAGGAGACGTCTGATGGACCTCGCGGAAGTGGAAGTGCTCTCCCCGGAGAGTGTCGAGAACCCGTACGAGCTGTATGAAATTCTGCGCGAAGAGTCTCCGGTCCACTGGGATCCCAAGCTCGAGGCCTTCGTCCTGAGCCGCTACGAAGACGTCATCCGCGTGCTGCGCGACCCCGAGACCTTCTCCTCTGCCGTCGGCGCCATGACCCAGGCTCCCGCCGCAGAGGCCATTGCCATCATCGCCCGGGGACAGCCCCCGGTGAACACCCTGATCACCGCGGATCCTCCGGAGCACGGCAAGTACCGCGGCCTGGTCGCGCGGGCCTTCACGCCCCGCCGCGTCGAGAAGATCCGCGATCACGTGACCGGTGTGGCCCATGAGCTCGTGGACGGCTTCTGCGCCGAGGGCGCGGTGGAGCTGGTTCACCAGTTCGCGGCGCCGCTCCCCCTCACCATCATCGCCGAGCAGCTGGGCGTGCCGCGCACGCGCATCGGTGACTTCAAGAAGTGGTCCGACGCCTTTACGGAGTTCATCGGCGGGCTGGCCTCCGAAGCGCGCAGCGTCGAGTGCGCCCACGAGATCATGGAGTGCCAGGAGTACTTCAACGAGCGCATCGAGCAGTATCGGGCCGACCCCCAGGACGACATGCTGGGCGTGCTCATCCGAGCGAAGCTCGACGGCGAGCGCCCGCTGAACGACGCGGAGATGACGAGCATCCTCCAGCAGTTCATGCTGGCCGGCAACGAGACCAGCACCGCCGCGATCGCGGCCACCCAGCGTTTCCTCCTCGACCAGCCCGAGGTCCACGAAGCGGTGCGGCGCGATCGTTCCCTGGTCCCGGCCGTCATCGAGGAGGTGATCCGCCTCGAGTCTCCGGTGCAGAACATGTTCCGACTCAGCACCCAGGAGAGCGAGATCGCCGGCGTGAAGATCCCGGCGTGGACGAAGATCGCCGTGATGTTCGGCGCCGCCAACCGCGATCCGCGGGTCTTCCCCGATCCCGAGCGCATCGACCCGCAGCGGCCCAACCTGCGCGAGCACCTCGCCTTCGGCCACGGCAACCACTACTGCATCGGCGCCGGTCTCGCGCGGCTGGAATCGTGCGTGGCCCTCGAAGTGATCCTCGATCGCCTCCCGAATCTGCGCTTCGCGCCGGGCCGCAACGACTTCGCCCACAGCCCCATGTTCATCACCCGGGGACTGCGGGAGCTCCATCTTCAGTTCGATACCTGAGGCCCGCCTGGGATACGGGCTGCTAGGCGAGCGCGCCCGCTGCTTCGAGCTCCGCTACGCGGGCGGGCGAGTAGCCCAGCAGGCTTTCGAGGACATGGCGATTGTCCCGTCCGAGGCTGAGCGCGCGCTCGGGCGTGCGGGCGGGGCTGCGGGAGAGGCGTAGCCGCGAGCTCTCGACGGTGGTGGTCCCGTAGATGTCATGGGCGATCTCGATGAAGTGGCCGCGGTGTCGCAGCTGCGGGTCCGCGTAGAGTCCGGGCGTGTCGAGGGCCGCGTGGGCGGGGACGCCGCGGGCCTGGAGGGCCTCCTCGATTTCGCCGGCCTCGCGAGGGCGCGTCCAGGCCGCGAGGGCGTCCTCTACCGTATTCCGCTCCTTCCGTCGCTCCAGGAGATCGCGTCGCCCCATGACCTCGCAGAGCGCCCGCCACTCTTCTTCTTCGCCCACGGCGATCGCCACCCAGCGATCCTCTCCCGCGCTGGGGAACATGCCGTGGGGAAAGCACGCGTCGTCCTCGTTGCCGGCCGGCCCCTCGACCTGGCCGTTGACGCTCCAGTCGAGGAAGGCCGGCGCCAGGAAGTGCAGGGCGGCCTCGGTCTGGGAGAGGTCGATGTACTGGCCCTCTCCTGTGCGCTCCCGGTACTCGAGGGCCGCGAGGATTGCCAGGGCGTTGTAGCGGGCGGCGATCGCGTCCGTGTAGGCGCCGAAGGGGCCCGAGGGCGGCCGCCCGGGCCAGCTCGCGAGCGGCTGGAAGCCGGCGAGGCTCACCGCCAGCCGGCCGAAGCCCGTGAAGTCCCGCCACGGCCCGGTCTGCCCCATGATGCAGCTCGAGAGCATGACGAGATCGGGCTTGATGCGGCGCAGCTGCTCCCAGCCCAGACCGCGAGCCGCCATCACGCCCGGCGCGAAGGATTCGGTCACCACGTCGGCCCAGCGCGTCAGATCGCGAACGATCTCGCGCCCGGCTTCCTGGGAAAGATCGAGGGTGATCCCCAGCTTGTTCGCGTTGGCGGATTGGAAGCCCGCGGCGCCCTCGGGATGGGGCTGGGTGTGCTGCCAGGGCGGGCTCACGCGCAGGGTGTCGAGCTTCTTCGACGACTCGACCCGCACCACCGTGGCGCCGTAATCGGCGAGCATGCGCGTGGCGGCGGGGCCGGCGATCACCCAGAAGAGATCGAGGATCTTGACCCCCGCGAGGGGGAGCGAGTCGGCGGGCTCGGAGCCGCAGGGCGCGGGCCGGCGCGGGGCCTCGGCGCGCAGCTCCGCCCCGTGCTCGTCGAGGCGCGGCGGCGGCCGGCGATAGCGGATGGGCGCTCGGCCGAACTTCGCGAAGGGCCCCGGGTAGCGATCCCGGTCCCCGCCTTCGCCTTCGCGGGCGACGGTGACCGCGTAGCCGCGCTCGGCGAGCTGCTCGCTCTCGACGATCTCGTCCACGCCCAGTACGGGGGCGACGAGCAGCCGGCGCTCCACCGCCGCGCGCATCACTTCCGCGTGGGTCTTGTCGGCGAAGAAGGCGTCGAGCGCGCTCTGCACCGGCTCGTAGGCGTTCGGAGGTAGCTGGCCGGCGCCTATGCGAAGGCCGAAGCTGCCCCAATCCTCCTCGGCCAGGGCGGGCTCGCAGAAGCCTTCTTCCGCCGCCCAGGCGAGCAGGCGCTGCATGAAGTGCCCCGTGGAGGGGAGCACCGCCGGGCCGAGGGTCACCCAGCCGTCGCGGCAGCGATGGCGGATGGGGATGAGCACTCCGCCGGCCTGGAGGCCTCCGGCGATCCGCTGGGCCGGCGCCATGCCGACCGCTGCGTCGAGGGTCCGGTACATGTTGGCGAGGGTCACCGACTGCTGCGCCGAGACGTCGACGTGCTGGCCGCGTCCCGAGCGCCGGCGCTGGTGATGGGCGATGAGCGCCCCGACGGCCGCGTCGGCGCCCGCCTGGGCGTGGGCCTGGGGGACGCGCACCCGGGTGGGCGGACCGTCGGCGTCGCCCGAGAGATACGCGAAGCCACCCGCTGCCACCTGGGTGAGGTCGCGGCCGCGCCAATGCGCCTTGGGGCCCGTCTGGCCGAAGGGCGTGATGGACACGTAGACGATGCCGGGCTGGATGGAGGCGAGCTCTTCGTAGCCCAGACCGAGCTCGGCCATCCGGCCCGGTCGCTCGCACTCGATCCAGAAGTCCGCTCCCGCCGCGAGGCCGAGCAAGAGCCCGCGATCGGCCGCGCTCTCGAGGTCCAGCGCGAGGCTGCGCTTGTTGCGCGTGTAGGCGGCCCAGAAGAGGGAACCCTCGTCTTGCGCCCCGCCACTCGCCTCGCCTCTCGCCTCGCCACTCGCTTCGTGGGTGCGACGGGGTGCCAGCCGCCGCGCGGGCGAGCCGGCACGGGGCTCGATCTGGATCACGTCCGCGCCGAGGTCGGCGAGGATCTGCCCGCAGAGCAGACCGCTCTCGTCGCTCAGATCCAGGACTCGATAGGCGGAGAGCATGGGGGCTCCCGGCCGGCTTCAGCTGCCGCCGAGGACGGTCTTCTTGAATTGGTCACGCAGGGGCTCGACGCCGCCGCCCCGGGCCCGGTCGACCTGCTCCATCTCGGCGGGGATGTACCAGTGGACGCGATCGGAGCCGTAGGCCTCCCAGACCAGCTCGGCCACCTCCTCGGGCTGCACGAGGCGCATGGCGCCCTCGGGCGTGGCGTTCTTCTTCATCGCCAGGCCCGGCGGCTCGCCGCTCGAGTGATCCACAGCCGTTTCGAGGATGGGGGTGTCGACCAGGGCCGGCATCATGTCGGCGGCCCGGCTCCCGAAGCGGCTGAGCTCGACGCTCAAGGCCTCGGTGAGGCCCTTCACCGCGAACTTCGAGGCGGAGTACATGGCCGTGCGAGGCATGCCGAAGACGGCCGCCGACGACGAGGTGCTGAAGCAGAGCGAGCCCGGCGTCTTGGAGAGCAGGGGGATGCCCGCATAGACTCCGTTCACCACGCCGATGAAGTTGACCTCGAGCACCCGCATGGCGACCTCGTAGGGGACCTCCTCGAACCAGCCCCCGGCTCCGATGCCGGCGTTGTTGAAGAGCAGATCCAGGCGGCCGCCCGTGGCTCGGGAGAACTCCTCCATGCTGCGGTCGAAGGCGGCTTTGTCGCTGACGTCCAGCTCGCCGACCATGCAGCGATCGTCGCCGAGCTCCTTCTCCAGTGAAGCCAGCCCCGCGATGTCGACGTCGTAGGCGCCGACGAACCAGCCCCGCTCGCTGAAGAGCCGCGCCGTGGCCCGGCCGATGCCGCTGGCAGCGCCGGTGATGAAGATGGTCTTGCGGTCGCCGGATCGGATGGTCTGCGCCACGGATTCCTCCCTCGGGTCGAGGCGGATTCTAACACGCGGAGCTCCCGGTCTCGCCGAGACGCGGTGGACAAAACACTGCGAGGAATGGATACACGCTGTTGGTCGCCCCGGCGTCCGTCGGTTATCGTCCTGGCATCATCGCATGTGCGACCTGCAGGAGAATCGACGATGCCCGAATCGCCCGAGAACTACGAGAAAGTCTCCATCTATCCCGTCGACGACGACGTGCGCGAGAAGCTGCTCTCGAGCCAGATCGAGTGCGTCTTCAACTGGTCGACCCGCGAGGGCTGGCCCATGGGCGTCATCATGTCCTGCTATTGGAAGGACGGTCGCATGTGGCTCACCACCGGTGCCCAGCGGCACCGGGTCTCGGCCATCCGCCGCGATCCGCGCTGCTCCATCGTCGTGACCAGCACCGGAACGGAGCTGGGGCCGGGCAAGACCATCACCATCAAGGGGCGCTGCGTGGTGCACGAGGACCAGGAGACCAAGGACTGGTTCTATCCCGAGTTCGCGTCCCACATGAGCCCCCACGACCCGGCCAACGCCGAGACCTTCCGCAAGCGCCTGGACTCGCCGCTGCGCGTCGTCTTCGAGGTGACCCCCGAGAAGTTCATCACCTACGACGGGATCAAGATGTTCATGCACACCCAGGGCCAGATCAACGAGGACCAGCTCGGCAAGCCCAAGGAATCCGACACCCTACGCCTCTCCCAGGAGATCGAGCGCCGCGGGCTCTAGCTCGCCTCGCCGACTCCCTGCCGCGGCAGATCTACCCCTCCGTCCAGAGGCTTCACGCTGCCCCTTCGCCTTGGGTGACGTCGAGTTCGAGGAGCTCGGAGAGGGACTTGATGACGTAGTCCGGGTCGACGACCAGGTCCGGGTCGTCCAGGTGGCTGAAGCCGCCTTCGGCGAGCAGCGCCGAGCGGATCCCGGCCCGG
>JAFDEK010000079.1 GCA_019310385.1 Deltaproteobacteria bacterium
TCGCTGGCCGAATGCTCCCCGCCGGCCCTTACGCCGCACCGCAGCGTTGGCGCGTCATGCTCGATGGAATTACCGCCCAGATCCGCGTCGAGCTGCTCGCGCAGGCGGAGATCGCTGTCGAGTTCGCCTCCGGGGTCGCTGTGGAGGTCGGGGTCGCTGCTTCGCGCCTCGACCAGCACGCGTGTGGGCTCGGTCACGACACCGGGCGTTTCCACGGCCCCCTCTGGCACCACGGACGCCGCGCCTCTGACGCCAGTGTCGCCCTCGCGGTCGGGACTCCGCGCAAAGGGGATCAGCGCGGCCCGAAAGGCCTCGACACTCTGGTATCGCTCACCGGGGTCCTTCGCCAGAGCATGCATCACCACGTCGCAGAGCTCCGGGGGAAGCTCGAGAGCCAGGCTCGAGAGAGCAAGCGGCTCCTCCTCCACCTGGGCGCGGATCTGGGCGTAACCCCCCTTGGCGTCGAAGGGCGTGCGGCCGCTCAACATGGCGAAGAGGAGAATGCCCAGGGAGTAGATGTCCGACCGGGCGTCCGTCGCCTCGCCCCGGATCTGCTCCGGCGGCATGTATTCGGGCGTCCCGACCATCTGCCCTACCAGGGTCGAGCGCTCGCTGCCCAGCACCCGGGCGATCCCGAAATCCATCACCTTGAGCAGCCCGTCGCGGCCGAGCATCAGATTCGAGCCCTTGATGTCACGGTGAACGACGCCGCGAGCGTGCACGTAGCCGATGCCGTCGAGGGCCTGGAAGAAGACGGGCAGTGCGAGCGCCACGGGCAGGGCACCCTGGCGGCGCAGCAGCTCCGAGATGCTCTCCCCCTCGACGTACTCCATCACCATGAGCAGGCAGTCGTCGTCGCGCTCGACCCCGTAGAGAATCGCGATGTTGGGGTGGTGGAGCTGGGCGAGGGTGCGGGCCTCTTCGTGGAAGCGATCGACCAGCTCTTCGCGGCTCGTCATCTCCGGACGCAGGCGCTTGATCGCCACGGCGCGACCGAGCACGGTGTCGACGGCCTTGAAGACCTCGCCCACACCGCCCTCGCCGAGCTTCGCCTCGACGCGATACTGCCCGATCATCTGGCCGTCCATGACTTTGACCCTGACCTTGACCCTGACCCTGACGTTGACTCTGACGTTGACTCTGACGTTCGAATCAACCTGACCTGGAGAACATTCTGACCCGGAGATCACCTAACCCTGCGGATCCCCAGAGCTTTCATCGGATTGGCCAGCAAAATCCTTGACGCAGAGTGCGGGGAAAAGACAACAAAAATGTGACCTCGCTCACGACCGCGCTCAGGGGCCGTAGGGCTCCGTCTGCAGTGAAGGGATCCGCTGTCGGTAAACAGATCCGTTCCGGGTAGACTGATCCCATCGGACGGAAAGGGCGCGCCGGATGAGAGAGACCCGCCACACCTTCTGCCGGATCTGCGAGTCCCTGTGCGGCCTGGAGGTCACCGTGGACGGGGGCGAGGTGCTCGAGATCCGTCCGGATGCGGAGCACGTCGCCACCGACGGCTTCGCCTGCGTGAAGGGTCTCAAGCAGCAGCAGCTCTTCTCGTCCCCGGATCGTGTGCGTCACCCCTTGAAGCGGGTGGGGACCCACTACGAGCGTGTCTCCTGGCAGCAGGTCTACGCAGAAATCGGCGAAAGAGTGAAGGGGCTACGCGGCGAGTTCGGGCCCGACTCCATCGGGCTCTACGTCGGCACGGCGGCGGGCTTCAGCCTCCTCCACCCCATCTTCGCCCAGGGCTTCATGAACGGGGTGGGCTCGGGGAGCATCTACGCCTCGGCGACCCAGGACTGCAGCAACAAGTTCGCCGTCGCCCGCGAGACCTACGGATTCCCCTTCACCCAACCCTTCCCCGACCTCGACCACTGCGGCTGCCTCATCATCGTGGGCGCGAACCCGGTGGTCTCCAAGTGGAGCTTCCTCCAGGTCCCCAACTCCATGAAGCGCCTGCGGGAGATCGAAGCCCGGGGCGGAAAGGTCTTCGTCGTCGACCCGCGGCGCACGGAAACCGCCAAGGCGGCGGGCCGCCACGTCTTCATCCGGCCGGGCACGGACGTGTTCTTCTATCTCGCCTTCCTGAACGAGCTGCTCGCCCGTCCCGACGGGGTGGACCGCGAGCGCACCAGCCGCTTCATGAAGGGCTTCGAGGAAGTCGAGCGCATCGCGGCGCCCTGGACCCCCGAGCGCAGCGCCCGGGTCACCCGCATCCCGCCCGAGACCCTGCGCGAGCTCGTGGCCGCCTACGCCGAGGCCGACGGCGCGGCACTCTACAGCTCGACCGGCGTCAACATGGGGGGCAACGGCACCCTCGCCTTCTGGCTCCAGGAGGTCATCAACGCCGTCTCGGGCAACCTCGATCGCCGGGGGGGCACCCTGCTCGGCAAGGGCATCCTCGACTTCGCGAAGCTCGGTCGCAGAAGCGGCTTCGGCCTGCGTCGGGACCGCTCGCGCATTGGCGATTTCCCCACGGTGAACGACGCCTATCCCGGCGGCGTGATGGCCGACGAGATCCTCACGCCGGGCGAGCGTCAGCTACGGGCCCTCTTCGTAACCGGCGGCAATCCCCTCATCACCATGGCGAACTCCCGGCGTCTGCGCGCCGCCTTCGAGGAGCTCGAGCTGCTCGTCGTCCTCGACATTCTTCCCACCGAGACCGCCAGCCTGGCCCACTACATCCTGCCGACCACCACGCCCCTGGAGCGGCCCGACCTGCCCTTCGCCTTCCCCCTCTTCATGGGCATGCAGTCGCACCCCTACCTCCAGGCCACCCGACGCGTGGTGGAGCCCCGTGGCGAGCAGCGCGACGAGGCCACCATCTACCTCGGCCTCGCCCGGGCCTGCGCCGCGCCCCTCTTCGGCTCGTGGGGAACCCAGCGCGCCCTCGAGGCCCTGTTGAAGGCCAGATCGTTGCGCCTCGCACTCAGCCCAGGTCGGCCCAGAGACGAAGAGCCCGCCCTTCCCCAGGAGTTCCTCATGTCCGCCATCCTGCGCCTCACGGGCAACGGCAGCTTCAAGGCGCTGCTGAAGGAGCCCCACGGTCGGCGCAGGCCCGACCACCCCGTCGGCGAGTACCTGGGAAGAGCGGTCGCCACCGAAGACGGCCTGGTCGACCTCGCCCCCGCCACCCTGGTCGACCAGGTGGGCCGCCTCGAGGCGGTCTTCGAGAAGGAGCTCGCGAGCCAGGACCGCTTCCGGCTGATCACCAAGCGCCACGTCAAGACCCACAACTCCTGGACCCACAACGACCCGGAGTTCGTCTCGGGCTCCCGCCACACCAACTACCTCTATATGCACCCCAGCGACGCCGAGCGGGTCGGCATCGCCCACGGCAAGATCGCAGACGTGATCTCCGACGCCGGAATGGTGCGCGTCCCGGTCCACTACCTCGAAGACCTGCAGCCCGGCACCGTCGCCCTGCCCCACGGCTGGGGGCATCAGCACGCCAGGGGACTCAGCGTCGCGAAGAAGACCTCCGGCGTGAACGTCAATATCCTCGCCTCCGACGGCCCCGAAGCCCTCGAGCCCCTCTCGGGCATGGCCCGGCTCACCGCCATCGAGGTGCAGGTGCGCCCCGCCGCCGGCCCCCGGAATACCGAGAGCTGGTCGGGCCTGCCCGAATCCGAAGAACCGTCTCTCTCGCATCGGTCTTCTTCGCATCGGTCTTCTTTGAAGCCCTCTTTTTCGTTGCAATGAGCCCCGCCGACTATGTAAGTTGAGTTGCTGTGGCTACCGAACACGAGCCGGAAGGACAGAAGAACCCCTCGAAGCTGCTGCGCAGGGGCTCGCGGCTGGGGAAGTACCGGCTCGACCGCAGGCTGGGGCGCGGGGCCTTCTCCGAGGTCTGGAAGGCGCGCGACACCCTGGAGCAGCGGCACATCGCGGTCAAGATCGCCTCGCCGGAGTCCGTCCACACCTTCGGCCGCTGCGGGGTCGAGCACGAGGCCATGGTCTCGAGCCGCCTCCTGCATCCCCACATCCTGCGCTTCCACAACGCCGACTGGATCGACGGACATTTCGTGCTCACCACCGAGCTGGCCGCGCGCAGCCTTGCCGCCTACCCGGGCGCCCGCCGCTCGCCGCGCATCGCGCTGCAGGTCCTGCGCGAGGTCGCCTCGGGCCTCGCCCACGCCCACTCCAATCGCGTCCTCCACCTCGATGTCAAGCCCGAGAACGTCCTACTCCTCGAGAGCGGCCGTGCCGTGCTGGCCGACTTCGGCGTCTCCCGCATCGCGGCCAACGGGACACGCACCTACACCGAGGCCGGCACCCTGGGCTACATGGCGCCCGAACAGGCCTATGGCCACCCGCGCTTCGCCTCGGACGTCTTCTCCCTGGGCCTCATCGCCTACGAGATTCTCTCGGGCATGCCCGCAACGTGGCCGTTCACCTGGCCCCTGCCCGGTCACGAGCGCTTCCAGGCGCGGGTGCCCGAGCCGATCCAGCCCGTCATCAAGAAGGCCATCTCCTTCGACTCCAAGCAACGCTATCGGGACGGCATCGCGCTCCACGAGGCCCTCGAGGCCGCGTTCCGCCGGGTCGAGAGCTCCTCGCGCCGCGGCCGCCAGCGCCGCAACGGGGAACGCCCGCCCATCGCGCCGCTGGCGCTCGAGGCCGCTCTCTTCGCCCGCCACTGCGGCAACGGCCTCGATCTGCGTTACACCTGCCACCGCTGCTCGGGCCCCATCGCCGAGGCGATGAGCCACTGCCCCTGGTGCGGGAGCCCGGACAACTCCTTCATCCAGGTCAGCCGCTACGAGCTCGTCTGCCCCGACTGCGAGCGCGGCGTCCACCCCGAGTGGGGCGCCTGCCCCTGGTGCTACAGCGGCCGCTTCGCGAGCAATGGGCGCAAGCCACGCAAGGACCCCAAGGCCACGCGCCGCTGCACGCACAAGGGCTGCGAGGGGCAGATCCAGCCCTTCATGCGCTACTGCCCCGAGTGCAAGCAGAAGGTGCGGCGGCTCTGGTCCCACCCCGCTCTGCCCGATCGCTGCAAGCGCTGCCGCTGGCCGGTCTCGCGCGCCTCCTGGCGCTATTGTCCCTGGTGCGGCCGGCGCGAGCCCAAGGCAGGGACCTTCGAGTCCATGCGTCGCGTGCGGCGCCAGACGGCGCAGCACGGCTCTTGCTGAGAGCAAGAGCCGGCTGAGGACAAGAACCGCCCAGGCGGGAGGTCGCCATGACCACAGCCATGCAGGAAATCCCCTGGGAGCTTCCCCTCATCGAGCCCCGGCACGACCCGGATCTCCAGAGCTACTTCAAGCGGGAGATGGGCACGATTCCGCCCGGGATCGAGTACTTCTCCGATTGCCCCTGGGTCGCCCGCTCCCTGGCGGCCTTCAACACTCGCGGCGGCAAGCTGGCCCACCTGGAGCTCGACCTGGCCGAGTTCGTCGGCCTCGTCGTCAGCCAGGACAACTCCTGCCGCTACTGCTTCGCAGCCCACCGCATCCTGCTGCGCAGCACCGGAACCCCGGAGGCGCGCATCCTCCGCCTCGAGCAGGATCTGCACACCGCCGACTTCGACGAGCGCGAGCAGCTCGCCCTCGATCTCGCGCGGCGCATCTCCCGTGCCAACCCCCTGCCGACCCGCGAAGACGCCCTGCCCCTGCTCGAGGCGGGCTGGAGCGAGGCCGCGGTGCGGGAGATCGCTGCAGCGGCGACCATCACCATCTACACCAACCGCTTCTCGACCCTGCCCGCCCTGCCGCCGGAGACCTGGGAGCGCTTCCCCGACAAGTGGTGGGTGCGAGGGATGCGGCCCTACATCGAACGCCACTTCCGCAAGATCTCACGCCGGGGCAAAGCGGAGCAGCTCACGCCCGAAGAGCAGGCCGGTCCCTTCGCCTACCTCGTGGAAGGCCTCCAGGGCCTCCCCCTCGCCCGCTCCCTGCGCCAGGTGATCGACGAGGCCTGGGCGTCCGAGATCACCAGCCCGCGCACAAAGGCGCTCATCGTCGCCACCGTGGCACGGGGAACCGGCTGCAAGTACGCCGAGGTCGAGACCAACCAGCTGCTCGCGGACCAGGGCCTCGGGCCGGACGAAGTCTCCGAGATCCTCGCCCACCTTCGCTCCCCGCTCTTGAGCGAGCTCGAGATCCTGGCCCTGCCCTTCGCCCGGGAGTCGATCTGGTACCGGCCGGATCAGATCCAGCAGCGTGCCCGTAGCGTGAGTGCCTCGGTCAGCGGACCCGAGTTCGTCGAGCTGGTAGGCCTCATCTCCCTCGCGAATCTCATCTGCCGCCTCTGCCTCGTCGCCCATCTCTGCGAGTCGGGCGCGGCCGCTTGATGCCTCCCTGGGTGGTGCTGGCCCTCACCGCAGCCGCGCTGCTCATCCTCGTTCTGGTATTCCTGCTGCTGCGCGCCCGACGCGAGGCCGCGCGCCTGCGCGATCGGCTCTCCGGCGCCTCCCAGAGCCTCGAGCGCCTGCAGGAGAGCTTCTCCCGCTTCGCCCCCGAAGCGCTGGTGGAGCGCATCGTCACCAGCGGCATGCCCACCGAGGGCGAGAAGAAGGAAGTCACGGCCCTCTTCGCCGACCTCGTGGGCTTCACCGCCCTCAGCGAGAGCGTCGACCCCACCGTGCTCGTCGAAATTCTCAACGGCTACTTCGAGAGCATGAGCCGCGCCATCCGCGATCGCCACGGTTTCGTGTCGACTTTCATCGGCGACGGCATCCTGGCCTTCTTCGGCGCCATGGAGCCCAACCCCTGGCAGACGAACGACGCCCTGCACGCGGCCCTCGCCATGCGAGCCGCCCTGGCGGACTACAACGAAGAGCTCGAGTCGAAGGGGCGGCCTCGCCTCGCCATCGGGGTCGGCCTGCACCGCGGCAGCGGCATCGCCGGCCTGGTGGGGAGCCGGGACAAGATCGAGTTCGCCGTCGCGGGCCGCACCGTGAACGTCGCCGCCCGGGTGCAGGACCTCACCCGCGAGCACGGCCTTGACATCCTCCTCACCGACGCGGTGAGACAGGGCCTCGACCCCGCCTTCCGACTGCGCGCCCTGCCCGCCTCCGAGCTGCGTGGCATCGCGGAGCCCGTCTCGATCTGGGCGGCGGAGGGGTACGGAGAGCTCTGAGGCTAAACGTCGCCGCGCGGCCGCACGAAGTGGCGTTCCTGAGGCTCGTCTCCCATGACGGGGAGCCAGAAACGGCGGGCGGGCGCATGGGGGTCCTCGCGCAGCTTGCTCTCGCCGGCGAGCGCCATGGTGAGCCGGCGCTCCTCCGAGTAGCTGGGCCACACCGGCAAGCTCGAATGGTCGGGCGAGCCGGTGCGCGCGAAGGCGAGCCAGGCGTCTTGAACCCGGTGGCACAGCCGCTGCGCTGTACGGCCGGCGCCGAGGGTCGCGCGTATGAGGGGCGCACGAATGCTGCCGAACACAAAGGGGAGCTCGACGCCGTGGCAGGCTCCGATGCGCCCGCCCAGCAGCGCGGGCGCCCACTCGAAGAGGTAGGAGAAGGTCTGGGCCTGGTGGCGCGACTGCAGGTCCGCGATCCGGGTCGCGGGGTAGTGAAAGACCCGGTCGGACTGGAAGGCCGTCCAACGCTCGGCTGGCTCGGAGCCCCGCGGCCCATTCACCCGTTGGTAGGCCTCGATGGCCGCGTCGGCCACGGCCTCGCCCTCTTCGTTCTTGCCGGGCAGCGCGCGGCGGATGCGCTCGGCCAGCCCGGCCTCACTGAGATCGCGAGCCGCACGATCGCCCGTCATGAAGAGCTTCCACTCGTCGCGGTTGCTCCCCACCAGGGTGGGAATGTCCGCGGAAAGACCTCCCGCGATGGCGACCAGCGGCTGCTCGGGGATCAGCTTCGCGTCCACGCTGGGCTGCCAGGCGAGGGTGCCCTCGACCAGGCCGATCTTCGCCGACGTGATCGCCTGGGCGCGCATGATCTCTCCGACGGGCAGAGCTCCGAGCTTCTCGGGACTGGGCGAGTCGAGCTTCAGCTCCGAGACGAACTGCTGAGAGATCTTGTCGGCGCGCTCGGGGCTCGAGCAGTTGTGGCCTGCGCCGCTCTGGAGCAGGGCCTTGTGGAAGAGCCCCCGCGCACGGGGCGTCCCGAGCAGGGTTCCCACGCTCATGCCACCCGCGGACTCACCAAAGACCGTGACGTTCTCCGGATCGCCGCCAAAGGCCTCGATGTTGTCGCGCACCCACTCCAGGGCGGCGATCTGGTCCAGCAGCCCGACGTTCGCGGGCGGTCGGTCCACCTCGCCGCACAGCGAGTCCCAGGTGAGGAAGCCCAGGGCGCCGAGGCGGTAGTTGATCGTCACCACGACGACGTCGCCGCGCTGGGCGAGACGCGCTCCTGAATAGATGCCCGAGGATCCCGAGCCCAGGATGAAGGCGCCGCCGTGGATCCAGACCATCACGGGCCGGCGCTTCGCGTGGGAGGGGTCGGGCGCCTTTGGAGTCCAGACGTTGAGGTAGAGACAATCCTGACTCTGAGTGCTGCCCCCGACACCGATCATCGTCCGGACGAGGCGACTGATCGGACCCACCTGGGGCGCCGAGGGACCGAAGTCGAGGGCGGGGCGGCTGCCGTACCAGGGCTCCGTGGGCACGGGCGCGCGAAAGCGCAGCGCGCCCACCGGTGGCAACGCGTACGGGATCCCCCGAAAGACCTGTACGCCGTCCTGCTCGCGGCCTTCGAGCTTCCCGCCCGGCGTGTCGACTGTGATCGTCATCGCGCAGCTCCACACTGGCACAGGTAGGGGCTGTGATGCAAATTCATCCCATGACCTCAGCTAGCACCGATCCCACCAACGCGAATGAGGCAAACGAGGCCGACAACGCGCTCCCGGCACCTGAAGTCGCCTGAATCTGGCTACGCCCTCGTCTACCTGCTGGCCGGCCTCCAGCTCCTGATCGTCTTCGAGCTGGCGCGCACCTTCGCCCACCAGTCCTTCTTTTCGGTCGATACCGTCATGATCTTCATCGTGGTGGGCTCGAGGTCGGGCTTTTTCATCATTACCGCCCATGAGCTGATCCACCGCAGCCGTCCCTGGGAGCAGCGGCTCGGGCGGCTGCTCCTTTGCACGGTGCTCTACGAGCACTTCTACACCGAGCACCTGCGCGGGCACCACGTCCGGGTCGCTACACCCGACGATCCCGCCACGGCGCACTTCGGTGAGGAGTACGAGTCCTTTTTCCGGCGCACGCTGCCCGCGCATGCTGCGTAGCGCGTGGCGACTCGAGGCGGTGAACTACATGGAGCACTGGGGTCTCCTGCGCCAGAGGAAACGCGTGCGGCAGAAGGCACCCTGCGCCGACGCTGGCTCGCGCTGCCCGGCCCGGCACGCCTCCTGGCCTCGATGTTGGGATTTACCGCGCTGGTCAGCCTGGGTGGCTGGCTCGAAGCTGGACGCGGCTCCGGTGTCGCTTCGCTCTTCGTCCTCAACGCGTGGATCCTCACCGCCTTCGTCGTCGCGATCCGCGTGCGGCGCGCCGCCGAGCAACGCCTGGGTAGCTTCGCGCTCTCGTGGTTGGTGGGCTTCGCCCTGCTCTTTTCGCTGGGGAAGCTGACTCAGATCGTATTGCTTTGAGGGCTCGCGCTAGACTCAGGAGATGTCGAAGCCCGCGCGCCAGAGTGCGCCCGCCACTACGCGCAACAGGCAGCCGATCCTGGATGTGATGCGCCGGGCCTTTCCGAAAGAGGGCCTGGTGCTGGAGATCGCGAGCGGCACCGGCGAGCACGCCGCCTTCTTCTCGGCAAGCTTTCCCGAGCTCGTGTGGCAGCCCAGCGACGCCAGTGCCGGCGCCCTCGCGAGCATCGAGGCATGGCGCGACGAGGGCTCCGCAAATCTGCGCACTCCCATCGCTCTGGACGTGCGAGATGATTCCTGGCCGGTCACGGAGGCGCAGGTGGTCGTCAATATCAACATGATCCACATCTCGCCCTGGGAGGCCTGTTGCGGCCTCATGCGCGGCGCCGGGCAGGCACTCGGGCCCGGCGGCCTGCTGCTGACATACGGGCCCTACCGTCTCGGCGGTCGGCACACCGCCCCCAGCAACGAGTCCTTCGACGCTTCCCTGCGCGAGCGGGACCCCGAGTGGGGCGTGCGGGACCTGGACGCCGTCGTCACGGAGGCGGAGCAGCACGGCCTCGCCTTGAGGGAGAAGGTCGCGATGCCGGCGAACAACTTCACGCTGCTCTTCGTCAAAGTGTGAGGGGCCGGGGATCGAAAAGCGATCAGTCGGCCTTCACCGCGCCCGTCGCCTCCTCCCACGAGCGTCGCAGGACGAAGTCGCGGTCGAGCTGGAGGACGAGCGGGATCTCCATGGGCTCGTAGCCCTCGTCCTCGTCGAACTCCCCTTCGGCAAGGGTCCGCTCGGCGCTCCAGCCCGCCCGTGCCGCCTCGGCGCCCACCTTGGCGAGCTGCCGCATGAAGCGCTGGAACTGGCGCAGGCCCACACGGTCCGTCGTAGGGCCGTGACCCGGAATGACACGGTCGAATTCGAGAGGAAAGACCTGCTCGAGGGAATCCCCCCAGTCGCGCACGCTACCGCCGGCCTCGAGATCGATGTTGGGGTAGCTCCGGTTGAAGAAGAGATCGCCCATGTGGATCACCCGCTCCTCGACGAAGAGCACCACCAGGTCGCCGTCGGTGTGACCGCGTCCCGGGTGGTAGAGGCGCAAGGTCTTGTCGCCCACGCGAAGCTCGCGTTCGAGCTCGAAGGTCTCGTTGGGGAGCAGCCCGGCCGCATCGCCATTCCAGTACCAGGCGTCGCGGGTCGTCAGGTGGTGCAGCGTGCGCGCAGTCGACACCACCCGCGTCCCCGGGGCGAAGGCGGGATTGCCGTGGGTGTGGTCGAGGTGGTAGTGGGTGTTGATGACCAGCACCACCGGCTCGCCCGTGAGCTCTTCGGCCCGGGCGCGAATCGCCTCGCCCTGGAACTCGAAGCTCATGGAGTCGACCACTACCGCGCCCTCGCTGGTGGCGAGCACCGCGACATTGCCCCCTGCGCCCGTGATGACGTGGAGATCCTCGCTCACCCGCTCGACTTCCATACCGCTGATGCGTGAGTAGATCACCAGCCCGCCGACCAGGACGAGCGCGGCGAGGACCGCGGTGGCGATGGCGAACCACTTGATCACGCGTCCGATTCCGCTCATCGGACGAGGGCCTCGGCCAAACTCGGCCGCGCAAAGCTCATCTGTCGATTCTCCTCCAAGCCGGCCCGCGGATCCTCATGCCAGCCCTCGAAGGAGCGCGCGAAGGCCTCACCGTCGCGGCGACCGAGGTCGTAGGTCTGCTGGATGAGGTCGGGGCTCGTGTAGTCCCACTTCGCGATGGGGACCCGCCGCGAGGGCTGCACGTAGGTACGGCCGGGAACGCGAGGCGTCTTTCGCTCGCCGTAGTGCCGGGTGAGCAACACCAGGGTCGATTGCGCCCGACCCACCAGGCTGGCGGGCGCGTTGTCGAGCAGGCCGCCGTCCAGCACGATGCGGCGGCCACGCCGGTATAGGGGAACGACGGGCGGCGTGCAGGAGGAGTGGAGGATCAGGTCGGCGAGCTCCTGGGCGTTGCGGCAGCTCTGCACCGACACCACCTCGGGCTTGAAGCCGAAGTGGTTTCCCCAGCGTGCGTGCACCCGGCGCTCCCGTGCGTTGAGCAGCCCAGCGACGATTCCGACCACCATCCCCGAGCGCGCACCCAGCCAGCTCGGTGGCCGCGCGATCAGAAAGCGCAGCTCGGGCCCCCCGCGCAAGCGCTCGAAGCCGGCCTCGTCGATGTTGTCCGCAATGGTGCCGCGATACATGCGCTCATGGGGGAAGACCGGCTCGGAGCCCAGCACGTTACGGGGATAGACGTTGCGCGCGTTGGCGGCGCTGCGGTGCTTGAAATCCGCGAGCACCCGCTCGCCGGTGCCCGCCAGCGCGCTGCAGGCGAAAGCCGCCCCCGCGCTCACCCCCGCAACGACCCGCGGCTCGATGCCGAGAACCGGGCGGGCAACGCTCCAGAAGCCCGCCTGCCAGAAGCAGCGGCAGCCCCCGCCCGCGAAGACGACCGCATCGAAGGGAGACCCGAATCGTCCTTCCATGGCTCCAGCTTACGCGACCCCTTCGGCTCGCGCGACGCCCGAGATCACCGCGCCGAAGCAACGTAGACCACGTGCCGGCGCCCTCCCCGCCCCGGACGTCGGCGCTCCACCGCGAAGCCAGCCCGGGCAAGGCGGTCCTCGAAGGCCGCGTCGGGATCCTCGGACCACACGGCCAGTACCCCCGACCTTCCCTCGTCCTTGGGTGCGTCCGGGGGTGCGTCCGGGGACGCGTCCCGGAGTGCGCCCGTCCCTGCGCCTCTTCGCGGGTCCCCACCCAGAGCCTTGCGCGTCCGAGCCAGCGCGGCCTCGCCGTAGTGCGGGTGCCTGCGCGGCTGGGTCGCCGGGTGGGGGCCCTCGTAGAGATCCAGCAGGATGGCGTCGTAGGGTGCCGCGCCGGGCCGTGCGGCCTCCGCGATGACCTCCGCCACGTCGCCGATCCTCACCTCGACCCGAGGATCCTCGACCGCGCGGTCGGTGAGCAGCGCCAGGGGGCCGCGACACCAACTCAGAATCGTCTCGTCGAGCTCGGCAACGATCACCTGCGCGTCGGCGGGAAGCGCATCGAGGGCTGCACGCAGAGTGCAGCCCATCCCCAGGCCGCCCACCAGCACGCGAGGTGCCGCTCGGCCCACGATCCGCGCACAAGCCTCCTCGGCGAGGGAGAGCTCCGAGCGGCTCGCGGCGCTGTTCATGAGCACGCGACCCGCCACCGTGATGAGGAACTCCGCAGCGCCACGCTGGCGCAGCTCGAGGGGGCCCTCGTCGCTCTCACTGGAGTCCAGGATCTTCCAGGGCCGCGTCACGGCGCTGGCTTCTTCACCCCGGCGTCGATCAAGCCGCGGGCGCTGACGAGGCCTCGCGCAGGACCTCTAGATAGCCACCCGCGAGCAACGCGTGATCGAGCACGCCCCGCTCGCGAAGCAGGGCGTGCATGCGCGGCAGGTTGTAGGGCGGAACGGTCATCAGCAGGTGGTGCTCGAGGTGGAAGTTCACGTAGTTCGGGGCAAGGAAGATGCGCTCCCACCAGGAGACCCGGGTCGTGCGCGTGTTGAGCAGCGGATTGGCCGGGTCGGGCACCATGGAGTGCTCCGCGATGGCACGGATGCGCGTCACCAGCGTGTTGGTCGTGAACCAGGCCGCCACCCACAACAGGTAGAGCGCCGGATGGCCAGCGAGGCTCAATACGCCGAGTAGCACCGCGTTGGAGATCAGCATCCCCCGGAAGCGCGGCGTCGCCAGGGCCTTGCGCACCTGCTCCTGCCACGGCCCCTCGCCCCCCGAATCGCGCCGCCAGCTGAAGCGCGCGAATTTCAGACCCGTACGGCCCGAAAGGTCCCGCCCCACCTTGCGCCACATGCTGACGCGGGTGATCGGGAAGGGACGGGCGAGGTCGACGTCGGGATCCTCATCGGTCCAGTTCTTGGCGTGATGGCGCAGGTGGTAGGGGCGGTAGCGCTCCACGTCCTGCCAGGTCGGATAGGCGGCCAGCCAGCTCCCGACCCAGTCGTTCACACTCCGTTCGCTGAACATGGAGCGGTGGGCGGCGTCGTGCATCACGACCGCGAGCCCGAGCTGCTGCGCGCCGATCACACAGAGCGCGACGACCACCGTGAAGAAACCGGGCCACCAGGCCACCAGCGCCATGGCGCCGAAGATCAGGCCCCAGGTCGAGAGCACGATCCAGGCGCCCCGCCGGTCGTCGAAGCGCAGCAGCTCCTGGATTTCCTCGCGGGAGAGGGCCTCTCGCCAGTGTTCCGCGCCGGCGGGGGCTGCGGCGTCCTCGTTGCTGGAGCGGGTCGTCAACGAATGGGCTCCCGTCGCGCTGGCTGTGGGTACCCGAAGAGTGTATCAGGGGCGAAAGAAAGGCGCATACCGTGAGCGTCTGCGGCCAGCGTGTCAGCGCATGTACCTGAAACAGGCGCGTAGCTCTTCCACGAAAGCCTCGGGCTGCTCGAAGGCGGCGAAGTGACCGCCCTTGTCGCGCTCGTTCCAGTACACGATGTCGGTGAAGCGCTTCTCCGCCCAGCGGCGCGAGCTGCGGATGATCTCCTTGGGGAAGATGCTGCAGCCCGTCGGCACCGTGACCTTCTCGAAGTTGGGCTTGGAGAAGCTCTCCCAGTAGAGCCGCGCCGACGAGGCGCCCGTCGCCGGCAGCCAGTAGAGCATCACGTTGTCGAGCAGCTCGTCGCGGGTGAGGACCTGCTCCGGATGGCCGTCGCAGTCGGTCCAGCTCCAGAACTTCTCGACGATCCAGCCCGCCTGGCCGGCCGGGGAATCCACCAGGCCGTAGCCCACGGTCTGGGGACGGGTGCTCTGCTGCTTCGAGTAGCCCGAGTCCCACTGCTCGTAGTGCTGCAGAGAGGCGAGGGCCGCCTGCTCGCTCTCGCTGAGATCGCCCATGGTCTCCGGGTCGGGGATCACGATGGGCATGTTGAGATGGATCCCCAGGCAGTGCTCCGGGTCCTGGATGCCGATGCGGGTGGTCACCATGGAGCCCCAGTCCCCTCCCTGGGCCGCGTAGCGCTCGTAGCCGAGCTTTGACATCAGGACCGCCCAGGCGTTGCCGACCTTCTCGACGTTCCAGCCCGGCTCCGTGGGCTTGTCCGAGAAGCCGTAGCCCGGGAGCGAGGGACACACCACGTGAAAGGCGTCGGCCGGGTCGCCGCCGTGGGCCGCCGGATCCGTGAGAGGCCCGATCACCTTGTGGAACTCCACGATCGAGCCCGGCCAACCGTGGGTCATGATGAGCGGCATCGCGTTCGCTTCCGGTGAGCGAAGGTGGATGAAGTGGATTCCCAGACCCAAGGCATCCGCACGAAACTGTGGGAACGCGTTGAGCCGCGCCTCGCGTGCGCGCCAGTCGTACTTCTCCGCCCAATAGGCGCACAGCTCCTGGAGATAGGCGAGGGGGATGCCCTGGGACCAGTCGGAGACCGGTTCGGGCTCCGGCCAGCGGGTGGCGCGCAGGCGCCGCTGCAAGTCCTCGAGCTCGGCGTCACTGGCTCGAATCTGGAAGGGCTGGATGTCGCTGCTCATTTCGAGGCTCCTAAATGAGGTAGTGAGTTAGGTAATGAGTCAGGTAACGAGTCAGGTGCTGAGCTCGGAACGAGAGCTTAGCGCCACTGGGGGCTACCCTGCCGGCATGGCCCACTCCGACCCTCCCGGCTCCCCCGACTCTACGCACCGCGCGGGCGTCTTCGGCGGGGCGTCCTGGCGCCTGGGGACGGTGTCGGGGATCGAGATCACCGTCGATCACACGTGGGTGTTGATCTTCGGCCTGGTGACCGTCTCCCTCGGGACCCGCCTCGGCGCCGCCCACGCGGAGGACTGGAGCCCCGGCGTCGTCTGGGCCACGGCCCTGGTGGCGAGCCTCCTCTTCTTCACCTCCATCGTGCTCCACGAGCTGGGCCACAGCCTGGTCGCCCAGCGCGTGGGGGTGCGGGTGCGCTCCATCACCCTCTTCGTCTTCGGCGGCCTCGCACGGCTCGAATCCGAGCCGCGGCGGCCGCGGGACGAGATCCTCATTGCCCTGGCGGGGCCGCTCGTGAGCCTCGTGTTGGCGGCGGCCTTCTCCGGCATTGCCGGTCTCTTCGCGGGCCTCGCCGGCGACGCGTCCGGAGCGCCGGAGGTAGTCGCCGAGGCATCGACCTGGCTGGCGCGCATCAACCTGATCGTGGCCATCTTCAACGTGGTACCCGGCTTTCCCCTGGACGGCGGTCGGGTGCTGCGCGGCGTAGTGTGGGCCGCCACCGGGAGCTTCGCCCGCGCTACCCGGGTCGCCGCGGCGAGCGGCTCCCTCTTCGCCTACACGCTCATCGGCCTGGGCATCTTCAGCGTTCTCTTCGGCCGCCAGCTCCTGGGCGGACTCTGGCTCGTCTTCATCGGCTGGTTCCTGCTCTCGGCCGCTCGCGCCACGGTGGGACAGATGCTGATCGAGCAGATCCTCGAGCAGGTGCGGGTAGCCCACGTCTTGGAGCGCAACGAGCGGGCGTGGGTGCAGGGCCTCGCACGAGTGGGCGAGCTCGTCACCCGGGGAGTCATGCAGCATGGCCTGCGCACCTTCTTCGTAGTGGACGAGCGCGAACAGCTGCGCGGGATCGTCACCCTGCACGAGCTCTCGCAAGTATCTGAAGACGAGCGCTCCCAGACGCGCGTCGAGGAGATCATGGTGCCTGCCGAAGCACTCGCCACGACGAGCCCGGACGAGAGCTGCTGGGACGCCTTCCAGCGGCTGAGCGAGTGGAACGTCAACCAGCTGCCCGTGCTCGCCGATGGGCGCCTGCTGGGCGCGCTCACTCGCGAGCGCCTGTTGGCCGTCGTTCAGGCCCGGCTGACGCTGCGTACCTGACGAGCGGCGGATGCCCCTCGCGCAGCCCCAGCTCGAAGCGCAGCCCATCGGGCGCCGAACCCGAGCAGCGCATCCGCCCTGCGTGAACGCCGCGCTGATGGTGGGCTGCACACAGGGTCGTGCGATTGGAGAGCAGGTCGGAGCCGCCCGCCGAGCGGAAGCGGATGTGGTGGTCGTGGAGGTTGTTGTGGAGGTTGTCGTACGACGTGCAGCCCGGGACCGTGCACTGAAAGCCGTCGCGCTCCTCCACCGGATAGCGGCGCGCGTGGGGTGCGTGCATCTCTTTCCAGGTCTCGATGGCGTGGTCGATCATGGCGATGAGGGCCTCGCTCTCGTCCGAGCTGCGGTCCTCGCGCCGTTCGATGGCGCGCTGCACCGCCGACAGTGTGGCGCGGAACAGCCGCGCGACATCTCGCGGGGCGTGGATGTACAGCATGCTCCTCTTTCCGAAACCCCTGTGTTGCGCACCGATCTGCGGACCGTCCAAGTCCTCCGGGTCGGCTGGGTCGGATTCTGCGGTCGCAGCACTGGAAGACGCCGAAGCTTCCGACTTCGCCGCGGGCGCTGGCGAATCCCAGCTCTCCCGTGTCGCCAGGGCCGCCGGATCGAATATGCCCGTTGCGAGGGCCCGGTCCACGTCGTCTGCGAGCTGCTTCACCGTGGCGCGCTGGGCGTGGTCGACCCATTCGGCGCACTGCTCGTCGGCATCTTCCTCATGGGCGAGCGGTACCAGCGCCATCGCCTGCTCGGACGAGAGCCGGCCCTCCCGATACGCCTTGCCCAGGGGGTCGCAGCGCGCCGCGGCCCGCTCGACACGTAGCAGCGCCTGCACCGAGCGGGGCGACATCCCCAGGTGCTCGCTCGCGAAGTCGTCCATGCGCGTGCAGCCGTAGCCGCGGTACATGCGGGCGCGGGACACCTCGAGCAGCAGCGGCCCGAGGCGCGCGTGGAAGGATTGCTCGAGCCGCAGGGCGCGGAGGAAGCGCGCGTCGAGCTCGAAGGCATCAGCCTCGGCGAGGCCGACGAGCAGATCGCGCAGGAACACGGGCAGTCGCTCGCGCGGGGCGGCGGTTGTGGGATCGTCGCGGATGGCCGATGCAGGTGGTGCCGCAGAGGCCGGGGGCCCCGCACCCGCCGATGATGCGCTCTTCCTGCACCCGGCGGCTGCAGGTGCTGCGGATCCGATAGCCTGGCCCGCGCACCCATCTGCGGACGGCGCATCTGCGCCGAGGGGCCTCGTGTCGATCTTTGGCCAGATGGACGCAAGCGAGTCGAGGCCAGCACTCGTGTACCAGGGCGCACCCGGGGACTCGATCTCCAGGTCCATCCCGGAAAGTACCTCGCCGAGGACCGCGTCGACGCATTCCCAGGGCGCTAGCCGCCGGCCCGCGACGCGCTGGGCGTACTGGCGGGCCCGGTACCACCGGCCACGCGCCTCGACGCTGCACTCGAGGAGGATGTTCTCGCGCTGTAGCTCGCGCTCAGGCGGCGGGCCCGCCATGCCTCGCGGGCGGGGGCCGCCCCGGCCGCAGCCGTGCAGCATGCGCAGATCGACCTTGCGAACCTCGCGGGAGAGGCCTCGCGCGCTCAGCTGCCGGGCGGCGCCGAGCCAGTGCTCCTCGTCGGCCGGCGTCGCCACACGAGCGACGAGGCGAGCCTGGGTCCAGGTGATCTCCCCCGCGACCAAGGCCGACTCGACCCGCGGCAGCCGGCAGAGGGCCTCGTCCGTGTGTGCGAGCTCTTGCAGCTGGCGCGCCGAAACACCCAGACGCTCGCGCGCGTAGTCCGCGAGGCGTACGAAGCCGAAGCGCTCCCAGGTACGACCTTCCACCACGCGACCCGCGAGCGCAGCGAGCACCCGCCGCAGAGGGGCCTGCGAGCGCGCCAGGGTGACTGCCGCGCACGCCGCGTCGTTCGCAGACTCTGCCGCCCCGGTGGACTGCGGGACGGGGTCCGGTCGAGTCATCGCCGGTGTTCCGGCATTCCCATGTCGATGCCATCCCGAGCGGGACCGGGATCCGTGTTGCTGGGGGTGAGTTCCGATTATGGCGAACAAATGGCGAAAGTCAAGATCTGCTCGCGTGGAATCCGGGCGGCGCGACGATGCGCGTTCCATCGCAGGTCGAGCGGTACCTGGCGACCACACGGGCCGCTGCGGTCGATGAAGTCGCTTCGCTTCATCGATGTGCCGTGGATCGACGCAGCCCGCGTTCGCCTCCGCACGCCCGCATATGACACAAGCCGTCCTCGCGCCGCAGGCCACGCTGGTCGATAATGGGCCTCGGCATCCGGAGTGGTGACGTCTCCGGTGCGAGGGACACGGTGTCGTTCGCGTCGGGTCATCGAAGGCGCACCCGGCAACCTGGGTGGGTATCCCAAGGTGCCATTCCGAACTCCGCCGAGGGGGGCCCGAACAGGGCCGCCGACGCGGGACCGGAGATGCGGCGGCGACGTGCAGCGCGGATTCGCGCGCGCGTTGGTGCAAGGAAGTACCCAGTGCGGGTGGAGCCAGCGCCAAGCCCGCACTCTCCGGGTGTCTTCTCGATGAGGAGGAGACACCATGGCAGGACGCGCACGACAGGCCCGGTCGCAGCAGCGGCGGGGGACCCGACCCAATCCTCTTCAGCATCGCCAGGCGGCGGCAAGAAGGGCAGGGCGCGATTCGCGGCCGAGCAGCTGCCGCACCGAGCCCGACCACCATCTGTGGCGCAACGGGCGGCTCTGGTGGGTGGCGTTCACCGTGATCCACGAGGGCTGGCGCCAGGAGCGCGTGCGGGTTTCGCTGCAGACGGATGACGTGGTGGAGGACCTGAGATGGGACAAATAGAGACACATGCCGCAGACGGAGCGAGGCCCCGTCCTGACCGAATTCGCTGGATTCCCGTCAATACGCGAGGCAGCGGCCGGAGGCAGGTGCCCGTGACACTGCGTCGCGACTCACGTGACGGTTCCCGGGGCGGCGGCGACGCCGGCCAGGGGCCGGGCGGCATCGATTCCCTCGAGAAACGCAAGCAGCGAAAGAAGGAAAAGCCGCGCGAGCCCCACATCCGCTGCCCGCTATGCAAGTGGCAGCCGGAGAAGAGCAGCCGCTGGGCCTGCGACTGCGACCACGTGTGGAATACCTTCGATACGGCGGCGTTGTGTCCGGGGTGCGGGAAGCAGTGGCGGGATACGATCTGCTTGGCTTGCCATGAATGGTCGAGGCATCGGGATTGGTATGGGGAAGAGTAGGGGCCGCATCAAGGGAGACTGCGGGGGAAGCCCAGACCAGACGCAAAGGCCGCCCACCGCCTCCCCGCCACCAACACCCCAATCACCCCCAACGCCACCCCGCCCAGCAGCCCCCGCTCGGGCTCAGGCACCAACTGCGCCACGATGTCCAGCCGCTCCCGGTCCCACGCGTTCCGCTGATCCGCCCAGACAACCAGGAAGCGACCCGTGTCTTGGTGGTACGCAATGGAGATCTCACCCAGCGAAAGGGCATAGGTCAGCAGGATGGAAGCGCCGACGGGCCGGTCCTTGGCATCGATCAGCCGCGCCCTCACTGCGTCGCCATCCAGATAGGCCACCAGGAATCCTCCCACCGACTGGCCGTATGCCACCGCGGGCATGGGAACACCGACTGGCCGTATGCCACCGCGGGCATGGGAAAGTGCTCGAGCATGTTATCGATGAGGAACTTGCCCCCGATCAGCGCGCCCTGGCTCGACACGTACTGTCCCCACAGATCCCATCCCCTGATGATGTCGCGATCGGACGCGAGCACGGGGCCCGACACGGTGGCGTAGACGACCAGGTGGCGGTCCTTCACCGGGTCGAAGGCAACGCGCCCGCCGTCATTGCTGGGACTCGGATCGATGCCGATCACCTCTCCCAGAAGCGTCCCGCCGGCGGAGACCAGCTGGGCCTCGAGGGCCCAATTCACCCCGTTCGCGGCCGTCGCCATGTACCTCCCGGCATTGGAATCGAGGGCGAGATCGCCGTTGAATCCGGATCCATTCGGCGGGTCGAAGACCCAGAATTCTTCGCCGATCGTCTCGCCGCCTCCCACGACGCGCCGGCCGAGGACACCGGTCGAACGTCCCGTCACGAGGAACTGGTTGGCGATCAGGTTGTACACCACGGCGGGCTCGTAGCCGCCGGTCGAGATGGGGAAGATCGGCCACAGCTGCGTCCCCCCCCGCCCGAGACGCCGCCCCAGCATCTGGTTGGCGAAGCCTTCATCGCGGGTCCGCCAGACGACGAGGTACTCCGCGTCGTTCTCGTTCCACGCCACGGCGGGGTCATGCTGCCCGGACAACTCCATGGCGGCGATGAGATAGTTATCGTTGACGAGGCTGCCGTGCAGGGAGACCACCTGGCCCACGATGTCGTGGTTGAAGTAGTCACGGCTGTTGTCTTCCCAAACCACGAGGTAGTTGCCTCGGGTGGTATCCGCGGCCGCGCTGGGGAGCCCGCGGTAGGTCGCGAAGCCCGTCGAAACCTCGATGTTGTCGCCGATCCTCCCCCATGTCAGGCGTGCGGCCTGTGCCGGCGCAAAGGCCATGGCAATCCACAACGCCACAAAAAGAGTCATGCCCAGGCAAGGCTGGAAGCTCCGGAACAGTTTCATTTGCCGCCTCATTCCCTCTCCCTCCTTCCGCTTCTAAAGATGGTCACCAAATCGTGTTCGGCAAAGAGAAGGTCTGGCGACCCGCTAACAACCGCTGGCGTGTTCCCAAGCAATCCTGGATAGCGGTCAAGGCTCCAGAGCCAGCCGACTCGACGAGGGGGAACGAATTTAATGATTATTTTCATATAGTTCTAAAACTCTCTGCCTATCAGCCGCGCTCATCTTCGTGATATGACATAATTCGCCTTACGCCACTGGCGCATTATGTTAGCCTCCCCTCCATGGACGATTCCTGGACCCTCGACGAGCTCGCCGAGCTCACCGGTGTGGAAGCCCGCACCATCCGCCACTACATCGAGCGCGGCCTGCTCCCCGGCGCCAGCCGGCGCGGGCGGGGCGCGGGCTACGGTCGGCCGAACCTCGACCGCCTGCACTGCATCCAGGCCATCAAGCGGGCCGCGCCCGCACTCAGCCTGGACGAGATCCGGCGCGTGCTGATGTCCCTGAGCGAGGAGCGCATCCAGGCCATCGGGTCCGGGGCGGAGCCAGTGACGGCCCTATTCGTCGATCCCAGCGGCACGCAGGTCGCGGAGTCGCTGACGTCCTACGAATCGGGCGACTCCGCCCTCGACTACATCACCCGGGTACGCGGCCAGCTGGCCACGGGCCACGCGCCACCCACCCATCGCGCCCCCCGCCGCCACGGCCCATCGAGCCTCGACCCGCTCGTCGACGCCCTACGCGACAGCGCCGACGGAGCCCGTGCCCAGCGCAAGGCGCGCGCCGAGTGGTGGGCCTCGATTCCCGTCACACCCGATATCGAGATCCGCGCACGTGGCCTGCCCGACCACGACCTGCAACGCCTCGAGCGGGCCGCCGACTACCTGCGCCACATCCTCTTGAACGAAGACAGCGCCTCCCGCGCCACGCGGCAGCACAAGCCTCGCAGGAGGCGAAAGGAGAAAGACGATGAGTGAGATGAGTGAAGGAATCCAGATCCGCACTGGCTTCGACCGCGAGCTCGCCTGGCAGCGGGGCGGCTCCTACCGCTACCTGGTCGCCAATTTGGAGGCGCCCAGCGTCGAGCGGCCCGCCACGAGGCGCCCTCCCCTGCACCTCGCGCTGGTGATCGACCGCTCGGGCTCCATGGGCGGCCCCCGGATCGAGGCCGCCAAGCAAGCCGCCATCGGCGTGACGGAGCAGCTGCGACCCGAGGACCACCTCTCCGTGGTGAGCTTCGACGATCGGGTCGAGGTGCTGTGCGAGCGTCAGGCGATGGACACGGAGGGCAAGCGCATCGCGACGGCCGCAATCGCGGCGCTCGAGGCTCGTGCCATGACGAACCTGTCCGAAGGCTGGCTCAGCGGCGCCGAGTGCCTCGCGCGGAGCATGGAGCGCGGCTTCGGGCTGCAGTGCCGTGTCGTCACCCTGACCGACGGCAAAGCGAACCAGGGCATCCTGCATGGCGATGAGCTGGCCCACCACGCCAGCGAGCTGCGGCAGCGGGGCATCGTGAGCTCCGCAGTGGGCATAGGCGACGACTACGCCCCCGACCACCTCCTTGCCATCGCGGAGAGCGGCGGCGGCAACGTCCACGATGCGGAGCTCCCCGACGAGATCGCCGCCATGGTGATGGGCGAGCTGGGCGAGACCCTCTCGACTTTCGCCGACGACCTGGTGCTCGAGATCGGCGCGCCGGCCGGTGTGGAGCTCGTATGTTGGAACCGCTTCCCGCTCTCCCGGACGGGCGAGTCTTGGGAGTGCTCCCTGGGCGCCCTCCCCGCCTCTACCTCCCGGCGCGTCGTCTTCACCGTACGGACTCCGGCCGGACCGCTGGGAGCTTCGCTCGCCTTCCGCGTCGCGGCGCGTTGGCGCGTACCGGGCTCTCAGGAGCTGCGCCGTACCCCCGCCAGCGAGCTACGACTCACCTTCGTTCGCGGCCACGAGAACTCGCACCAGCCACGCGACATCGCCCGAAGCCTGGAGGTCGCCCGCGTCTGGCAGGCGCGTCTCATCCGCGAGGCCACCGAGCTCAATCGCCGGCACGACTTCCACGGGGTGCGACGACTGCTGCGCCACGAGCTGCGGCACCTCGAGCGTTACTGCTCCGGGCTGCCCGGCGGTGAGGAGCTCGTCCACGACACCTGCCGCTTGCGCGGCCTCGCCGAGCGGCCCCTGCACGAGCGCAACCTCAAGCAGCTCGGCTGGCTCGCCTACTCGGAGCACAGTGGAAGGAGCGACTACAGCTTGCGCGAGCGCGGCAGCTGGACCAATCATCTGGAGGGATGAGACCGGTTCGGGCGCAGGCCTCGGACATCAACCACTCGGCATCCCCGCCGCGACGTGATGACGGATCGCGTCGTGGCGGACGCCCTCAGAGACGCGATGACCGACCCGGCAGACAGTCCTGGGCACGATTCCCTGAGATGGGGAGTTGCCGCGCTGCTGCTCACGGCCGCGACCGCGCTGTGCTTCGGCCTCCTCGCGAACACGCCGGCTCCCCCCGCCCGGCTCACGACCCTGCTCGCCCTGCCCATCCTCGTCTCCTCGGTCCTCTGCTTCGCACGGCGAGCCCCGCGCTGGGCCCGCTGGCTCGCGATCTACGGCTGGGTGGCCGCGCTGGCCCTCTACCTCGAGGGCGCCATCGTGGTCTGGCCCTTCGGCGCGCTGACCCAGGCCGTGATCGCGGCGCTGGCCCTGGCCTCGAGCCTGCTGATCCCGAACATCGAGTCTCGCGACGGCCGTCGCGCGACA
>JAFDEK010000080.1 GCA_019310385.1 Deltaproteobacteria bacterium
TCGGCCGTGAACCAGAGCTGGTCGAGCGCGAAGGCCTGGGAGTCTTCCTGATAGTACGCGGCGTTAAAGCCGTTCCCGTAGGACGTCTGACCGATCAGGTTGTTGTTGCCCGCGCCGTTGTTGACAGCGCTGTAGGTGTAGCTCGTGGAGATGTGGCCACCGAAGTCCACGCTCTGGAAGAACTTCGCAATGCCCGATGCAGAGCTTCGCTCGTCCAGGCCCGCGTCTTCGATCGTCTCCGCCTGAGCATCCAGCACCCGCTGCTGCTCGGCCAGCTGATCCTGCATCTGCAGCATCATGTCCTGCATATTCTGCTCGCATTACGATTTTCCTTCCGTAGTTGTACTCACTTCTCGCCGTGCCACGTCGCGTCAACACGGTACCCCCTACGGCGTCGCCCACCTGGGCGAAGAGCCGTTTCGAATCCGTCGCTATCGAGGATCGGTGTGGCTTTGTCTCGAGTCGGCCACGCGTCATCTCACCCCCCGAAGCACTCACCCCTGGTCCGTCGACCCCCTCATCGAGATCCCAGCTTGGAATTGGACGGGCCCCACACATGGCGCCCGCTACACCCAACCCGAATCTCTCGTGAAAGACCTCTCGGCTTCCCTTCGTACCTTCGCGGCCTTCCATGACCCGGCCGCGTCAACGCGACGACGCCCGATCACTTCCGATTCCACTCAGTACCGAAATAAGGATGCGGCCAGATACTTCAGCAGATTGCGCCTGGGCGCAAACCCTGTGGCAGACCTGGCACGAACCTGATGAGCCCTCCTCCAAATCGACAACAAATCGGCAAATTCGGGAAAATGGCTATCTGGGGGGTTCGTCTGCTGCGGAATTAGCGCGGTACGCAAGCCCGCGCAAGAGAAATCTTTCGCGCAAGAGCGCCCTCAGGTCCCCTCACGAGCGGCGAAGCGCCACAGGTCGTGATCGTCCAAGTACGCGAAAGTACGGGGACAATGCTCCATGTCGCCGCTTTCTCGCGCGCGCGCGAGGCGGGCCAGATCAGCGGCCGTGTCGAGATCGAAAGATCCCGAGGTGGTGCGCACCATCAGGCCCAGAGCCTCGGCATTTGCAAGGGTGTCGCGCAGGACCGAGTCGGTGCTCATGGGATGGTCGAAAAGGCCCGGGGCCGGCCCCCGCAACCCCACCAGGCCGTAGCCCCCGTCGGCGTCGGGGCAGACCACGACGTCGCACTCCTCCAGGCTCTCGAGGGCCTCCTCGATCTGCTCGCTCCGCATGGCGGGGCTGTCGCTGCCCCGGAGCAAGATGCGGTTGGCGCCGCCCGCCGCGGCCTCGTCGACGGCCCGGCTCATGCGCGTGGCGAGGTCCCGGCCCCGCTGGGCGACGACGCGGAACTGCTGCGGAGCCCACTGTGCAATCTCCCGGCAGCTGTCTTCGGGGTAACAACACACGACTGCGTCTATTCCCCGGCGTCGGGCGAGCTGCGCCGTCGTAGCGAGCACATCGTCGAGCATGGCGCGGTAGAGCGCCGCGGCCTGCTCCGGGCTGAGGGGCGGTGACATGCGGGTCTTCACCAGGCCCGGGCGAGGCGCCTTCGCGAAGACCGCGATCAGCGCGCTCCCGGCTCCGCGCAGCTTCGGCTCACCCGTCACCGGACTCATCCCCTCCTCGGCCCTACACGCGCCGCAGCGGCCCCGCCGCCCGGCGGCGACCGCTCCTCGGGCAGGGCCACGAAGGGAAGCACCGACACGCTGGCGCGTAGGTCCCCGGCCAGCAGCTGCGTGCCGGGCACCGCGTGCTCGCGCCGTACGTAGCCGAGACCGATGGGCCCCGCCGCAGCCGAGCGGCATACGCTGGTGAGCTCCCCGGTCTCCCGCTCTCCGGCGACGAGCTTCTCTCCCTCGGCGGGGAGACCCTCCCCCTCGGCGAAGCGCAGGCCCACCAGAAGATGGTTCACCTGGCCCCGGGAACGCAGGCGGGCAACGATCTCCTGACCCGTGTAGCAACCCTTGGTGGTGGAGATCGCCCGGTCGAGATGGGCCTCGGCGGGCAGCACCTCTTCGTCGAGCTCGGCGCCCAGCATGGGAATGCCCGCCTCGATGCGCAGGATCTCGAGAGCCTCCGGGTCGGGCCTCGAGAGGCCCGATGCGGCCGCGGACTCCAGCGCCCCGACAACTCGCTCGCCCTCGCCCACAGCCGCGAAGAGCTGATACCCGCTCTCCCCCGACCATCCGAAGGCCGCCACGACGACCTGCAGGTCCCCGATTGCGAGGTCAGCGCACGCGTCGCGGGCGAGGCCCGGATCGCGGCCAGCCGCTCGCGCGAGCAGCGCCCCGGCGCCGGGGCCCTCGACACCCAGGCGATCGAAGTCGGCGGATCGGTCCATGAGGCGAACGTCGTCGGCGATGATGTAGCGCTCGAGGCGCTCGATCACGCCGGCCACGGCGTCTCGCCGGGTCTCGAGCCAGTACGAGCTTTCCCGCCAGAGTACGCGGAAATCCGCAACGATGCGGCCTTTTGGTGTGAGGAGCAGGGCGTAGCAGCCCGAGCGCTCGCTTCCCTCGCCGAGCGCCGCGACATGGTTCGACAGCATGCCGTCGAGCCAGCGCTCGCGGTCCTCGCCCGCGACCTCGATCACGCCCCGGGACGACATGTCGAAGAGCGCGACACCTTGCCGGACCTCGCTCGCGACCTCCCCGGCCGTCACGCTTCCTTCTCCCGGCTGGCCGGGGCGCCTTGCTGACTGGCCGCTTCTTTTTTCTTGGTCGCCGCGGCGCTCTCCCCCCCCGCCACGCTGCCCTGCTCCGGGGTCCGGGCGGCCTCCGCCGGCAGGGGCAGCGGTCCGACGAGCTCCGCGGCACGTCGGTCCTGCTGCTGGGACCATTCTTCGAAACGCGCCCGCACCGCGTCGTAGTCCGCCTCGGTGTCGACGTCGATCGCACAGCCCCCGACCTCGGTCACGAGGAAGCGGAAGCGGGTGTCGAGGATCCTCGACAGCACCCGTTCGGTGTGAGCAAGCGTGACCGCCCGGCGCATCCAGTCCGCCAGGCCCCGGTAGCCCTTGCGGTCCGCGAGCCCACCGAGGTGCATGAGGAAATAGAAGAGCGCCACGACGAAGCCGCCCTTCTGGAAGACGAGCCGCAACGCGATAGCGAACATGTTCCCGAATTTGCGCATGTGGCGATGCTCGTACATCTCCTCGATGTAGTGGCGGTGCCCCATGCGCAGGGGCTTGGCGATATGGAGGTTGTTCTGGCGCAGGCGCGCCTCGCGCAGATTGAAGTACGCGACATCGAGGACGGGCTGCCCGGGCTTGCCCGTCGTGAAGGGCTCCAGTGCGGGCTCGGCCACGAGCCCCAGGGCGTAGTCGCAGTCCAACGCCTGGCCATCCCGGATGAAGGCGGAGATCTCCTGGGGCGTCGCGAAGGGCAGGTCGCCCGAAAGGAAGAGCACCTGGGCGTCGAGGTCCGCTTCGCCGGGCTCGCGCCCTTCGGGCCCCGCCCCGGGCAGGGCGCGGATGAAGGCCTCCCAGCAGTTCTCGTAGAGGTTGCGGTGCTGCTCGATGATGTGCAGGGGCTTCGTGAGCTCCGCACGCAGCCCGTTGCGCCCGAAGATCTCCTCCAGGCGCTCGGCGTTCCCCACCACCCAGACCTCGGATACCTCGGGCACGGCCTGGAGGACCGCCACCACGCGCGACACCAGAGCGCGGCCCTCGACCTCGAGGAAGACCTTGCTCTCGCCGTAGACCGCGCGCGCGGCGCCTCGGTCCCCGGCGGTGACGATGGCGGGAACCCCCACGCAGCTAACTAGCGCTTTCTTCTTCGAGGACGAAGATCACCTGCAGGGTGACGAAGAACTCGATGATCCTGCCGTCCTCGACGCGGGCCTTCTCCTCGAGAATCTTGAGGCCGGTGATATTCCGCAAGGTCTGGCACGCGCGTTCGAAGCCACGCTCCGTGGCGTCCTGCCAGCTCACCGAAGAGGCCGAAGTGATCGTCGATACTGATGCGACCGCCATGGGTTCCTCTTTCTCTTCTTGTTCGGCTCTTGTTCGGCGCTCTTCCTGTTCGGCGCCACGCTCATCCGTCCCACAGTGCGGACAACGCTGTCGCTAACGGTGCTGCCTGCTCTCGGACGCCATGTCGAAGGTCAGCCGGAGCCGGACTCGATACTCGCAGAGCTCGTCGTTCTCGACCTTGATCGTCTTCTCGAGCACCTCTAAACCCGTGATCCCGCGCAGGGTTCGATTGGCGCGCTCCAGCACCGCTCGAGCCGCGTCCTCGAAGCTCAGCGGCGATGAACCGATCAGCTCGCTCGTCTTGCTCACCCACATCACCGGCGCAGCTTAGCAGGATGCTGAAGAACCCCTCCCGTCGCCGTGCGCGCTGGGGCATACTCGTGTTTCCATGCCGCATCCTTGCGGCGCCCCGCATCCCGGCCGCCCAGGCTCCTGGCAGGGGAATCCAACCCGATGCGCAGTCAGCCGCTCATGCCACGGCGAGGCGATCCCCTCGCCCGGCCCTCCCGCATCCTCCGCGCCCTCGATCCGTTGCTCTTCTCCAGCGTGTGGGCGGCCTGCGTCGCTGGGTCCCTGGCGCTGGCGGCCTCGCTCGCCATGGAGCTGCGCCCCTCCCTGACCGTCATCGGCCTTGCGACCGCGGGCACCCTGGTGGTCTACAACGTCGACCGGCTCCGGGACCTCGAGCGCGACCGCGCCACCGCCCCCCTGCGCTCGGCCTTCGTGGAGCGCAATCGTGCCCACCTGGTCGCCCTGGTGGGTGCCGCCGCCGTGCTCTCCCTGCTCCTGGCGCTGCGGATGGAGCCCGCAGTCTGGCTGCTGTGTGCCGCGGGGCTGGTGCTCGGCTTGCTCCACCGCAGACTGAAGGGCTGGAGGGCGTTCAAGACCTGCTACGTCACGGCGGTGTGGATCGGCGTCGTGGTGGGCCTGCCCGCGCTGGCACCCCAGCGCGGCAGCGAGCCGGAAAGCGCCCTTCACGTCGCCTGGGTGACGGCCAGCCTCGGCTGTTCACTGGGCGCGAACCTGGTGGCGAGCAACCTCGGGCAGGCCGGCGGATACCCTGGGCCCGGCCGACGGGCGCAGCTCGCCCTCGCCTTCGCACTCAGCGTCATCGCCGCGGGGGTCGCGAGCCTCGGACCTGGCACCGTCAAGCCCCTCGCCTGGGTGGGAATCGCCGAGGCGACGAGCGTCCTCGCCTGGCGGCCCGGCGAGCGCTACGGCCTCGCGGCCCTCGACGGCGCGCTCCTGGGCGGCGGCCTGGCCGCGGTCGTGTTCGCGAGCCTCTGAGGCGCCCCGGCGCGGCGCCGAAGACGTTCGGCAGAGCGACTCGACAGAAATGCGAACTCGTTTGCAGAGATGGATCCGGGTGCCGCTCTGCGGATCGAAGCTGGTGGAGCCGAGCGGGTTCGAACCGCCGACCTCCGCGTTGCGAACGCGGCGCTCTCCCAGCTGAGCTACGGCCCCAAAACCTGGAAACCCCTCGATCACCATTCGGGCTGCGGCGTGATGACCGCTGCCCGAACAGCGCTGCGGGGCAATGAACCACGAGCGCCGAACCCGATCCCGGGCCGGGCGCCAAGGGGCGTCGAATTTAGATCCCCGCCCTGTGAGCGTCAAGCAACGGCGGACGCCCCACCGCTATTCTTCCCGCGCCCGACGACCCAGCTCTCCGGCCGGGTGGCAGCGCACGTAGTCGTCTCGGCCGAAATTCCGCCTCTCCTGGAGCACCGCCCCCAGGGCGGCGATGACCAGGATCTCGGCCGCCACGCTCGCCCGCGGCGCGAGGTTCAGCGGTCCGCCCTCCCGGGTGACCGCGGCGTCCAGCACCACCGATGCCGTCCGGGCAAGGCGCGATTCCAGCCCGCCCGTCACCGCGACCACCGGCGCATCGAAGCCCTCGAGGCACGCCACGACCTGCCCCAGCTCCTCGGTGGCGCCGCTGTTGCTGATGGCAATCACGACGTCGCCGGCAACGACCTGACCCAGGCTGCCGTGCATCGCCTCGGTGCTGTGGAGAAAGGCCGCCGGAATGCCCGTCGAGGAGAGCAGGGAGGCGGCGTAATGGGCCACGTGCTCCGCCTTGCCGACGCCGGTGACGTGAACGCGGCCGCCCCCACCCTCGGCGGCTTCGATGAGCTCGGCGGCGGCCATGAAGGCCGCGCCGTCGTGACGGCGCCGCAAGTCCTCGATCTCGCGCGCGCCGCACTCCAGCACCGCCAGTCCAGCCGCCGCAGGGTGAGGATGTTGGGCCTTCGCCACGCCCGCAGAGTCGCCGAGCTCGAAGCTGCGGCCGGCATAGAGCTCGAGCACACGCAGGCGCGCCAGCTCGGGGTCCCCGGGAAAGGCTCCGAGCTGCTCGACACAGGCCGCCCCGCACGCGTTGGCGAGCCGCGCCGCGTCCTCCCACCCGATCTCGTGGCGCAGTCCGACGAGAAGTCCAGCCAGAAAGGCGTCCCCCGCACCCGTAGTGTCCACGATCTCCTTGGCCCGCACGCCCGCCACGCTGCCCGCGAAGTCCAGCGCCGAAATCGCGCAGCCCGCGGCGCCGTCGGTCACCACCACGACGCCGTTCCCGAAGCGCTCACGCAGGCAGTGGGCGATTTCGAGGGCGTCGCCTCCGGCCTCGGGAACGAGCTCCGCCGCCGCGGCCTTGGAGGGCTTGAGGAGATCGGCGCTGCGCAGCACCTGGTCGAGGGTCTCTGCGTCGCCCAGGGTCGCAAGAGCGTCCGAGGGCGGAACGTCGAGGTCGACGACGGTCGGAATCCCCGCTTCCCGAGCGATCTGCAGGGCCGCCAGAGTCGCCGCGAGCGGAAGCTGCGAGACCTCGGTGGTGAGACGTCCGGCCCGCCGGATGAAATCCGCGTGAGCGGTCCGGACTTGCTCGGCCGTCGTACCCGCCGTCGTGCCCGGCGCCATGTAGATGGTGCGATCGCCGCGCTCGTCGATGAAGATCTCCGCCACCGAGCTCGACTCCGCCTCGGTCTCCCCCACGATCGCCCCCACGATCGCAATGTCGTACTCGATCCCCGCCGCCTCCATGGCGCTGCGCAGCAGACGGCCCGCCGGGTCGTCGGCCTGGCGTCCGAAGATGCCCGCGCGCAGGCCCAGCGCCGCCGCCCACGCGAGATGGTTGAGCACCACGCCCCCGGCGAACTCGCGGACCGCACCGGCGCCCAGGCGATCTTCGAGAATCCCCTTCTGGTCGGGGCCGAGGATGCGCGCGCAGCGGTGGACGCGGTCCACCACCATGCTTCCGATTCCCACGACGTCGAGCGATTCGCTCACGAGAGCCTCTTCCAGATCATTTCCGCCGGGCGGGTCATTCGGCGCCCCGGCCGGGAGCGGTCGTCACCCAGGGCGCTCCGATTCGTTGCCGCGCCAGACCGCGAGCCTTCGCGTAGGCTTCGTCGAAGTGACCCGCATCCGGGCCACTGAGGTCCGGCGTTCCCGGCGCAACCGAGACGCTCGAGATGACCCCGTCTCCCCGCAGGGCCCGCTTCAGGCATGCAATGGTTCGACGCCCCCCGGCCAGACGGGTTCCTTCGCGGAAGGCCTCAACGACCGACCACACGTCCTCCATCCGCTCCAGGTCACCCGCCCGGCAAACTTGCCACGCCCTCGCCCATTCCCGCGGGAGCGCATTGGCGGGTCCGGCCACCACTCCGATGGGGAGGGTGCCGCGCAAGCGGTAGCGATTCCAGTGCTCGATGATGGTGCCGAGAGGCCCCGAGCGCGGACGGAAGAGCTCGAAGATGAGGCTCGCGCTGCCGACGTAGATCCCGAACTCGCCGCGATCGCGGAAGCTCTCGGCCGCTTTCGTGTAGTGGCCGAGCACCTTTCGCGACGCCGAGACCTTGATCCCGCGCACGAAATCCAGTCGCGACATGGCCTTCACCTGCCGCGTGCGGATGTGAGGCACGTTGGGATCGATCGCGATATCGGCATTGTCGTAGAGGTAGACGGGGATACGCTGGGTTCGGGTGTCGAGCAGATCCGCGACGTCGCGTCTCACGAAACGCACGGGATCGTCGACGCCACGGATCGAGAGGGGTGCGAGTACGGCGGCATCCACGCCGCACGCGATGGCAAACTCGAGGTTCTCGAGGGTTTCTTCCGCGCTGTGGGCCGTGATGCCCGCCCAACACTCGACGCCTCTTCCGAGGTGACCCCCGAGGCTGGCGTTGAGCTTCGCGATCTCCTCGGTGCAGACGCGAATCACCTGCTGGCGCACGTCGTTCGTGACCCGGTCCCACTCGCCCGTGGTCCCGGCGGCGAACACCACGTCGGCGCCGTAGCCCTCCTGCACGACATGACGAACCACCGCTCGCTGGTCGTGCTCGACGAGCTTTCCCGCCTCATCGAGAACGCTGATCACCGGGACCGAGAGGCCGGGGCGCGGACGGGTATCTTCGACGCTGCGCAGGGCTCGCTCCTCCTCCGCGATTGCAGGGGAGAGAGTGTGCCTCAGACGGTCTCGAAGAAGTAGGTCATCTTCGTCTGGAGCGCGGTTGCGAGCTTGTGCAGGGTCGACATGGACGCGGCGCTCTTGCCGAGCTCGATCTGGGAGATCAGGCTGACCGAGAGGCCGGTGCGATTGGCGAGCTGCTTGAGAGTGAGGGGTCGCGAGTGCCGCAGCTCTCGGATCCGCTGCCCAACCATGGAGTTGAGTCGCGACTCGAGATCGACGAGCAATCCCTTCTCCTTGATGGCCTCTCTGATGACCAGGCGTAGCTCATCCTCGTCGAGGGGCTTCTGGAGGTAATGGAAAGCCTGGCTCTTCATGGTCGCGACCGCCATCTCGACCGTAGGCAGGTCGGTGGTCACGATCACGCACAGATCGTCATCGATGGAACGGATCTGCCCCAGGGTGTCGGCGCCCTCCGGATTGCTCGGAGAGCAGTCGAGTACGACCATCTGGAAGCGGTTGTTGCGGACCTCGCCCGGGGCCTGGCTCGGATCGGAGATGGTCGTCACCCTGTAGCCCTCGTGGCTCAGGGTCTCCTTGAGCTGGAGCGTGCTCTCCTCATCGCGATCGACGACAAGGACATGCAATTGCTGCTGGTTACTCATGTTCCCCCCTACCCGCAGGACGGCGGCCCGAGGTGAGCTGCAACATTCGCCCACGCGCCCTGCGATGTGCGTTGCATCACCCAACTCCCCGCCAACTGGGACGATTCGGGCTGCGACGCGATTGCCGTGGGATTCGCTTCGGTACACCCACACGCTCGCATTAGTGCTGAATTCGAAGATTTGCGGATTTGTTTGCAAGAACGCGGGACAAAGCCCTCGCCCAAGCCTTACGGGGCTTCCGGGCCGGGCCCCACCTCGGCGGGAGCCGCAGGGGCCATGAGCCACGACTGGCTGAAGACGGCCGCAGGAGCGTCGACGCGCATGACCCGGCGGATCTCGAAGCGAACCGGGCGCTTCCCGGGCTCCTCGATCACCCACCAGCGCGGTGCCCGGACGCTGTCGTAGGCCGCCGTGGGGCCGAGCAGCACCCGCACCCCCGACGCCGTGCTCAGCTCGCGGATCTCGTAGGACTCGGCATCCACCCACACAGTGGGGGCGTCGGATGCCGGGGCGTCAGAGGAAGCGCCCTGGAACGCTTCGGCGGGCGAGAGCAGCTCCGGGCCTCCGAACTCACCCTCTGTCCCCTCCCCGTCGTCTCCGGAGACCAGGTCCGAGCCCCTTGCACCCGGGGGCCGCCCCAGCACGAAGCACTCGCTCTCCGCACACGGCTCCAGCCCCACCTGGCCCGCTCGCACGCCCAGGGACGCGAGAGCGGCGCTCAAGACGGCAGGCGAGTCGGCCTGTAGAAGGAAGAGTGGCGGCAGGAAGGCGCGCGGACTGTGCACGAGCTCGCCGTCGCGCGCGGTGGTGTGCTCGCTGCCCTGGAGCAGGTGGCGTTCGACCAATCCGCCGCCTCCGCGCAGCTCGAGGCGCGCCAGACCGGTGGGGTGGGTGATGAGCTCCCCGTTGGCGAGGGGCTGGTCGTCGCCGATCCACATGCTCAGCTCGAAACGCAGCGCCGTGTCGCGCTTCGACGCCGCGTTGGTCTTCGCGACCTCGGCGACGATGCGCTCGGCCTGGGGGATGAGGGCCGCGGCGGGCAACGCGAGGGCGAGGGTGCACAGCGCCGCCACGGCGCGGCGCTCTACCCGGCCGCGGCGCTCTACCCGGCCGCGGCGCTCTACCCGGCCGCAGCGCTCTACCGGGCCGCGGCGCTCTACCGGGCCGCGGCGCTTCACCACGCACCGCCGGTCAGTCGGCTTCCGCCGGCGTAACGCGCCCGATCCCCCAGCTCCGCCTCGATGCAGAGCAGGCGGTTGTACTTGCAGACGCGATCCGTGCGGCACAGGGAGCCGGTCTTGATTTGCCCCACCCCGCTTCCCACGGCGAGATCCGCGATGGTGGTGTCCTCGGTCTCTCCCGAGCGATGGGAGATCACCGAGGAGAAGCCGGCCTCCCGAGCGACCCGGATGGCCTCGAGGGTCTCGGTCAGCGTGCCGATCTGGTTCACCTTGATGAGAATGGAGTTTGCGGCCTTCTTCTCGATTCCCTCGGCGAGGATCCTGGGGTTCGTGACGAAGAGGTCGTCGCCGACGATCTGCACTCGATCGCCCAGCTCGCCGGTGAGGGCGCTCCAGCCCTCCCAGTCCCCCTCGGCGAGGCCGTCCTCGACGGAGACTATCGGGTAAGCGCTCACCCAGTCGCGCCAGAACTCGATCATCTCCGCCGAGCTCTTGGTCGCGTTCTCACCCGCGAGCACGTACTGGCCGTCTTCGTAGAACTCGCTCGCCGCGGGATCGAGGGCGATGAAGATGTCTTCCCCGGGCCGGTAGCCCGCCTTCTCGATAGCGGCGAGCACCAGCTCGATCGCTTCCCGGTTGCTCGAGAGGTCCGGCGCGAAGCCACCCTCGTCCCCCACCGCGGTCGAATAGCCTTTGTCCTTGATGACCGCTTTCAGGGTGTGAAACACCTCCGCGCCCCAGCGCAGGGCCTCGGCGAAGCTCGGAGCGCCCAGGGGATAGAGCATGAACTCCTGGAGATCGACGTTGTTGTCCGCGTGGGCGCCGCCATTGATGACGTTCATCATGGGCGCCGGCAGCAGGCAGGCCTCGTCACCGCCGAGAAAGCGGTAGAGGGGCACGCCCGCGACCGCGGCACCCGCGTGGGCGGCCGCGAGGGACACGCCGAGGAGCGAGTTGGCGCCCAATCGCGACTTGGTCTCGGTACCGTCGAGGGTGATCAGGGCGTGGTCGAGCTCGGCCTGGTTCCCCAGGCTGCCGAGCGGCATGCCCCGCACCGCGTCAGCGATCTCGCCGTTCACGTGCTCGACCGCCTTGAGCACCCCCTTGCCCTTGTAGCGCTTCGCGTCGCCGTCACGCAGCTCGAGGGCCTCGCGGGTTCCCGTCGAAGCGCCCGAAGGCACTGCCGCGCTCGCGTGGGCGCCGTCCGAGGTCGCGAGGCCGACCGCCACCGTGGGGTTGCCACGGGAATCGAGGATCTCGTAACCGCGAATCTCGCTGATGGTAACGTCACTCATCGAACTCTCCTTGCCTCCGGAGCGCCTTGCCTCCCAGAGCGCGGACAGTAGCGGACTTGCTCAGCTCCCTCTCGGATCGCGGGTACGGGGCACCAGGGCGGGCGCGCCGTCGGCGCCCCCCGCCGCCAAGAGCCATGGAAGCGGAGGGAAGGAGTGCCGGGAGCCCGCGCTCCCGGCACTCGTTGCCCCGGCCCGGTCTTCTACAGGGCCTTGATGGTTACAGGGCCTTGATGGTGGTCTTGCCCGTCACGGCCACGTAGGGCCGCAGCCGCTCGAGGAGGCTCGGCCCGACCCCCTTCACCTCCATCAGGTCGTCGACGGACTTGAATCCCCCGCTCTGCTTGCGCGCATCGATGATCGCGCTCGCCCGCACCTCTCCGACTCCGGGCAGGAGCTGGAGCTGCTCGACACTCGCCGTGTTGAGATTCACGATGCCGCTCAGGGCGGACCTATCCTCGGCGGCATGCAGACCCGGGACCGCTCCGAGGAGTATGAGGAGCACGATCGCCGCGACGGCGCCGGTGACCCTCACCGGCGTGCTTCGCGTACCGCTCCTGAACGAAGTGCTCGAAAGTATTCTGGACATGATTTTCTCCGCGGGACCGCGGGGCGATATCTCGGGGGCGGCCTTGGCGGATGGGGATCCGCGACCTGGCTGCGGCGCTCCGCCCCGGTGCTCAGCGATCGCGCGAGACCGCGAAGGCCGCCGCGCTGTGCAGCGCGCTCTTCGCTCGGCCGTCGGGGAACGCGGCGATCGCCGAAATGGCGTTGCCGACGTGTTCCTCCGCGCGTCGCACGGTGTCCTCGACACCGCGATGGCTCTCGATCAAGGCCAGCACGGGCGCCGTTTCGAGCTGCTCGTCATTGGGGCCCGGTTCGCCCGCCAGTGCATGCTCGGCGAGGCGTGATGCGTTCTTGAGAATGCTGGTGATGAGCTCGCGCTCCCCGCTCGTGCAGCGCTTCAAGGTGAGAAGGAGGGGAAGCGTGACCTTCCCCTCGCGCAAGTCCGCACAGTAGGGCTTGCCCAGATCCACCGCCTCGGCATCGTAGTCGAGAGCGTCGTCGCGTAGCTGGAACGCAAGGCCGAGCTCCCGACCGAAGGTCGCGACCCGGCGAATCTCGCCCCGGGTGACACCGCCGAGCACGGCGCCCACCTCGCATGCCGCCGAGAGCAGGGTGGCGCTCTTGCGGTCGATGACCTTGTAGTAGTGGGCTTCCGTCACCGTGGTGTCGAAGCTGCGCTGCAGCTGCAGCAGCTCGCCCTCGGCCATGAGGCGAATGGCCTGGGAGAAGATCTCGAGGATTTCCAGGTTGCCGTCCTCGACGATCATCGAAGAGGCCCGCGAATAGAAAAAGTCGCCGGCCAGCACCGCCCGACGGTTTCCCCAGATTGCGTTCGCAGAGGGCCGCCCCCGGCGCAGGTCGGCGAAGTCCACGACGTCGTCGTGGAGCAGGGTCGCGGTGTGGAGAAGCTCGAGTGCCGCGCCGAGCTGGATGCGGCGAGGCCCCGTGTAGCCACAGAGATCCGCGGCGAGCAGTACCAGTGCGGGTCGCAGGCGCTTGCCGCCCGAGGAGAGAACGTGGTTGCCGAGGGCCCCGATCACGTCGGCGTCGGAGCCGAGCTGCTCCCGCATGGCGCTCTCGACCAGCTCGAGCCCCTGGGCGATGCCGTCGAAGAGGCGGTCGCTCGCCTGCTCTTCGGCCGACAGCACGCCCGAGCGCGACCTCGCCCGGATTTCGTTCGCTTGGCTGCGGGCTGGGCTGCCGGATCGCCTGCTTGATTGCCCGCTACCGGCTACAGGGGGGGGCTTCGACATCGGGGTGCAGAGTAGCCGCGCCCCACGACACTGTCAAAGGCTTCTGGCGAAGAAAACCTTGATAAAACAGATGCTTAACTGTCGTTCACGCTCTCTTGGAAGAACGTGGACTCGCGCTCTCGGCCCTGCTCCCGCGCAGCCATGAAACCGCCTCGGCGACATCGGCAACCTCGATCGATTCGCATCCCTCGATTCCCCGCAACGCCGCCCCGACCCCGCGCGGAACCAGCACCCGGCGGAAGCCGAGGCGCGCCGCCTCTCGAATGCGCGGGCCGAGCTGAGCGACCCGGCGCACTTCGCCGCCGAGCCCCACCTCGCCGCAGGCCGCGGCGTCGGGGGGCAGGGGCAGGTCGAGGGCACTGGAGACGATCGCCAGCGCGAGAGCGAGATCGGCGGCCGGCTCGCTTACCCGCACGCCGCCGACGACGTTGACATAGACATCTCGCGAAAGAAGGTCGACGTCGCTGCGCCGGTCGAGCACCGCGAGGATGAGCGCGACCCGTCCGTCCTCGATCCCGATCGTCGTACGGCGCGGCGTTCCATAGGTGGCCGGCGCCACCAGGGCCTGCACTTCGACCAGCATGGGACGCGTTCCCTCGACGAGGGGAATGATGCACGAGCCCGGGGCATCCCTTGCGCGCTCGGCCAGGAAGAGCTCGCTCGGGTTCGCGACACCCTGCAAACCCGCCTCTCCCATGCTGAAGACCCCCACCTCCTGGGTGGAGCCGAAGCGATTCTTGCTCGCGCGCAGCAAGCGGAATGCATGGTTGCGATCGCCCTCGAAGCCGAGCACGACGTCGACCAGGTGCTCGAGGACCCGCGGACCGGCGAGGCTGCCGTCCTTGGTGACGTGGCCCACCAGGAGCAGCACCGTACCGTGTAGCTTTGCGGTCGCGGCCAGCAGCGCCGCGCTCTCGCGCACCTGGGCAACAGAGCCGGGCGCCGACTCGATGCGCTGGGTGCGCATGGTCTGCACCGAGTCGATCACCACGAGGGAGGGCGCGCAGTCGCGCCAAGGCTCGGCGAAGCTCTCCACCCGGGTCTCGGCCAGGACCTGGACGGCATCGGTGCTCGCCGAGGCGGGGAGCCGGTCGGCGCGCAGGCGGATCTGGGCCGGGCTCTCCTCCCCGCTGATGTAGAGCGCGCCGCCCGGAGCTCCGGGTTCGCCGCGGGACTGAACGAGGGCGGCGACCTGCAGCGCAAGGGTCGACTTCCCCACCCCGGGCTCGCCGCCGAGCAGCACCACCGAGCCAGGTACGAAGCCGCCCGTCTGCGGGCCGGCGAGTCCTTGCCCGCCGCCGCCAGGCGGCCCGGCATATCCTTGCCCGCCGCCGCCCAGGACCCGGTCGAGCTCTGCCACCCCCGACGAGAGGCGGGGCGTGTTCCGGGACTCGATCTCCCCGAGACGCCGGGGCTTGGCGGAGCCCGCCGCACCCTCGACCTCGAGGAGGTCACGAGCCTCCCCCGAGAGGGACTCGCCGTCCGTCGGGTCCGGCCGGGCCGCCTCCTCGACGAGGCTGTCCCAGGTCTGGCACTCGGGGCAGCGGCCCAGCCAGCGGGGCTGCTGGGCGCCACAGTGCGTGCAGGCGTAGATGGTGCGTCGGCGGGCCACGGGGCGGCAGTATAGGGCGTGGCGCTGTAAACTCCGCCGCGAACGTCGGTTTACAGCGCTGGGCCGAGATGTCACGACCCGGCCGCTGCCGCCTCTCCCCCGGAATCCGACCTGGAGGTTCCCCGTGTACCAGCGATACAACGAGCTCGCCGAACGCGCCCTGGCGGGCGAGGCCCCCCGCGAGGCCGAAGCCATGTGGGTGCTCGACGGCGACGACGTCGAGCTCCTCCCCCTGCTCCAGGCTGCCTTCGAGCCGCGCCGCAAGCACTTCGGCCGCACGGTGATGGTCCACATCCTCAACAACGTGCAGAGCGGCCTGTGCCCCGAAGACTGCGGCTACTGCTCCCAGAGCCGGGACTCGAAGGCCGAGATCGACAAGTACCCCATGAAGAGCGACGAGGAGATCTTCGCCGACGGCCTGGCGGCGGCGGAGAGCGGCGCCACCCGCTACTGCATGGTGATGTCCGGGCGCGGCCCCAGCGTCGCGCGCACCCGGAAGATCGCCGAGCTCGTGCGGGAGCTGAAGCGCCGCCATCCCATGGAGATCTGCGTCTCCGCGGGCCTCGTCGACGACGAGCAGGCCGCGATCCTCGCCGAGGCGGGCCTCGATCGGCTCAATCACAATTTGAATACCAGTGAGCCCCGCTACGGGGAGATCTGCAGCACCCACAGCTACGCGAGTCGCGTCGCCACCCTCGCCGCCGCCAAGCGCCACGGTATCGGGACCTGCAGCGGGATCATCGTCGGCATGGGGGAGAGCAGCGCAGACCTGGTACAGATCGCCTTCGACCTGCGCGCCCTCGAGGTTCCCTCCATTCCCGTGAACTTCCTCATCCCCATCCCGGGCGCTCCGCTGGGCGCCGACGGATCCCTGACCCCCGAGCGCTGCCTGCGTGCCCTGTGCCTCATGCGCTTCGCGAACCCGAGCGCCGAGATCCGCGTTGCCGGCGGCCGCGAGGTGAACATCCGCAGCATGCAGCCCCTCGCCCTGTATCCCGCAAACTCCCTCTTCGTGGAGGGCTATCTCACCACCGGCGGTGATTCGGTCGACGACACCTACGCGATGATCGAGGACGCGGGCTTCGAGGTGGAGGGCAATCCCGTGTGGGAGACCCTCTCGACCCGGAGTGCCCCCGAGATTGCCGGCGCGGATGCGCCGCAGCCCACGAGCGCGTGAAGCCGGCGGTCCACCAGCGCGACGCGCGACGCGACCTCAGCGGCGTCGACGACGTATCCCACGAGGTCCTCGAGGCGATCCGCGCCCGCGGCACCCACCGCAACATGCGCACCCTCGACGGCGCCCAGGGTCCACGCATGCAGGTCGACGGCCGCGAGGTGCTCGTCTTTGCCGGCAGCAACTACCTCGACCTCGCCCACCACGAAGAGGTCGTCGAAGCCGCGGCCCGAGCTGCTCGCGACCTCGGCTGTGCGGCGGGCGGCTCGCGGCTCATCACCGGGAACCTGCGCATCCACGAAGAGCTCGAGGGCGAGCTCGCCGACTTCTTCGGCTGCGAGGCCGCGTTGGCGTTCAATACGGGCTACATGGCGAACGTGGGCGTCATCCCGGCGTTGGTGGGCGAGGGCGACATCCTGGTCTCCGACGCCCTCAACCACGCCTCCATCATCGACGGCGCGCGGCTCTCCCGCGCCGAGGTCCGCGTCTTTCCCCACGGCGACTGCGACGCTCTCGAGGAGATCCTGGCGAGCGCGACGCAGAGCGCCCGGCGCGTGCTCCTCGTCGTCGATGGCCTCTACAGCATGGACGGCGACTTCGCGCCGCTGGCCGCCATGGTGGAGCTGGCGAAACGCCACGGCGCCATGCTGCTCCTCGACGACGCCCACGGAACGGGGACCCTTGGCGCAGGCGGACGCGGCAGCGCGGAGCACTGTGGTGTGCTCGACGAGGTCGAAGTGCACCTCGGTACCCTGGGTAAATCGCTCGGGAGCTTCGGCGCCTTCGTGGCGGGAAGCGCCGCACTCCGTGAGCTTCTCGTCAATGTGGCGCGCAGCTTCATCTTCTCCTGCGCGCTCTCGCCGCCCCAGGTCGCCGCGTCTCGCGCCGCACTGGCCCTGGTCGAGCGCGAGCCCTGGCGACGTTGGCGCTTGCAGACCAACGCGGCGCGCTTGCGCGCGCGGCTCGACGCGGCGGGCTTCGACACCGGCGCGAGCAAGAGCCACATCGTACCCCTCGTCCTCGGCGACAACGCGCGCACCATGGCGGCCTGCGAGGCGCTCCTCGAACGCGGCTTCTACGCCCAGGGGATCCGGCATCCCTCGGTTCCCGAAGGCAGCGCGCGGCTGCGCATCACCCCCATGGCGACCCATGGCGAGGACGAGATCGACGCCCTGGTGGACGCCTTGATCGAGGTGGTGGCGGAGCACTGAGTTCGCGAGAGGCGTCAGCCGCGCGACATGAGCAGGGAGCAAGCGCAGTGGCGACGGGGATCTTCGTCAGCGGAACCGACACCGGAGTGGGTAAGACGGTGGTCGCCTGCGCGCTAGTGCGTGCGCTGCGGGCCCGGGGTCTCGATGTCGGAGCCATGAAGCCCATGGAGACAGGCGTGGCCAGCGCGGGGCCCCTCGACGCCATCGCGCTCCAGGAAGCCACTGGCAGCGGGGACTCCCTCGACGAGGTGTGCCCCCTGCGTTTTGCACTGCCGGCGGCGCCCAACGTCGCGGCCCGTCACGAGGGCCGAGTCGTGGAGCTCGAGTCGGTCCTCTCCGCGTACACCTCCTTGGCGGCACGCCATGCCTTCATGGTGGTCGAAGGCGCGGGAGGCCTGCTGGTCCCGACCCGGGACGACGCCACCATGGCGGATCTCGCGCAGAGCCTCGCGCTTCCGGTGCTCGTCGTCGCACGGGCAGCTCTGGGAACCATCAACCACACCCGCCTCACCCTCGACGCCCTCGCTGCGCGCGGACTCCGCCTCGCGGGCGTAGTGATCTCCCATTCCGGCGGGCCGCTCTCCGCCGCCGACGCGGCGAATCTCGAGGTCTTGCGCGACGAGCTGGGCGAGCGGCTCGTGGGCGAGGTCGCTCCCCTGGGCGCGGGCGAGCTCCCCGATGCGGCAAGTCTGCGTGTCGACGCGATGCTGGCCGCGGCCGAATGGCCGGGCGTGGACCCCTGAGCCCGGAGCTTCAGACCAGGCCCACTCCTCTGCGTCCCGAAGCCCGGCGAATCATGCGGCGCGTCCGAGGACGCCCCTTCAGTCCCGGGACTCCCGCGCAAAGACCCGCTCCCCGCCGAGCCACGTCTCCTGCACCCGGTCCGATTCGTCGAGAACCACCAGGTCCGCTCGGGCGCCCCGCCGCAAGGTGCCGCGCTCGGACTCGATCCCCAGCACCCGGGCGGGCCGCAGCGTGCTGGCCGCGACCGCTTCGAGTCGGTTCATGACGCCGAAGGACCGGGCGTTGCGCAGGGCGCGGTCGAGGGTCAGGCTGCTGCCCGCCAGCCGGCCGTCGGCCAGGCGAAGAGCGCGGCCGTCGTCCAGCACCGCGCCGGACCCGAATGACGCGGCGGACACAGCCGCCTCTGAGCCGGCGCGCTGGCCCGCGGCCCCGGGCAGCTCGATGCGGTCGGTGATGAGAATCAGCCGATCCCCTTTTGCTCGAGCGGCCAGCTTCAGCATGGCGGGGTGGACGTGTTCGCCGTCGCAAATCACGTCACAGCTCAGCCGATCGTCCGCCAGGGCGTGACCCGCGACCCCAGGCTCGCGCTGGTGCATGGGCCCCATCGCGTTGAAGAGGTGCGTCACGTGCGTCATTCCGCTCGCGATGCCTGCGTCAATCGACGCGCGATCGGCCAGGCTGTGCCCGAGAGCAGCCACGACCGAGCGCCGGGCCAGCGCGTCGAGCAGGCGTTCCGAGCCCGGCAGCTCGGGTGCCAGAGTGACCATCTTCACCAGCCCATCTGTCCGAGGTAGAAGCTCTTTTTCATCAGATGCCGAGAAGCTCCGCGTAGCCTCCGCGGGCTGGGCACCCGCTGCCGCCGGATTGATCCACGGGCCTTCCAGATGGACGCCGAGGAGAGCTGCGTCATTGACGCGATTCGATTGCGTCATGAATGACGCTATTTCATCCAGATGACGCGCCAGCCGCTCGGGACCCCACGCCATCGTGGTGGCGAGGAATCCCGTGACGCCATGACGCAGCTGGGCCGCTGCGGTTCGGCGGAGCATGTCGTGCAGCTCGCCGGGGCCGGCGAAGACCAGCTCGCCGTGGAAGTGGAGGTCGAGGAAACCCGGCGATAGGGCACGCCCAGCGAGATCCACCTCCCGCGCATCCTCGATCCGTTGGCCCGGAGCGAGCGTGTCCATGATCCGGCCGCCTTCGACCACGAGGCCACCGGGGGCCGGCGAGCTGGCCTCGGGGTCGAGCAGCAGGGCGTTGCGGAAGGCGATTCGCTCCATGACGCGTAGTCGATAGCTCCTCTGTTCCCGGCGCCAGGCGCCGCCCGAATACGAGGGGCCCGTCACGCCCCCGGGGGCCCCGGGCGGCAGGCGACAGACGGCGAGACCCTTGTCCCGATCGGCCATCCCGGCTCCCACTAAAGCGCCCCGCGAGGGTGGCCGAATCACCCCGTGAAGGAGCCCCCGCCGTGTCGACCGACGAAGAGCTGCGCACGCTGGACATCAAGATCAAGCAGCTGAGGCTCGACTACGAGCAGTATTTCCTCGGCGCGCGGCCCCGGGAGCCCGCCATGCTGCGCGGCGAGGTGCAGAAGATGGTCCTGCGCTTCTCCAACACGCCGATCCAGAACACCGCCGAGCGCTTCAAGTTCAATTCGCTCCAGTCGCGCTTCATCACCCTCAAGCGCAGGTGGGACGACACCCTGCGCAAGATCGAGAAGGGGAGCTACCAGCGGCACGTCTTCAAGGCGAACCTACGGGAGCGGGAGCGCGCCGAGACGCCTCCCCCTGCTCCGGCCGCGGCAAAGAGCAAGCCCGGCACCAAGAAGGACATCTTCGACGACTACCTGAAGGCGGCTCGCTCCTGTGGCCAGGACACCAGCAAGCTCACCCCCAAGAAGCTGCAGGCCGCCGTCGCCAAGCAGGAGGCCGCGATCAAGAAGAAGCTCGGGGTCGAAAAGGTGAAGTTCCGCGTCGAGGTCGAAAACGGGAAGGTGAAGCTCAAGGCCACCATAACCCAGGTTATACTATGCGGCACCGTGAAGACCGCTGTCTCGATCCCCGACGATCTATTCGAGCGCTGCGAGCGACTCGCGCGCCGACTTGGAAGCAGTCGCAGCGAGCTGTATCAGCGCGCGCTCGCGGCATTTCTCGTAGATCATGAGGGTGCCGCGCTGACGGGCGCGCTGGACGCGCTGTACGAACAGGATCCGGACGAATCCGGGCTCGATCCCGCAATCGAGGCTCTCCAGGGTGCGTCGCTTCTCTGTGATCGGGGTGGGGAAGAAGACTGGTGATCCGGCGAGGTGAAGTCTGGTGGGCGAGCCTGCCATCGCCGCGCGGCTCAGAGCCCGGATTCCGGCGGCCCGTTCTGGTCGTTCAGACGGACGCGTTCAATCGAAGCGCAATCAAGACCATCATCGCGGCGACGATTACCTCGAATCGCCGGCTCGCCGCTGCTCCGGGAAACGTCTCGCTCAGCCGCCGCGAAGCGGGTCTCGGCAGGCCCTCGGTCATCAACGTCTCGCAGCTCGTCACCCTGGATCGGGAATTCCTCGAGGAGCGCGTGCGCGAGCTCCCGCGACCGAAGATGAGAGAGGTCGAGGACGGAATCCGTCTGGTTCTCGGCCTCTGAGAGACGCGGGCGTCGTACTCGGAGCACTCGGACCCTCCAGCTCGAGGGCGGGGCCCGGCAAAGACGTCCCAGGAGTGCAGCCGAAGACCGACCTCGCGGCGCAGCCCGCGGGTCTCTTGCCCGAGTCAGCGATCGCTCGGCTCCCGCCCGGGTCAACTGCTTGTCGTCTGACGCGGGAAGATGGCTCGTTGGTTCAGCTTAGCTGGCGCTCCGTGCTTCGGCAGACTGCAACTCCCCGGCCAGCATCTCGTGCGCGCCCTTCCCGAGCCGTTCCGCATGCTCGAAGACCGACATGATGGGGACATCAACAGGCCGGACCTGTTTCGCCATGACGATGTTGACAATACCCGACCAGGCGTTCGGCGATCCCGGGAAATAGACGACGACGCGCTCCTCGCCGATCCGCTCGACTTCGAGGCGCTCGCGATGCCTTTGATGATGGTATAGCCGGGGATTTTCTGCAGGACCTTCGACTCGGCCATGTCGGTCAGCTTGCGCGCAGCGGCGGAGCGCGCCACGAGGCCGGCCAGAAAGCACAGCAAGATGACGGCACCCAGTGCGATCAGGTTGACGAGCGCGATACCAGCGACCGTCTCGGCCGGTATCAACTCCGCGATCGGCTCGGCGACGACTATCAGGACACCGATCGCCTGTCCGATCACGACGATCAGTACGATTAGCGGTACCAGGAATATCAGGCCGCCGATCAGGGTGGTCTTGATGAAGTTCATGCAATGTCTCCCGCTCTGTAATCAGTCGGTGCACTCGACATGCGAGGCGCCGATGCTATGCGGCGTTTCGATCGAGTGCTCGCCCGGGTCAGCGATCGCGCGGCTCGGCGCCCGGCCGCGGCGGCGACTCGATCGCGTAAGCCGTCATGGAGTCGATGCCGTGGATGCGGCGCAGGGGGGCACCCGGCCGCGCGGCAGCCTCCCGAATCTGCCGGGCGAAGGCCCCCGCGGCGCGCTCTCCCAGATGGGGCGGGTGGTGCACCACGAGCGTGGTGAAGCCCATGTCGCGCAGCCTCGCGAGGACGCTGGGCTCGGAGACTCGGTTCGCGATGGCTCGTACCTCGCGGCCCACGGGCGACAGGGCGTTGAGACAGGCGGAGCTGCGGCGGCCGTGGTAGCCGATGAGCAGGACACGCTTCGCCTCCTGCAGGCTGCCGTGCCGCGGCAGCTCGAGCACGGGGCCCGCGTTGCCCGCGCGGGCCAGGGCGTCGTAGAAGTGCAGCTCCTTGTCGGCCGGGCGGGCGGGGAGGGCGCGATAGACCACGGGTGGCTCGAGGGCGAGCCAGGCCGGGCGGATCGTGAGGGCGAACACCAACGCGAGGAAAGCGCCCGTGACCACGGCCGCGTGTCGCGCCGGTACCCGGTCCAGCAGCATCGCGCAGCCCAGACCGGAGAGGATGCACAGACAGATGTGCAGGCCGGAGAGGATCTCGTTGGGCCGGCGGATGTTGTCGAACCCGGGCAGCAGCGCCGAGAGAGCCTGGTAGAGCAGCGGCGCGTCGTAACGGGAACTCGCGCTGATCGCCACAGCGCCCACCAGGGCCGCGCCGGCGAGCAGCGCCATGCGGGGATCGCCGAGGTCGGCGCCCCGCGCTCGCCCGCGTGCCGGCACGAAGGCGCAGAGGGCGAGCGCGATGGCGGTCCATCCCGGAAAGCGGTTGCCGCCGGGCAGCAGCATCGCCCAGGTCGCGAAGTCCTGGGTGGTGCGGGTCCCGAGCACGCCATCGGCCGCCACCGTGACGTAGGGAGCGAAGATCCCGTAGCCGGCGGCGGCCACGAGTACCACGGCCGTGACGGTCGGCGCAGGGGGCAGGCCGCGCAAGCCGTAGCGGGCAACGAGCCAGGCGAGGAAGGGCAGGGCCAGGAGGGCAGCCGACACGAAGGGATAGAAGCTGCCCGCCATCTGCATGGCGCAGCAGAAGGCCAGAGCAAGAGCGTCCCGCCAGCGGCCGCGGGCCATGTGGCGATGGGCGAAGAGGCGATGGGCGAAGAGCAGGGCGAGAACGGTCCAGGTGGTGTCGTGGATGAAGTAGTGATTGATGTCGGCCAGCTTGTGTGGAAAGAAGGCGTAGAGGAGCCCGGCCGCGATGCCGGCCGGCGCCGAGCCCGTCCACTCCCTGATGAGCCAGTACATCGCCAGGGCGGCGAGCAGGATCGCGAAGGCGAGGACGCCGTTGTAGGTGAGCAGCGGGTCGCCGGTCGCGAGCCAGAAGGGCATGCCGAGGACCCCCAGGGCGATCATCGGCTCGCCCTGGGCCATGGACCGGGGCGTGGGGTGGCACTGCTCGGTGTCGAAGAGACGTCCGGGCTCGCTGAGCAGCACCCGGGCATTGCGCGAGACCTGCCAGGCGACGAAATGTTGGTCCGCCTCCCCGATTCGAATCCAGAATGACGAGTTGTTGCCCGAGGACGGCTCCGCGCGCGTGAACATGGGCACGACGACCGAGAGGTCTTCGCGCCATACCTCGTGGAATGGGGTCGCGAGGGCGAGCAGGTAGATCAAGAGAGCGGTGAGGTGCCAGAGCGCCTGCCGCCTGCCGCACGGGGACGCGTCGTTCGGAGCGATCGCAGCCGCGCGGGCCAAGGTCTCAGCTTCCCCGGCGCTCGTCATCAGTCTCCTGCGGTCGGATCGAGGCCGAGTATAACGGTCTCGCTACCGCGATCGAGCGGCTGTGCGGGAAGCTTCGGATGGAGAGGCGCGAGGCCTGGTGTCGCAGAAGCGCGGCCGCGCGCGGCTCAGATCCGCTTTTCGGCGACGTGGAGCTGGATGCTGGCGTGCAGGAGCACGTCCTGGAGCTGGGCGCGCCGGGCCTCGTGCTCGTTGGTCTCCGGCAGGGCGGCGAGCTCGGCCTCCGCTTCGCGCTGCTCCTCCTTCGCCATGGCGACGTCGATGTCGTGGGCGAGGGCGCAGTAGTCGGCCAGCACGGTGACGCGCTCGGCGCTCACGTCCGCGAAGCCGCTCGACACCGCGGCCCAGTCCGAGCTCTGGCCGGTCTTGATCTCGATGGCGCCGTGGCGCAGGGGTGCGAGAAAGCGCTCGTGCTGCTCCAGCACCCCAAAGTCGCCCTCGGAGCCGGGCAGCACTACCTGGTCCACGCTGCCCGAGAAGGACTCGCCCTCGGGCGTCACGATGATGAGCTCGATCGGCATCAGAGCTTCTTCGCCTTCTCGACGGCCTCTTCGATGCCGCCGCACATGAAGAAGGCCTGCTCGGGAACGTCGTCGTGCTTGCCTTCGAGGATCTCGCGGAAGCCGCGGATCGTGTCCTCGAGCTTCACGTAGGCTCCCGGCGTTCCGGTGAACTGCTCGGCGACGTGGAAGGGCTGGGAGAAGAAGCGCTGCAGCTTCCGCGCCCGGTCGACGGTGAGGCGATCCTCTTCGGAGAGCTCGTCCATGCCCAGAATGGCGATGATGTCCTGCAGGTCCTTGTACTTCTGCAGCTCCTTCTGCACGTCACGCGCCACGCGGTAGTGCTCGTCGCCGATCACCTGGGGATCGAGGATGCGGCTGGTCGAGTCCAGCGGATCCACAGCGGGGTAGATGCCCAGCTCCGAGATGGCGCGGTTGAGCACCGTCGTGGCGTCTAGATGGGTGAACGCCGTCGCGGGCGCCGGGTCCGTGAGGTCGTCAGCGGGGACATAGATGGCCTGCACCGAGGTGATGGAGCCCTTCTTCGTCGACGTAATGCGCTCCTGGAGCTCGCCCATGTCGGTGGCGAGGGTGGGCTGGTAGCCCACCGCCGAGGGGATGCGGCCCAGCAGCGCCGAAACCTCGGAGCCCGCCTGGGTGAAGCG
>JAFDEK010000173.1 GCA_019310385.1 Deltaproteobacteria bacterium
CAGTGGCAGCAAGGCGAGGAGCAGCAGGGCTGTACGGAATCCGCGCAACATCAACGACCGCCTAGTCGGGCACCACGATCGTGTCGCCGGCCTTCAACACGATGTTGGAGTCTGGGGCCTTGCCCTTGAGAAAGGCGCCGTAGTTGAAGCGGTACTCCAGCATGCCCCCGGGCGTCGGCCGCAGGATCTTCACCTTGTTCCGTTTTGCCCAGACCGTAAAGCCGCCCATGGCCGCGACGGCCTCGAGCACCCGGGTCTCGCGCCGCAGGGGCAGGACTCCCGACCTCGCCGTGCCGCCACCGATGATCGAGACGACGTTGCTGTTCATTTCGACCACGACGACCGTCACGTCGGGCGCGCTGATGTACTCCGAGAGAGCCTCGGTGAGGACCTCCTTGAGCTCCTCGGGCGTCAGTCCCTCCGCCTGCACGTCGTCGACCAGAGGCACCGAGATCATGCCGTCGCTGCGCACGGGCACCAGGACGCTCAGCTCCTGATTGCGCCACACCGTGATGGAGAGCTGGTCCGTGACTCCGATCACGTAGGGCGCGCGCTCCCCTGCGACCGTCTCCGGGGGCACCGGCGCCGGCGGCGGCTTGCTCGCGCAGGCGGAGCTCAGCGCCAGAAGCGCCACCAGGGCGACACAGCAAGCTGAACGAAAGTGAAATAGAGGCGACATCGAAACTCCTGTAGACACCATGGCGATTAGCGGCCCTCGCTCAGGCCGTTCTCCTTCATCTTGTAGAGGAGCGCCTTGTAGCTGATCTGCAGCCGCTCAGCGGCCGCCTTCCGATTCCAACGCGTCTGGTGCAGCACCCGCTCGATCACACGCTTCTCAGCAATCTGAGCGGCACGCTTGGAGATCGCCTTGAGGTCGAGTCCGCCACTGCTGGAGAAGTCCGCCCCCAGTGCATCGAGGTCCACGAACTCACCCTTCCCGTCCCCCCCTTCGTCGGGCTTCTCGCGCTGCGCGATCTCCTGCAGCACGGCCGCTTCACTACCGAGCACCACCATCCGCTTGACCATGTTCTCCAGCTCGCGGACGTTTCCCGGCCAGTGGTAGCCGGTGAGGACGTCCATGGTGGACTGGGTGAGCCCCCGGAGGTTCTTGCGGTACTCCTCGTTGTACTTCTGGAGAAAGTGGTCGACGAGCAGGGGAACGGCGTCGATCCGGTCGCGCAGGGGCGGCAGATTGACCGTCACCACGTTGAGGCGGTAGTAGAGGTCCTCCCGAAAGCTCCCCTCCCGGACCGCCTGCTCGAGGTGGCGGTTGGTGGCCGCGATGATGCGGGTATTCACCTTGACGTCGCTCTCGCCACCCAGGCGGGAGAACTCCCCGTCCTGGAGCACCTGGAGGAGCTTCGCCTGCAGGCCCGGGTGCATCTCGCTGATCTCGTCGAGGAAGATCGTGCCGTTGTTCGCGTACTCGAACTTGCCGAGCTTTCGCTTCTGGGCCCCGGTAAAGGCCCCCTTTTCGAAGCCGAAGAGCTCGCTCTCGAGCAGCTCCGAGGGCAGCGCGGCGCAGTTCACCTTCACGAATGGACGATCGCGCCGGCCGGAAAGGGCGTAGAGCCCCCGCGCCACCAGCTCCTTGCCCGTACCGCTCTCTCCGCGTATGAGCACGGTAATGTCCGTGTCGGCGACCTGCTCGATGATCTCGCGAATCTCGAGCATCTTCGGGTTGTCGCCGAAGAGTCCGAGAATGCTGCGCTCGTTGCGAACCCTCCCCCGGAGATGCTCGACCTCCTCCTTGAGGGCGTGGTTCTCCAGCGCCTTCTGAAATGCCAGCTCCAGCTCCTCGGCCTCGAAGGGCTTGCGCAGGAAATCCGACGCGCCGAGCTTCATCGCCTCGACGATGGTGCGCGCCTGCCCGTGACCCGAGAGCATCACCACCGGAACCTCGGGCATGCGCTGCTTGAGATGACGCAGGATCTCGAGGCCATCCATACCGGGCAGCACGGCGTCGAGGGTCACGATGTCGGGGCGAGACTGGTCGAGGGTGGACAGCGCTTCCTCACCGTCCCCTACAGCCGTGACGTCGTATCCCTGTCGGGAGGCGAGGGTCTCCAGGTAGTCGCGGATTCCAGGGTCGTCATCGATCACCAGAACTCGAAAGCGTTCGGCCATCACAGCAGCGATTCCTTCATTACCCAGACGATTGTTGGGATCAAAAACACTCGGGGCAAAAGCCGGCAGCCGCCGCGGACGATGCAAAGCACATACCGACCGACGCGGCGCTGACACGGTCCCCGGCTCCAGGGTCTCCGGGGCGTGGATTAGGGCGAAAAACTGCTCATAGTGTGTAACAATTTTCCAGATAATGGAAGATAAATCGCCATTGGGAATTCGCTTTCCCATCCATCGGCCGTCCACTCATTATGCTGTTCCATTTTCCTCCCTTCAGGGGCATAATCCATCACTTTCATTCGCAGGATTTCGCCCGCTGGTGGGAATGGCACACAGTTCACACGCCAGCTCAGGAGCGGATTCGAGAATCGGTTCGCGTATCGGCCCGCATATCGATCTGGCAGGGCCAATCGAGGGTTCGGTGGGACCCGCGATAGACCGAATCAGGCTGCCGTGGGATCGAGACTCAAGAACTCCCCCATGGGCCGAGCGTATCCAGAGAACAACACCCAGCGAAGGCGAGGACGGACGGAATGACGAGGGCTGAGGGCGCGGAGACGGGCCTACCGATACGCATCGTGGCAGTAGCCGGCGCACGACCCAACTTCACGAAGATCGCGCCCCTGCTGCGTGAGCTGAACGCTCGAAGCAGGTTCGAAACCTGCCTCGTCCACACGGGCCAGCACTACGACGCCGCCATGTCGGAGAGCTTCTTCGCGGATCTGGGCATTCCGGCCCCGGACGTCAATCTGGGCGTGGGCTCGGGCCCCCACGGGGCCCAGACCGCCCAGGTGCTCATGCAGATGGAGCCGCTGCTGGTCGAGCGCCGCCCCGATGCGCTGCTGGTCGTCGGGGACGTCAACTCCACCCTCGCCGCGACTCTGGCCGCGGTGAAGCTCGGGATCCCCGTGGCCCACGTCGAGGCGGGCCTGCGCTCCTTCGACCGCGAAATGCCGGAAGAGCTGAACCGGATCCTCACCGACGCGGTCTCCCGCTGGCTGTTCACGACCGAGCGAGCGGGAGGCGAGAATCTGCTCAGGGAGGGCGTGCCCCAGGACCAGATCCACATGGTGGGAAACGTCATGATCGACACCCTCCTCGCGAAGGTCGCGGAGGCCAGGCAGCTCGACACCCTGGAGCGCCTCGGCCTCGAGCCGGACGGCTACGCGCTCCTCACCCTGCACCGCCCGAGCAACGTGGACGAGCCCGAGCAGCTCGGGCGGCTCTTCGGCGTCCTCGAGGAGATCCACCGGGAGATCCCCATCGTGTTTCCCGCCCATCCTCGGACCGTCGCCGCCATCGGAAAGCTCCTCGGGGGGGAAGCGCCCGGTCTGCACATGGTCGAGCCCCAGGGATATCTCGATTTCCTGCGCCTCATGTCCGACGCTCGCCTGGTGCTGACCGACTCGGGGGGAATCCAGGAGGAGACCACCGCACTGGGCGTCACATGTCTTACTCTTCGCCACAGCACCGAGCGACCGGTGACGGTGAGCGAGGGGAGCAACACCATCGTGGGGACGGACCCTGAGACCATTCGCAGCGAGGTGCGCAAGGTGCTCGAGGGACACGGCAAGAAGGGCCGTGTTCCGGAGCTCTGGGACGGCAGCGCGGCGACACGCATCGTGGACGTACTCGAGCGCGACCTGCGGGGTAGCGCATGAGCCAGGAAGAGGTGATGGAGGGACCGGTGTCCTCGGGCGCCGGCCGTCTGCCGACCGGGCGGCCGCTCCTGCTGGGCAAGCTCGGCGTCATCGGGGCTGTCCTGCTGGTCTACGCCCCGATCCTCTACTACATGATGCTGCACTGGAAAGCCGTGGACGACTACTCCCACGGCTTCTTGATCGTCCCCCTCGCCATCTACTTCGCCTGGGAGAAGTGGCCGCAGCTCCAGCGCGCCCCCGCCGAGGGCAGCTGGCTCGGATTGATCCCCCTCGGCGCCGGCGCCGGCGCGCTGACCGTAGGCCGCCTGGGCGTCGAGCTCATGTCCATGCGCATGGGCTTCGTCCTCACGCTCATCGGCATGGTGCTGCTCCTCTTCGGCAGGCAGGTCACCCGGATCCTGGCCTTCCCCCTCTGCTTCCTCTTCCTGATGGTGCCGCTCCCCCAGTCCCTGGTGAACATCATTGCCTTTCCGCTCCAGCTCATCGCCGCCTCGGCTGCGGTCTGGACGCTCCACCTGCTCCACATCCCGGCGCTCCTCGAAGGGAACATCATCCACCTGGCCAACACCCAGCTCTTCGTCGCGGAGGCCTGTAGCGGGCTGCGCTCCCTGATGGCGCTGCTGACCCTGGGCGTCGTGTTCGCCCACTTCTTTCGCAAGGGGCGCCCGATCCAGCAGCTCGTCATCGTCGTCTCGACCTTCCCCATCGCGATCCTCGTCAATGCGATCCGGGTCGCGATCACGGGCTTCCTGACCTACCACCACGGGGTGGAGGCCGCAGGAGGCTTCATTCACGAGTTCCAGGGGATGATCACCTTCAGCGTGGCCTTCGTCCTGCTGCTCGCCGAGGCGCGACTCCTCAACCTGCTGTGGCCGGCGACCCGGCGGGCCTCGCCCCCCCAGGCGGAGGGCCGCGCGTGACCAAGACTGTCGTCGCCATCCTCTTCGTGGGACTGAACTTCTACATCTATCACTACCTCGCCACCGAGGAGGTGATTCCCGAGCGCGTCCGCTTCGACGAGTTTCCCCTGGAGATCGGCGAGTGGCGCTGCCAGGGCGTCGAGCACATGACGGAAGAGGTCATCGCGAACCTGGGCGCAACCGACGACATCATCTGCAGCTACTACAACCCGACGCTTCGGCAGTGGGTCAACGTGAGCGCGAACTACCACGAGACCCAGGTCCGCAAGCAGGGCGGCGGCGCCGGGGAGAACTCGATCCATCCGCCCGAGCACTGCCTGCCGGGCTCGGGCTGGGACATCATCGACAACCGCGTCGTGCCCTTCCGGTCGGGGGAGCTGGAGGGTGAAGCGAAGCGCTTCGTGATCGCCAAGGGAGAGGCACGCCAGCTGGTCTACTTCTGGTACCAATCCCGGGGACGGATCATCGCGAGGCTCCACGATGTGATCATTTACAAATTCTGGGATCGGGCGACCCGCCGCCGCACCGACGGGTCGCTCTTTCGCCTCACGACGCCGATCGTCCGGAGCGACGAGCAGGCGGCCGAGGACGCAATCGTCGATTTTGCGCAGCAGTTCACGCCGCTGCTGCCCGATTACATTCCCCAGTAGCAGGGCGGCGGCGGATCCCCGTCGGGATGGCCGGGGAGAAGGTAGAATGATAATGTGGTGTTTTCTCCTCGGTCGTATGACCGTTTCTCCGCCTGAGGCGGACCATTCGGCAGGGGTGTGATATCGGAATGGAGCCATGAGAGCCGAGCTCTACCGGCGACTTCCCATCATCGCGCAGAACTGGGCCTGCAGCCTTGCGGGCTACCAGATCCGGCGCGCACGCTTCACGCCCCACTTCTACAGCAAGCTGACCGAGTGGCAGGAGTCCATGGAGGGGCCCCTCGAGCTCCTCCACGCCTACCAACGGCAGCGCCTCGACCGGCTCGTGGAGCGGGCAAGAGCGCACACCGAGCACTACCGGGCTCTCGACCTGCCGCCGCCCAGCGACGTCCAGGACCCCGCGGAGGCCATCCGCCGCACCCTGTCCGCCTTCCCGCCCCTCGACAAGTCCACCTATCGCGCGAATCCCGAGTCCTTCATTGCGAGCGACATTCCGGCGCGGCGCCTGCTCGTGGGACACACCAGCGGGACGACGGGCACCGCCCTCCCCCTCTGGCACACCGCGGAGACCCTCGCCGAGGAGTTCGCCGTGGCCTATCGGCTGCGATTGACGGCCGGCGTTTCCCTCGACGACCCCTACCTGAGCTTCGGCGGCAAGATCATCGTTCCCATCGAGCAGGTCGGCCCGCCCTACTGGCGCAGCAATCGAGCCGCGCACCAGATCCTCTTCTCGCTCTACCACATGAAGCCCGACACCCTGGTCGACTACGTGGACGCCGTCCACGAGATCCCGGCGCGCTACGTCCACGGCTATCCCTCGTCGATCCACCTGGTGGGCCGCGCCATGCTGGATGAGGGCCGCCCCCTGCCCCCCGGACGCATCCAGGCCGTCTTCACCTCCTCCGAGTCCCTTCTGGCCTTTCAGCGCGACACCATCGAAGAGGCCTTCGGCGCGCCGGTGCGGGACCGCTACGGGAGCGCCGAGTTCGCCGTGTCCATGACGGCCTGCGCACAGCAGCGTCTCCACGTCGACATGGAGTACTGCATCGTGGAGGTGGAGGTGACCGAGGAGGGCGAGGGCTGGGAGCGGGGCCCACTCCTCGTGACCGGGCTCTCCAACGACGCCACCCCCCTGATCCGCTACCGGATCGGCGACATCGGCACGCGCCTCAAGGGGCCCTGCGGCTGCGGTCGCGCCGGGGACGCCTTCCTCGAC
>JAFDEK010000174.1 GCA_019310385.1 Deltaproteobacteria bacterium
GCCCCCCCGCTGCGCGCGGGTGGGATCACGGGGGCCGTGCTGCTGAAGGGCATGGAGCCAATTCCCAACGTCCGCGGCGTCGGCGAGCTCGACGACCGCCTCGAGCTCATCCAGGCCGAGGTGGAAATCCACGCCGCCGGCGAGACCGAGCCGGCGCGCTACCGGCGCGAGGGACCGATCTGGCTGGGGCTCCTCTCGGGCCTCCGCCTGGAGCTCGAGCCCGCCTGAGGGCCATCCCGCGGGTCTCCCAACGGGTGCACGACCCAGGGATCCCGGATTACCCGTGCTTCATCGGGCACCATGCGGGCGTACCCGCGGGTCTCCAGATGGGTGCACAGGCCAGGGATCTCTGGCTTCGGGAGCCGGGGGTGGTCTGGCAGGAGTCTGGCGGGGGTCTAGAGGAGGCTGCGGATCGCTTCGAGCTCCTCGCGGATCTGGCGGAAGCGGCCGGGCAGGTCTCCTCTCGCCTCACCGGACAGCTCGAGCGAATCCGTGCTCGCGGCCCGCGGAGCGCCCTCTTCGAGCGCCCGGCCCACGCCGAGCTCGCGCAGTCGCTTGCGAGCGCCCGCGATCGTATAGCGCTCCTCGTGGAGGAGCCTGCGGATCAGCAGGATCATTTCGATGTCTTTGCGGCGGTAGAGGCGCTGCTTCGAGCGCGATTTCTGGGGCGACATCCAACGGAACTCGGATTCCCAGTAGCGCAGCACGTAGGGCTTGACGCCGGTGATCCGGCTCACCTCTCCAATGCGGTAGTAGAGCTTCCCGTCCTCGGGCAGCGCGCCGGGCGTCGCCGCGGCAGACTGGGGCGCGTTCTTGGCGTGGGGTCGCTTGCGCGGTTTCGCGGTCGTGTTGGAGCTTGCGGAGCGCTTCCGGGTCGCCTTGCGGCCTCCCGTCTTGTCGTTGCCTCGCTTCGTGCGCCGCGCCGCCATCCGCCCCCCACTCCGCCTTTCGTGTCTACCCTGTCCCCTCTCCGCTCACCCTCTCACGGAGTGCTCTCTTCCTCCTCCGCGTCGGACTCGGCAGCGGACTCCACCACCTCGTCGTTGAGGATGTTCTTGAGCACCAGGCTGGGCTTGAAGGTGAGAACACGCCGCGCCTCCAGCAGGATCTCCTGGCCCGTCTGCGGGTTGCGGCCCTTGCGGGCGTTCTTCTCGCGCACGACGAAGTTGCCGAAGCCGGAGATCTTGACCTTCTCGCCTTCCGCGAGGGTCTCCTTCATGATGTCGAAGACCTTTTCGACGAGCTCGGCTGCCTCCTTCTTGGAGAAGCCAACTCGCTCGTAGATCTGCTCGACGATTTCCGCCTTCGTCATCCCTCGTTCCCCCTTACGCTGCAGGACGCTCTGCGAGAACCTCTACTGCACCTGTACTGCACGTGGCCCCGGGCATGGCGAAGCCCGGGATCAGGCCGCCGCCTTCGCGAGCGCGGTCAGATCCGCAAAGGCCTTGGGATCGGAGATCGCCAGCTCAGCGAGCACCTTCCGGTCCATCTCCACGCCGCCCTTCTTCAACCCGTCGATGAATCGACTATAGGACAGACCGTGCTGTCTGCAGGCCGCATTGATGCGCGCGATCCAGAGCCTGCGGAAGACGCGCTTGCGCTGCTTGCGATCCCGATACGCGTAGACGCCGGCCTTGTCGACAGCCTCCTGGGCCGTTCCGTGGAGCTTGCTGCGGGCGCCAGAGTAACCCTTTGCCAGCTTCAGTACTCGATTGCGCCGCTTGCGCGCCGCGACTCCTCTCTTTACGCGAGCCATGTCGTGCCTCCTCTCTCTATCGACCGGATCAGAAGCCCGGCAGCATCCGCTTCACGCGTCCCTCGTCGACGTGGGCGACCAGAGCGCCGTCTCGCAGACGGCGCTTCCGCTTGGTGTTCTTCTTGGTCAGGATGTGCTGCTTGAAAGCCTTCCGCCGACGGATCTTTCCGGTTCCCGTCCTGCTGAAGCGCTTCGCAGCTCCCCGATGTGACTTCATCTTCGGCATTTCTGTCTCCTCGAACTCTTCGAGGCGCACGCAGCGCCCCATCGATCTCCGCAGCCGCTACTCCCCGGCCTTGGTCTCCCCGGCCTTGATCTCCTCAGCCTGGGTCTCCTCGGCCTCCGGAGGCTCATCCTTCTCGGGCGCACCCGCTTCCGGGTCGCTCTCCTCGTGCTCGGCCTCATTCTCAGAGTCGTGCAGGGCCTTCTCCTTCTCGAGCTTGCGCGCCCTGCGCTCGTCCTTCGCGGTGGATGTCGGCTCCTCCACCACCACGGGGTTTTCGTCCTGCTCGACCCGCTTCAGCTCCGCGACCACTTCGCGATCGGCCACGAGGATCATGGACATGAAGCGGCCCTCCATGCGGGGCGGATTCTCCATCCTCGCAATCGGCCCCAGCAGCTCGATCACCTGCTTGAGCTGCCCGCGGCCGCGATAGGTGTGAACCATCTCGCGACCCCGGAACATGACCGTGACCTTGACCTTGTCGCCGTCCATCAGGAAGCGCCGGACCTTGTTCAGCTTGAAGGTCAGGTCGTGCATGTCGGTCCCGGGCCTGAGCTTGATCTCCTTCAAGCTCGCGGCGTGGGCCTGCTTGCTCTTCCCCGAACGCTTCTTCTTCTGCTCGTACTTGTAGCGCCCGTAGTCCATGATTCGACACACGGGCGGGCGCGATGCGGCCGCCACCTCGACGAGATCGAGACCGACCTCCCGGGCCTTCACGAGTGCATCCTCGGGCGTCATGATGCCGAGCTGCTCGGCGTTCTCCCCGATCACCCGCACCTCGCGAACGCGAATTCGCTCGTTCACGCGGGTAGTGTCCTTCTCAGGGGCGACTGCTCTAAACCTGGATCGTACTGTTATGGGTAATTCCTCCTGCCGTACAGACTCAAGGGCTCTCCCGTTCTAGAAGAGATTCTAGACGAAGGGCCCCATCCGCCTCTCGGCGACATTCTTGGCAAGCTGGGACACGAGCTCGTCGATGCCCAGCGACTCGAACTTCTTCTTCTTGGACTTGCGCAGCCGCGGCGTCACCGTGCCGTCGGCCTGCTCCTTTTCTCCGATCACCAGCGAGAGCGGGACCTTCTGCAGCTCGGCCTCCCGGATCTTGAAGCCCAGGGTCTCGCTGCGGTCGTCCAGCTCGACGCGAATTCCCGCGTCGCGGAGTTTACGCTCTACCGCGCGGGCGTGCCCGGCCTGATCCGAAGAGATCGGCAGCACGGCCACCTGCAGCGGAGCCAGCCAAAATGGGAAGTCTCCGCCCGTGTGCTCGATGAGGAGCGCCATGAAGCGCTCGAGGGAGCCGAGGATCGCGCGGTGCAGCATCGCGGGCTGGTGGCTCTCGCCGTCGCGGCCCACGTACTTGAGGCCGAAGCGCGCCGGCATCGCCATGTCGATCTGGATGGTCGCCAGGGTCCATGCCCGCCCCAGGACATCGCGAAAGTCCGCCTCGACCTTGGGGCCGTAGAAGGCCGCGTCGCCGGGCTTGATCTTGCACGGGTAGCCGGCGCGCTCGACGCTCTCGACGAGCATCTTCTCGGCCTGCTCCCAATCCTGCGGGTCGCCCAGGGACTCCTCCGGGCGGGTCGAGACGGCGATCTCCACGCCCTCGAGTCCGAGCGCCTCGTAGATCTCCCGCACCATCTCGAAGAAGCTGTCGACCTCGGCCGTGACCTGCTCCGGCTCGCAGAAGATATGGGCGTCGTCCTGGGCCATGGACCGCACCCGGGCCAGGCCGCTCAGGGTGCCGCTGCGCTCGTTGCGGTGCAGGCGGGAGAACTCGGCGAAGCGCAGGGGAAGGTCGCGATAGGAGCGCAGCCCGATCCCGAATATCTGACAGTGGCCCGGGCAGTTGGTCGCCTTGACGCCGATCTCCTCTTCATCGTCGGAGCCTTCGAAGAAGTACATATCCTCGCGGAACATGTCGTAGTGGCCAGAGATCTTGTAGAGCTCTGCGCGGCAGAGCTGGGGCGTCATGACCTCCTGGTAGCCGTAGCGCGGATAGAGGCTGCGCACGAAGTCCACGAGGCCGTTGTAGACGGTCATGCCCTTGGGCAGGTAGAAGGGAGAGCCCGGCGCCAGGGCGTCGAGATGGAAGAGCTCGAGATCCACGCCGACGCGCCGGTGGTCGCGCTTGCGCGCCTCTTCGAGGCGCTGGAGGTGTTGCCGCAGCTCCTTTGCGGACGCGAAGGCAGTGCCGTAGATGCGCTGCAGCTTCGGCCCGGACTCGTCGCCGCGGAAGTAGGAGCCCGAGACCTCGGTGAGCTTCACGGCGCCGATCTGGGAGGTGCTCTGCACGTGGGGGCCACGGCACAGGTCGACGAAGTCACCGTGGCGATACAGGGTGATCTCGGCCTCATCCGGGATGTCTTCCAGGCGGGAGAGCTTGAGCTCTTCCCCCATGCTGGAGAGCACCCGGCGGGCCTCCTCGCGGCTCACGATCTCCCGCTCGAAGCCCTGTCCCTGACCGAGAATGTCCTGCATGCGCTTCTCGATGCGCTCGATGTCCTCGGGCGTGAAGGGCCGGTCGACCAGGAAGTCGTACTGGAATTTTTCACTGTGGTCGCTGCGTCCGACGTCGATCTGCGCATCGGGAAAGAGCTGCTTGACGGCATCGGCCATCACGTGCTCCGCGGAATGGCGAATCAGCTCACCCGCCGCGTCGTCACGACTGGTCACGATCTCGAGAGCGACGTCGTCGCGGAGCGGCTGCCGCAGGTCGACCAGCTCGCCGTCGATGCGACCGGCCAGCGCGGCCTTGGCCAGGCCGGGGCCGATCTGCTCGGCTACCGCGAGTACCGTCGAACCATGGGGCACCGCCAACGTCTTTCCGTCGGGGAGACGGACGCTGATGTCGCTCATGAGCGCGGGCGGATCTTCGGGCGGGTCTTCACTTCGTGGTACTCCGGTCTGACCAACTTCGGGTCTGCCTCACAGCGGGTCTGCGGTGAACGCGCCGCGGGCATGGTAGGCACGGGCGGGATCGAACCGCCGACCTCCGCCGTGTCAAGGCGGCGCTCTAGCCCCTGAGCTACGTGCCTGAGCGGGCTAACGAGGCGGAACTTTTACCGTTTTGCTTCCTGGGTGTCAATTGCCCGGCGGGTGTCAATCCCCCGGCGGGGCTCAGCCTTCCTCGCGCAGAAGCTCCTACGAGCCCGCCTCGTCTCCCGGCAGCGCCACGGGGCCGCTCCATTCGATGGCGATGTGGGCCCGGTTGGGAGCGGCGTGGAGGGGCACCAGCTTCATCTCGGGCGGCGCCAGCGTCAGGAGACTCTCGAGCAGCTCCACGGCGCCGGTTTCGGCCTCGAGACGCAGCAGGGTGCGGCCGTGCCGCAGGTCGACCACGATTACGGACTCGACCCCGATCTCATCGTCGAGCAGGAGCTCGCGCAGCCGCTGGAAGGCGGGATACACGGTCAGCCCCTCGACCTCGAGGTAGAGGGTGTGCACTTCACCCACAGCTGTCCCCTCGGGGATGATTCCCTTCTGCACCAGCCGCTTGCGCACCCGCTCGACGTCCACGTGAACGTCGACGATGACGACGTACTCCGAGGTGACCCTGGGATCCTCGGCAAAGAGCGCCGGCCGCTCGCCGCGATCCTCCACCACCCTGAAGCGGGAGGTGTAGTGCACCATCTTCTTTCCCAGTACCGCGTCGAAGTCCAGGGCCTCGGCGCCCTCCACGTCGATGAGGGCGGGCTCGTCGGGGGCCGGGACGCCAGCTGCGGGGCCGGTGAGGGGAATCTCGGCAATGAACTCCTCGGCGACCCGCTCTACGGCCTCGCGCAGGGCCTTGCGGATGGCCGCATCCCGAGGCGCAATGGAGTCGGCCTGGTCCGCGTAGACCGGCACCGCGCCCACGGCCTCGATGCGCCGCACCTCGGCGCCGGCTGGCGTGGCGACCCACAGCGCCACCATCGACAGCGCCGCCACCCAAAACACCGACAACACCCGCAAACCTTCACGTCTCACAGACATAGCTCCGTCACCTTGCGTCCGAAGAGTGCATCTACGTCTCGGCATACCGCCGGACTCGGTTGAACGCCCCGGATCGCCCCTACCGAGATCGTGGTCTCGCTCTCGCCGGGAATCAAGACATGCACCACTACCGCGCAATCGCCGGGATTGGCGCGCAGCAGCGAGCGCAGGGCGACCAGGCGGTCGCGGTTGATGTCCCGCTCTATCATGCGAACCCGCAAGGTCGCCGAGAGTTTCTGCTCTGCCTCTTCGAGGCGCACGACGTCCCGCATGAGGATCTTGGGCGGATCGCCCTCCTCGAGGGTTCCCGAGACGAGGAGCGGCGTCGGCCCTCCCCCCTCCTCGCCCCCCTTGGCGCTGCGCAGAAGCTCGCAGAACTCCGCATAGGGGTCGGAGAAGATCACCAGCTCGAAGCTGCCTTCGAGATCCTCGAGGGTCGCGAAGGCCATGCGCTGGCCGCGCCTGGTTCGGGTCTCGCGCATGGCGGTGA